>CAYJAF010000020.1:0-40189 GCA_964368195.1 uncultured Thermodesulfobacteriota bacterium
TTTTGTTATGTAAAATTTTTTTAAAAAAAAGTTGCCCCCCACACCTTTAAAAAAAAATTTTTTGGGGGGGGGGGTTTGGGTTTTTTTTATTTTCTAAAAAAAACCAAACCCCCACGCCGGAAATATTATTTAAATGAAAATCTGGTGGCAAATCTCTTATTTTAAAATAATTTTTCCACAAAATTTATAGTAATTTCAACTGAAATCACTACAAAATTAGATCGATGCGATTTCTTATGATGAATCTACACTTCCCTTAATTGGGGAGCCAGGGAGAAAGATAATGCAATTACAATTAAATAAACTTGCCGATATTTTTAAAAATAATGCGGTTTTTTTCTGCGAAAAGGAAGATATTGCTACCCGAGGCGACATTCCGGCAGCGATGCGCGAATTAACCCTTTCTCTTTGGACTGACGAGGCTTTTAAAGGCGAGCACTTGAGCCAACTTTCTTTGCCAACGCCGGAAGGCGGCTGGCTTTTCCTCATTGGCCTTGGCAAACAGGAAAAACTCACTCCGGCGAAACTCATCGAGGCCGGGGCCACGGCCGGGCAAATGGCCCAAAGCCGCCAGCTGAAAGATTTAAACATCTTTTGTCCTGTTTTAGAAAAAATTCCAGCCGCTGAAACTTTGGAGCTCTTGGCCCAGAGCCTGCTTTTGAGCAGTTATCGACAGACAGAATATAAAAGTGAAGCCCCACCTCTCCTTACACTGAAGGAAGTCACCTTCACCACAGCGGAAGTTGCCAGAGCCGAGGAAATTATCGCCCGGGCCGAAATTGTAGCTGATGCCACGAACTTTGCCCGACGCCTGACTAATATGCCGCCCAATATGCTCTTTCCCGCCAGCTTCGCCCAAGAAGCCCAAATAAAAGCTCAAGAAGTGGGCTTAGAAGCCACAATTTTAGATGAGGCGGCCCTCACAAGCGGCAAATTCAACCTCCATTTGGCCGTGGGACAAGGAAGCGACCACCGCCCACATCTGGCCATGCTCAAATATCAAGGTGGGGCCCCTGAGGCCAAACCCGTAGTTTTAGTGGGTAAAGGCGTGACTCTCGATTCTGGCGGTATGTCGCTCAAACCCAGCACCAGCCTCGTTGGCATGAAGACCGACATGGCCGGGGCAGCTTCGGTTTTGGGGGCCATGGTCGCTGTGGCGCGCTTGCGCCTCCCTATTAACGTGGTGGCCATCATGCCTTTGGTGGAGAATATGCTCGGTGGAGGATCCTTCCGAGTGGGGGACGTCATCACCGCACGCTCCGGCAAAACCGTGGAAATCACCAACACCGACGCCGAAGGACGCCTCATTTTAGCAGACGCTCTCAATTTGGCCGGAGAACAAAATCCCGCCTTAATCATTGATCTGGCCACCCTCACCGGGGCTTGTGTTGTGGCTTTGGGCGATAAGTGTGCCGGGCTTTTCACCACCGATGAAGCTTTAGGCCAAAACTTACAAAAAGCGGCTAAAATCATGGGCGAAGAGCTCTGGCCCCTGCCCCTTTTAGACATTTACGAAGATAGCCTCAAAAGCGACACCGCCGACATGGTTAACGTCAAGATGTCCGGCCACGGCGGAGCCCTCACGGCAGCTTTGTTCTTGCGTCGTTTTGTGCCGGAAGATGTTCCGTGGGCTCACATCGATATTGCCGGGCCCTCACGAGCCGAAGCTTCCCGTCCGGGGACTCCGGTCGGAGGCACAGGCTTTGCCGTGCGCACTTTAATTCGTTTTTTAACTAATTTACACTAAAGTCTCACCAATGGAAGTTGGCCTTACGAAAATTTTGCTCTTTCCCCAAAAGCTGGCGGCCCTCACCCAAAATGGCGCCGCCGGCCGAGATTTGAGTTACCCAATTTCAGTTGAGCTTTCCCTGACCAATGACTGCAATCAAAATTGCCTTTGGTGTTCCGACCGTCAATTGCGACATCGCTCCCCCGACCGCCTTAACTTACCGATTCTAAAAAAGCTCTTCGCCGATTTGGCCGAGGGCGGCACAAGGGGCATCACCATTGAAGGAGGCGGGGAACCCACTTTAGCTCATTTCTTGAGCCAAGCCGTAAAGGTGGCTCTTGGTTACGGCTTGGCTGTGGGGCTCATTACCAACGGTTTGGAACTATTTAACGACCCCAAATTGGCGGAGCTCTACCCACAACTCGAATGGGTCAGGGTGAGCTTAGATGCCGCCACCAAAGAACAATATCTGGCCCTCAAGGGCCTGGCTGGTTTCGACCGAGTCATGGCGAACATTACTGAACTAAAGAAAATTGCGCCACACCTCACGTTGGGAGTGGGCTATGTCCTGACCAAACACAATGACGCCCCCGATGACCTTGCTAAATTGGCCGGTCATTTACGCTCATTGGGACTGGCCTACCTTCAAATAAGGCCGGTCATTGACCACCCATCATTGGTAAGCAGTGAAAATATGAATTTTTTAAATGATTTCAGCACCGATTCTTTCTCAGTGAACCTTGCGGCCCTCACTGACAACGAAACCGGCGGCAACCACCATCTCCCCTGTTTGGCCCATAGCCTCACCACCGTCATCGGAGCTGACGGAGCTGTTTGGCTCTGCGGCCGCCTCAATATGGAAGCCACAGCTGAACCCATTGGCTGGCTCACAGAAAACAGTTTTAACGATATATGGCACGGCGAGGAGCGAGCCAAGCAAATTTCTCTTGTGGCTCACGGGAATTTCTGCTCGAACCATTGCCCGCAATGTCGCCTGTCGAAATACAATAAACTTCTAGCTCAACTGGATAACATTAAAACTCGTAATTTTATTTAATCGCCGCTGCAAAACTCCGCTTTTCACCGCAGCTAAAACGAGAGGACAACCCATGGTTTTCCATCCCGTGAAGGCTCATGAAAGGTAGCGTGTCTTTAAGGAGACCCCATGGACGCCCAACAACGAGCTGAAAATATAAATATTATAAATAACGGCTTGGAAAACTTGGCTCCTTTTTTGCCCGATAAAGCCATTTTAAAAGAGGGGCAAAAGCTCTTAAATATTTTGCAAGATCGCCTGGCCCATCCTTATGCTCCTTGTCTAATTGCCCTCTGCGGGCCCACCGGCGCCGGGAAATCTCACTTGTTAAACTACTTAGCCGGAGGAGCCGTGAGCCCTTCCGGCTACCGCCGCCCGCTCACAGCTTCCCCTGTTTTGGTGGCTCCGGCGGCTACTTTAGCCAAAATTGTAAAAGCCGATTTCCTACCGACATATCATTTTGAAAAGCGGGCTGAAATATCTTTTTCAAACGAAACCGCCGCCGCCCAGCAGCTTTTAGTAACCACCCCCCTTACCCCTCCGTGGGCTTGGCCGGAAGGTCTGGCTATCATTGATACTCCCGATTTTGACAGTGTCCGAATAGAAAATCAACACCAAGCCTTGGACATGGCCAGGCGCGCTGACGGCCTTATTTTAGTTGCCCACCAAGCCAAATATGCCGACCAAAGCACTTGGGATTTTTTAAGCGCTGAAATTAAAGAAAAACGTCCCCTTTTAATTGTTCTAAACCGCGTCACCGCTCAAGCGGCCTATGATGATTTTTTAGAGCGACTCAAAGAAGTTGGCCTTACAACTCCCGTTATTGCTTGGCCGGAAGAGACGGCCGTGGGGCTAAGTAGCTTGATTCTGCCGCGCTCTGAGCTGAAAGAATGGCTCTGCGACATCGGGGCCCAACAAGCCACTTTAGTCACTCAAAGGGCGGCGGAAAATGTATCTCAGTTGGATGCTTTGCTCTGTGAGAATTTAGCCCCGAGTCTCACTCGCCGAGGTAAAGCTTTAAACGAAGCTCGTTTAGCCGTAGACGAAATCATTCGCCAGTGGGCTCTCAGTTCCCAAGAGCGGCTCAGCTTGAATTTATCGGGGGAAACGCGCGACACTTTACTAAAAAATTTGAGCGAGTTAGTGCAACGCTCTGATCTCTGGGCGGCGCCGAGGCGTCTGTTGGGCCTCCCTCTGCTTGCGCTCAAGGAAGGGCTAAGTAAAGTTTTTGGCGGCTCACAAGAACCAAAAAAATTAACCGAAAACCTAACCGAAGCCGCTCAAGAGGCCCTAGTGGCAGCCGTGCGCAAAGAAGCCATGAGTTTGAGCGCAGCTCTGAGCTCCACTTTAGAAGCTCCTTTTACCTTGCCCAATTTAGATTTTACACCGGCTGAAATCCGGCAGAAATACCAAACCATGGATCGCCACCTCGATGCCTGGCTAAAAATAGAAACAGAACGTCTACTCGCCGGGCTCCCATTGGGACAAAAAGCGGCCTTTTATTGCGTTCAGTTCATGCACGTTGGTTTAGTCACAGGCTTTTGGCTTCAAAGCGGGGGGCTTCCGGGGGCGGAGGTCTTGGCCGGTGGAGCTTTGGGGCCCCTCATTAGTAAGCTCACCGGGGTTGTTATCTCCAAAGAAAATTTAGCCAGCTTCGAAAAGCGGGCCAAGGAAGAACATCAAAAAAATCTGGCCGCTATTTTCGAAGCCCAAGGGGAGCGTTACCGTCAATTTATAGCGACTGAGCTGGCGCAAATAAAGGTGGGGGACGAGTTTTGGTCGGCTTGGGATAAACTAAAAGAGGAGGGACGCCGCCTATGGCCCACCACGACACCATAAAAGAGGGACGGCACTTGGTAGCTTCAGCCGAAGCCCTTTTAGAAACTCGCCCCAAGTGGCGAGAAGGCTCTTTAGATCAAAGGCGTTTAAGCGGCGCAGTTCAAGATTTAAAAGAGGCTCTGAGCTTAGTTGATGGCAATCTTGTGCTTGGTATTTTAGGCGGCACAGGGGTCGGGAAATCAACCCTCATTTCAGCTCTGGCCGGAGCCGAAATCTCAGCCGCCAGCCCCATTCGCCCCACCAGCACAAAAGCTGTTATTTATCGTCACCAAGATTTTGTCCTCCCCCAAAACATAGAGGGGCAAGAAGTAATCCACCACCTGGAGACTCTCAAAGGCATTGCTGTTGTCGACTTTCCCGATTTCGACAGTTTAGAAACAAAACACCACCAAATAGTTAACGACAGTTTGAAAAATTTGGATCTAGTGGTTTGGCTAACCGATTATAACAAATATGCCGACCGTCGCTTTTATGAGCTTTTTGCCGAAGTGCAAAAACTGGTGGCCGCAAGTTCACAAATGGTCTTACTCAATAAAGTTGATGAACTGCGGAAAAATTCCCATGACCCTCAAGCTGAACCTTACATTTTAGGTGCCCTTGAAAGAGAATTGCAAAACCTTAATTGGACTGAAGCGTCTCTGTTTCCTGTTTCAGCGGCCGAGGGACTTGGCTACCCGGAAGATAAATCAGCCGGGGGCTTGGCCCCCTTGCGGGAGCGTCTGGCGGAACTAGCTGCGGAAAAAATGCGGCAACTTGTGGCCATGGGCAATTTAAACACTCGTTATATCGCCTTAAAGGAGAGCTTTCAGAACGCGGCTCAGCCAAAAGTGTGGGAAGAAGAAGTTGAGGCATTAAAAAAATTTAATTTTAAGCCGAATACTAGTTTGGAAGGAGACTTGGCCTTGCTATCGTTGCAACAAGAGGCTTACGTGTTTCCACACTTTGATGCTTTGCAAAAAAATACCGGTGGTTTATTGAGCTTTTTCACCGACATAACAACATTTATTAATGTAGTTTTACAACGGAAAACGCCCCATTCTACCATTGAGCCTCAAGCGCAAATCATTGGCCTAACAAATTATCTGGCCGGCTGTCGGGAAGATTTAAAGGAGATAATAAAGCCCCTGCCCCCATGGAAGCAAGATGCCTTCGCCCGGCAAGGAGCTGAAATTATCAATGAAAACCTGATGGGCAGGCTAAATAAAACCTTTGTCACAAATTCGTTTTTTTTGTGGCTCTGGCCATTTTTAGCCGGAATTTTACTTGTTTGGGCCGAAAGTAATGGAGTCTATGAAGGGCCGGTGGCCACGGTGAGTGCGGCTTTACGTTCGGCAATGCCGTGGCTTATTGCGAGTGTGGGGGGAGATTTAATTCTAACTTACTTTATTTGGCATAGGGCTCGGCGGCGTTTAGGTGCCGCCTTCCAAAAGGGCTTACTCTCAGCCAAAGAAGAGATTTTAACTTTGACAGATAAGGATTTGGGCGATTTCATTAAAGATGCCCAAAACCAGCGGAACTCCCAGCTGGAAGCCTGGCGAGCTTTTGACCAAGGTGAATGACTTTATTCGCCCTGTTCGCCGGGGCGTAGGGCTTCGCCGTGGACAACTTTCAGAAGTGGCCTTAATTTTGAGCCCCATAACTCGCTAACGCTCAGACAGTGGGCCTCAAAATTTGCGGTCAACTTCTGAAAGTGTCCCCGGCTTTGCCCCCAATCTGAAGCTGACCGAACCAAAAAAAGCATAGGAACTCAGAGGAGTTATAGCAAAATTTTACCGTCAATGGAGATTGTGGCAACATTCCACGGAATAGCTTTGCGGCTAGCCTGATAAGCCTCTAGAGCCGCTCTTTCCAAGCCCCCACAACAGGGCACTTCCATGCGGGCAACCGTTACAGACTCAAGGTTATTTTCCGCAATAATTTCAATTAATTTCTGACTATAATCCACCGCATCAAGTTTGGGGCAGCCAATTAGGGTAATTTTATCTTTCATAAATTCTTGGTGGAAATTAGCATAGGCATAAGCTGCACAATCAGCGGCTATGAGTAAATGAGCTTGGTTAAAATAGGGGGCGTTTGTGGGCACAAGTTTTAGCTGCGCCGGCCATTGCCGCAATTCTGATTTTAATTGGGGTTTTGATACGGAAAGAAGCTTATCGCCTGAAGTAACAGATCCAACGCAAACTCCAGGGCATTGAGCCGCAGGGTTAAGTGATTTCACAGCTGTGTTAATTTCTGTGGGACTGGGCTCCACAAAAGAAATAGCTTCCACCGGGCAAACAGGCAAGCAATTGCCAAGGCCATCGCAATAGTCATCACGCACAACTTTCGCTTTTCCATCCACCATTTCTATGGCGCTTTGCTGACAAGTTTCAGCACAAAGCCAACACCCAATACACTTTTCAGCATCAATTTTAATTATTTTTTTTGCCATAAGTCCTCTTACTTGCACTTCGCCTGTGGACGGTTACCTGGCGTCAAGGAATTACAAACTACCCTTCAGGCCAATTTCTTCGGCTCTCTGTTTCATACCTTCAATGGTCAAGGCAATCACATCATCCAAGTTTTGCCCCAACATTTCGCAACCCTTGACAATAACTTCTCGGTTGACCCCGGCGGCAAATGATTTATCTTTAAACTTCTTTTTCACAGATTTCAGCTCTAAATCCAAAACGCTCTTTGACGGCCGCATTAAACACAAAGCATTGATAAGACCCGTTAATTCATCAACAGTATAGAGCACTTTTTCCATCAAACTCTCGGGTTTGATGTCGGTACAAATGCCGTAGCCATGGCTCACCGCCGCACGAATATAGAATTCATCCACTTCATGTTCTCGCAATATTTCAGCGGTTTTAACGCAGTGTTCACTAGGAAATTTTTCATAATCTAAATCATGAATCAAACCCACAACTCCCCAGACGTTTTCGTCTTCACCATGGGCTTTGGCAAAAGCCACCATGGCGGCCTCAACGGCGAGGGCGTGTTTGCGCAAAGCGGGGGTTTCGGTATATTTTGCTAAAATTTCCCAGGCTTTTTCCCTTGTTAATTCTTTTACCATTTTTCTACTTTCTGAAGTCCAGATATTCTAAAACTTATTTTTTAGCTACAAGGGGGTAACTAAAAGATATTATAACCTACTTAAACTTTTCTTGCAAAGTAATCACGTCAAACTAATTTATAATTTTCCTTGGGTCGCCGCATAATGTCATGATGTTCTATCAAATTAGATTGACGTTATTATTCCTCGCGGGCAAACTTTGCGACATACTTCTTGGCATTGAGGACGCCAAAGGCGGCATTTGACTTCATCGATGATAAAGGCTCCTTGAGCATTCGGGCGACTAATGGCTCCACCCGGGCAAGCTTTACGACACTTACCACAACCCAAACAAGAACGGGGGCAAAACTTGGCATTTTGCTTCAAATTAGCCAAAGAAGCACACGGTATTAAAAGATTCGGCCCCTTGGGAGCACTTACCAAAAGCCCTTTTGGGCAAGATTTTTGACAAGTGCCGCACCCTTGGCAAAGGTGAGGATTGACCACGGGGAAAAGCCCCAGATCCAATTGAATGGCCCCAAAAGGACAAGCGCGAATGCAATCACCTAAAGCCAAGCAACCGTAAGGGCAAAGTAAGAATCCATCATCATGCTGAGCTGCCAAATAACAACTGGGAAGCCCAGCCCAATGGCTCAAACGCTCAGCCGCCCCCAGATGCCCACAGCGCAAGCAAGTTTGCGTCTCTGATTTAGGTGCCACCGGCAAAGAAGAAGCTTGAGACGGCGGCCCTTCATCTTTTAATTTTGGGCGCCGCCAAAAATAAACACAAGTCTTTAGCCAATATTTTAAACGCTTCAGCCACAGATGCCGCCGCAAATCTATAAAAGGGCCGTCCGTTTGGGCTATGTGGCGTTTGACGGCCATTTTTTACTTCCTTTGGGCCAAGCGGGCCAAACTCAAAAGAGGGCGTTTAGCCGGGCAAACAAGAGCGCAAAGCCCACAAGCGAGGCACTCTTTCAGTGAATCTAAAGCCCCGTGTCTGAGCCATAAATCAGGCTCTAAAGCTGCAAGTCGGGCCACGGGCAATTCCAAAGGGCAATGGCTTTGACATTCCTTACAATCATAGCAAGGACGGATTTTAGGCTCGATTGGAATTTTCTTTCGCAAGTGAAGGGCCTCGGTTTCCCAAGTCAAGCCTTGCTCCAGACGGGCCAAGGTGAGCCCTCGCACAAGCCCGCCGGCCACAACAGCCTCTCCCGGGCCGGGGGCCAAGTTGGCAAAGCGCAAAAGCTCAATGAGCGGTGCGCCTATTGGAGCTAAATAATCAGCTTGGCCTAGGGTCAAAATAGTTTTGGTCTGCGGCAAGCCGGTGCGGGCCGTGCGGCCCAGAAAAAATAAATCACGCAGAGTAAAAACGCCGTGGTTTTGTAGCTTTTCCGATTTTGGCCAAGAATTTTTCCCGTCAATTTTTTGGCGGATAAGTTCTGGCAAAGCCCAAGGGTAGGCGGGAGAAATATTTACCAGCGGGACTTGCGGGAAGGGATTCACCAGGCCCCCAACTAATACCATTTGGCGATCGGAGTAGAGCTGCCCAAGAAGATTGAGCCCGGCGCCTAGCGTCTCTTTGTGTTCTGCTAAAAGAGTGCCGTGATAATCAAGGCCGGGCTCCGGCGATAAAAGGCTAATGATTGGAGCTATTTTCAAATCTAATAAAGGGAAACTGAAGCCAAGCTCTTTTAAAGTTTGGGCTAAAGAAATTCCTTCCAAAGATTTTAAAGGACGTGGTTGCGGAGTTTCACCAATTGCGCCGGGATCACATTTAAGCACAATGCCCCACTCGTTTACTTCTTCAATGAATCCGGCCGCCGCTGCGCTAAGGTCTCCTTTGTCCGGTGATGGGTGCCGGGCCAAAAGCTCCCCGGCGGAAACTGCTTTCCCCCGCTTGAGGCCCCGCACAGCTTGGCTTCCGCCCCAAGAAATGACCAGCTTTGTAAAAGTATTCAGCTCTTTAAGGTGCCTGGTGGGCAATGGCATTTACCTCTTTTCGCCCTCTTGTCTGGCCGCCACAATGAGCCCATAAATCTTACTGCGAGAATGCCCGGTGCTTGCGGCTAACTCGGCGGCTAGGGCCTTAGTTGGGCGATTATCTTGGCGGGCAATGGCGCAGATTTCGGCCTCATCCAAGGGCTCAATAGTTGGGGGGCTTTCATTGCCGCCGACCACTAAAGTTATTTCTCCTTGACGGGGATTTTTTTCAACATCTTCTGTCAGGGCCGCTAAATCAGTTGCCAGATATTCCTCATGGAGCTTGGTCATCTCACGGGCTAAAAAGCAAGGCCGCGGCCCCAAGGCAACGGTTAAATCGGCCAATGAATCAGCTAAGCGGTGGGGAGCTTCAAAGAAAACCAAAGTCCAAGGAAAGGGGACTAAACCTTCTATAAATTTGCGCCGTTCTTTAGACGCAGAAGGTAAAAAGCCAGCGAAAAAAAAACGATCTGCCGAAAAGCCGGAAGCAGCTAAAGCGCAAGTAACGGCCGACGGGCCCGGTAGCGGCCAGACAGCAAACCCGGCCTCTCCGGCGGCTCGAGCCAATTCCGCCCCGGGATCGGAGACAGATGGACACCCGGCATCGGTCAAAAGGGCGATGGCGGCTCCATCGGCCAACATCTCGGCAACTTTCGGCCACATCCGCTGGTGGTTCTGTTCTCGATAGCTGAGAAGGCTCTTCCGTAAACCCAAGTGATTCAATAGCTTAAGTGAGCGGCGGGTGTCTTCGGCCAGAACAATATCAGCCCCGGTTAAAACCTCAATAGCCCGCAAGGTCAGGTCACTTAAGTTGCCTAAAGGGCTGGGGACTAAATAGAGCCCGGCTGTTAGTTTTTTTTCCATTTGCATTTCTTTATCAAATTTTGGGACTTCCGTCATATGTTTCACGTGAAACATTTTAAGGAAATGCTAATTAATTGGCATTTCTTCAAATACTATAAAGCGGTGAACGCACTTTTCAAATGACGAATCCGAGGGATTGCCGTCAAAGGCCCACTGACTTCCACCACGTCAAAGCGCACCGACCGCTCCAGCCAGCCTTTTTCCTTTAAATACAATGTAGCCACTTGAATCAGCTTACGCTGTTTGCGAAAATTAACAGCCAAAGACGGGGCAAGAGTGCTTTTGGCTCGGGCTTTAACCTCAACTATTACGATTGTCTGACCATCTACGGCCACAATGTCTAATTCGCCAAGCTTATTCACCACATTGCACCCTAAAATGCGGTAACCTAAAGCGACTAAGTGCTTGGCAGCTAACTCCTCCCCGCGGCGGCCCAATTCGTGGCGTGGGTCGGCCATTAATCAACTTACCTTTGGAATATCGAGGGCATCAAAAAGGCTTTTGGCCGCAATAGGTTCCGGGCAGACTCCCCTAAAAGTCAAGCGATGAATGGGGCAAGGGCCGTGTTGCCGCAAGGCTTCCAGATGAATTTTCGTGCCATAACCAACATGGCGGGCAAAGCCGTATTGGGGATATTGTTGATGATATTCCACCATCAAGCGATCTCGGGTAACCTTGGCAATGATGGAAGCCGCCGCAATGGCCAGAGAATGGCTATCACCTTTGACTACCGTTTTAAAAGGGACGGATAAGGGAGGCTTGGCATTACCATCTACGAGCACTAAATTCGGGTTCGGCTCTAAGGTCGCCACCGCTTGGCTCATGGCCTCCATGGAGGCAACTAGCGGGTTGAGGCGGTCAACATCCGGAGCCTCTATTGCGGCCCAAGCCCACGAGATGGCCTTTTGAGTTATCATTTCATAAGCGCTTTGGCGCAAAGCCGCTTTCAACTTTTTGGAATCATTAACCCCGGGGTAGTCCAAAGAGGGATCCAAAATCACGGCGGCCGCCACCACCGGCCCGGCCAAAGCTCCACGCCCGGCCTCGTCTGTGCCGGCTAAATAACCTTCGGTGGGGCACAAGGCTACATCGAAATCAGCCAAGCTTTGATTATTTATTTGCATATCTTCACTTTGATTATTAGCCCAGAGTCAGAGAAATCTATTTAAAAAATTTTGTGGAAAAAATATTTAAAACAAGATTTTCTCCCAAAAATTCTTGAAAATAGATTTCCCAACCTCAGAGTAAAAAGAAAATTGACAAATCAGGTAATATTATACAATAATTAATACATGAAGCCAAGAGTCTCACCAAAACAAACGAATCTGCCGGAACCATTTGACCAAGCTTTAGACCTTTACCTAGGGCATTTGAGAGTGGAGCGTAACTTGTCGCCCCACACTATCGCCGCTTACGGACGGGATTTATCCGGCTTTCTTAACTGGCTGGGAGAGCGAGGCCTTACAACGTGGCCCCAAGTTAATCGTAACCAGCTCATGGCTTGGTTAGTGGAGATTGCCGAAAAATTGGCTCCCCGAAGCCGGGCGCGACATCTTTCAGCTGTGCGGGCTTTTTGCCGCTTTTTGGAAGAGGAAAAGATCATCGACCAAAACCCGGCCCATCACCTGACAAGCCCACGTTTGCCCCAGAGCCTACCCAAAGCCATTTCAGCGGAAAATATGCTCAAGCTCGTTTCGGCCCCACAGACCGACACCCCTTTGGGCTTACGCAATCGCACCATGTTTGAGCTCATGTATTCAGCCGGCTTACGTGTTTCAGAGCTTCTTTCATTAAGCCTTGCCCAAATTAACTTGGAAGATTCTTTCTTGCGTGTCTGCGGCAAAGGCAACAAAGAACGCCTTGTTCCCATAGGGGAAGTGGCGGCAGAGCTTTTGGCCGCTTATTTAAAATTGGGGCGGCCCCATTTAGCAACAAACCAAAGCCGTGGAGTTGTCTTCTTAAATAAAAGTGGAGGGAGCCTTTCGCGGCAATATTTTTGGCGGATTTTAGCAAGCTATGCTGCCGATTTGGGCTTGGGGAAAATCAGCCCCCATGTGCTTCGGCATTCTTTTGCAACCCATTTGGTGGAGGGAGGAGCCGATCTGCGGGCCGTGCAAATGATGCTTGGCCACGCCTCCTTAAGCACTACGGAGATTTATTTAAAAGTAGAGACCGAACGCTTGGGACGCATCCATGAAGAGTTTCACCCGCGCAAACCGGCTGAAGTGGAAAAATTATGAACACCAAAACTCGTTCTAAAAAACACAGCCCCCTGACAATTATCACCACTCATTTCAACCCCGATTACGATGCCGTGGGCTCCATGGTTGCGGCTCGCAAACTTTATCCTGAAGCGCTTTTAGTCTTCCCCGGCGGTTCGGAAAAAAATTTACGCCATTTTTTTATTCAATCCCTCATCCACTTAATCGAACCGGCCCGAGTGAACGACGTTGATTTGAGCCAAGTCGGACGTTTGGTGGTGGTGGATACTCGCCAGCCAAGCCGTTTGGGCGAAGTGGCTGAAGTCTTACAGAATCCCGAACTCGATATTCACCTCTACGATCACCACCCCGATGCTCCCGGCGATCTGGAAGGGCAAATTGAAGTGGTGAAAATGGTGGGAGCAACAGTGACGATTTTAATGGCGGAAATAGACCGTTGCGGAGTGGAAATTTTGCCGGAAGAAGCCACCATGATGGCCGTAGGCTTATATGAAGACACGGGCTCCTTTACTTTTAGCTCCACCACAACTCAAGACTATTGGGCCGGGGCTGAACTCTTAAAACGAGGAGCCGATTTGGCGGTTATTTCCCAATTGACGGTGCGTGAATTGACTCCGGAGCAGCTGGCCCTTTTAAATGAGCTCATTAACTCTGCTGAAACTCACCAAGTCCGTGGTTTAAGCATGGTTATTGCCGCGACCCAAATTGAAAATTACATAGACGACATAGCAGTTTTGGCCCATAAAATGATGGAAATAATGGGCCTTTCAACCTTATTTCTTTTAGTTGCAATGGATAACAAAGTGCAGCTGATTATTCGTTCTCGCTTGGGCGAAATTAATGCCGCTGAAATTGCCCGTAATTTTGGCGGAGGAGGCCACCCGTCAGCTGCCGCCGCCAGCATTAAAGATATGAGCCTCACCCAAGCCAAACAGGAATTGGAAGCCATTTTGCTCAAAACCTTGGGGGCTTTCTACCAAGCTGATAACTTAATGGTTTCCCCACCCATCACCATTGGCACGTGGCAAACTTTGGAAGAAGCCCGGGACATCCTCATTAAATTCAGCATTAACGTTCTTCTGGCGGTGGATCATGACGGGAAGGTGATGGGCTTTATTTCAGAACACAACATTTCCAAAGCTCTTTACCACGGCCTTTTGAATTACCAAGTCAGCAATTTTATGAACACCGAGTTCATCTCCGTTCCGCCGGAAGCTGATTTCAACAAGATTAAAGAAATTATTGTCGACCGCAAACAGCGTATTCTGCCGGTAGTCAAAGGCGAGCGCCCGGTGGGAGTCATTACTCGCACTGATTTACTTCAAGTTCTGGCCGCCAGCCACGATGAAAGTGAACGGCCCGGTAAAAAGCAAAACGAACCAAGCCGTCGCAATGTGGCCCCTTTAATGCGAGAATGTATGCCCTTGGGCCTGGTGAATCTGCTTCAACAAATGGGTTCCATTGCCGACCAAGCCGGAGTCAAGCTCTATGCGGTGGGTGGTTGCGTGCGTGATCTCATCATGCGGCAATGCTGCCAAGACATTGACTTGACTATGGATGGCGACATCGACGATTTTATTGCTCGAGTTCAACAAACCTTGAAAGTGACAAAAATCATCGCCCACCCTCGCTTTAAAACAGCCACCTTAGAAACTGCCGAAGGTTATGTGCTTGATATTTCAACCACCAGACAGGAATATTATGAATCCCCAGGAGCCTTGCCTGTGGTGCAGATGGGTTCCTTGCGCATGGATTTATACCGCCGTGATTTTACCATAAACAGTCTGGCTGTTGCTTTAAACAGCACTCATTTTGGTGAACTTATTGATTTTTATCGCGGTTATCAAGATATTAAAGATGGTTACATCAGGGTTTTACATAACTTGAGCTTTGTGGAAGACCCCACGCGGGCCTTTCGGGCAGTGCGCTTTGAAAGCCGCTTGAAGTTTAAAATAAGTAAAATGACAGCCTCCCTTTTGGAAGGGGCTGTGCGTAACAACTTTCTAACCAAGCTCGACCGCCGTCGCTTACTCAATGAAATGAAAATCATTTTGAGTGAGGAAGATCCCGGCCCGGCTTTAAAACAGCTTCACGAATTTAAGCTCTTACCTTTTATTCACCCTAAAATTGAACTCAAACCAACCAGTTTCAATGAGTTTACTAAAGTGCGTCAAGTGCGAGACTGGTTGTCTTTAACATCTCCTGAGCATTTGGAGCAAATTTGGCTCGTTTACCTTTTAGTTCTCACCGAACAGCTCAAAGTGCCTGAGCTGGCCGAGCTGGCCAACTCTTTGACTCTGAAGAAAAAAGATGCCCTTATTTTAACCCACGAAAAAACCAGAGCAAGCGAAATTTTAAAACATTTCCGCAAAGCGCAAAGTAATTTAACTCCCAGCTTAATCTACCAAATATTTAGCGGTTTGAGTTGGCCGAGCGTGCTTTTCATCATGGCTAAAACAAAAAATAAAGACCTCAGCCAAGCCGGGGTCAGCTATTTAACCACTTACCGCTTAGTTGAACCCTTTAGCAATGGGGATGATTTAATGGCCTTGGGAATTCCGCGCGGGCCCATGGTGCGCCAAGCCCACGAAGCTTTGCGCTTGGCTCACCTGGAAGGATTAATCACAACGTTTCAAGATGAAGTTGCCTATATTAAAGAAAAACAAGCCTCAGGGGAAGAATTTTTCCCGACCTTGCCGCCTCATCTCAAACGTTTAAGCCTTAGCCCTGAAGAGGCTAGACTTTTTGATGTGAAACAAAAGGAAATGGCCGGGAAAATAAAAGAGGCAGATGAAGTTTTAAAGCGGCGTTAGAGCAAGGGCTCAAGACCGGGGACACTTTCAGAAGTTGGCCGCAAATTTTGAGGCCCACTGTCTGAGCGCCAGCGAGTTATGGGGCTCAAATTTCGGGCAACTTCTGAAAGTCGTCCCCGGTCTTGAGCCCCGCCGATATATGGACTAAACTAATCTAGAATATTATCTAGCAAATAAAATAAAAACTTCACGGTTCCCCTCAGGGCCCGGCAACTGCGATTGAGCCCGGCCTATTTCGCCAAAAGGCGGCGTCAATTGTGGCCCCAAAGCCGCTATTTTATCCACCGCAGCATCGATGGCTTCTTGGTCACGCACCACTCCCTTTTTGCCAACCTTGGCCCGCCCAACTTCAAATTGAGGCTTAACCATAGCCAATAAAAGGCCGCTTTCCGCTTTAACAAAACCGGCCGCCTGAGGAAGAATAAGCTCCAAAGAGATAAAAGATAAATCCATCACTGCCAAGTCAAAATCTTTCTCCGCCAAACTTTCGGTCAAGTAACGAGCGTTGACCCCTTCAATAACCGTCACCCTTTCATCTTGACGTAAAGAGCCGGCAATTAAGTTGCGCCCCACATCAACGGCCGTAACTTTTGCCGCCCCCCATTGCAAGAGGCAATCGGTAAAACCACCGGTAGAAGCCCCTAAATCCAAGACCTTCCAGCCACTTGGGTCAAGGCCGAAATCCTTCAGAGCACCTTCCAGTTTATGCCCGCCACGGCTGACAAAGCGTGGTTTAGCCGCCAGAGTAAAGCTAGCATCTTCCGGCCACAACTCCCCGGCCTTGCGCACTTCTTTTTCCCGCCCGTCATGGGGATTCGTCCCTTTGATGCCGCCGGCCATGATGAGAGCCTGGGCTTGACTGCGACTTTGGGCCAGCCCCAAAGAAAACAAAAGTTCATCTGCTCGTTTTTTGCTAATTTTCACAAATAATCCATTCTATTTTCATAAGGAAAGACTAAATTGTCGATACTGAAAAAATTAAGACATTTTTCAATTTTACTACAATATCATAAACTTTGTAGCGACCCAAGGAAAGTTTTCACGTCAATCTAATTTGTTGGAACATCATGAACTTAGTGGCGACGGAGGAAGCCGAAGGAGTTAAAATAAGGAAGCTTTTGGAGAAGCACCCCCAAGGCGAGCGGCAAAAATTTAGATGCGTCGGCCCTGTCGTGCTCTTGCTAAAATTTTTAATATCAGTATAATACATTAGATAATCAAATTTATACTCAAAAACTTGGAATATTTAAAAATAATGAAGAGTACTCCCCCAGCTTTAGAAAATTTAATTGAACGTTTGAGCAAACTACCTGGTTTAGGCCGCAAAAGTGCAACTAGACTCTCTTTGTTTTTTTTGCGCCAGCCAGAAGACGATTTGCGTGCTTTAGCCGATTCGTTAATTGAAGTAAAGGAAAAAATTAAATTTTGTTCCCTTTGCCACAATTTTACCGAAGAAGACCCCTGCCCACGCTGCTCTGACCCCAGACGCGACCGCAGCCAACTCTGTGTGGTGGAGACACCAGCCGACCTCTTAGCCCTGGATGCCGCCGGTCTCTTCAATGGTTTATACCATGTTTTAGGGGGGGCATTAGCTCCACTTTCGGGAATTGGCCCAGACGAATTAAAGATCGAAGAACTTTTAAAGCGCATTGATGAAAGTGGAACCAAAGAGCCAGACCAGCAAATAACAGAAGTTTTACTGGCTACCGGAAGCTCTCCTGAAGGGGAGGCCACCAGCACATATTTAGCTGAACGCCTAAAAGCGCGAGGAGTATCGGTCACTCGTCTTGCTCGAGGCATTCCGGTAGGTGTTGACCTAGAATATGTTGATGGGGCAACTCTTCGCCAATCTTTTGAGGCTCGCCGCACTCTTTAATAAAAGCTGATTTATTCTATTTAAGAATAAATCAGTGTGTACTCAAGAATACGCTAACTTATTAGCAAACATTTTGATGCCAAAACTCGTGTTTTTTGCCTAACAAGTAAAATGGGGGATATAAGTTTATGTCAAACGCATCTGGAACAAGTCGCAATGGCGCCCAAGCCATTGTCAAAATACTGGAGCAACAAGGGGTGGAAGTTGTTTTTGGCTATCCCGGCGGAACAGTGATTCCCCTTTACGATGCCCTCTACGATGCTCCTTTCAAGCACATATTAACACGCCATGAACAAGGGGCTGCCCACGCCGCCGACGGTTATGCTCGGGCTACCGGAAAGCCGGGAGTAGTTATAGCTACCTCCGGCCCTGGGGCCACTAACATAGTCACGGGCTTGGCCACCGCCAATATGGACAGCATTCCGCTGGTGGCCATCACCGGGCAAGTCCCCACCCCGGCCATTGGCAACGACAGTTTCCAAGAAGCTGATATTTATGGTATTTCTATTCCCATCACCAAATACAACTATCTTGTTAAACAAGCTGATCTTTTGCCCCATGTGTTGCCGGAAGCCTTTTATTTAGCCACCACCGGGCGATGCGGCCCTGTTTTAGTTGATGTGCCGCGCAATGTACAGATGAGCCCGGTGAATACTTTAGACCATGAACCGGTTAACATCCCCGGCTATAATCCCGACCCAGACCCACAAACTGATCAGTTGGAAGCTTTTCTTGATGCCTTAAATCAAAGCCGTCAACCCATAGCCTATATTGGTGGCGGAGTTGTCTCGTCGGGTGCTGAAAAGGAAATCTTCAAATTTGTTACGGAAAACGATATCCCCGTGGTCACCACTTTAATGGCCAAAGGCAGTTTTCCCGGCGATCACTCTCTTTATTTGGGCCTGGCAGGGATGCACGGCTCAAAGTTCAGCAACCTGGCCATTTATGATTCTGATTTGATTATCTGCCTGGGTGCCCGCTTTGACGACCGTGTGGCCGGTAATGTCCGCCGCTTTGCGCCGAACGCCCGGATTGTCCACGTCGATATTGATGCAGCTGAAATTGGCAAACGAGTGACCACTCACGTTCCGGTGGTTGGCGATTTAAAAACTGTTTTAACTCGGATGCTAGACTTGTTAACACCAAAGTCAAGGCCGGAATGGGTTGGTAAAATTAATGACTTAAAAGCCAAAAATCCCTTCCCGATTCCCGCTGACGGCCCGGAAATAAAGCCGCAAAATGTCATTAAAACAGTTAGCGATTTAACCGATGGCGAGGCTATCATCGTCACCGATGTTGGCCAGCACCAAATGTGGGCAGCCCAATTGATTGTTTCCAAAAAACCACGCCGCTTTTTGTCCTCGGGCGGACTTGGCACCATGGGTTACGGCCTGCCAGCCGCCATGGGAGCCCAAATAGGTCGGCCTGATTTACCGGTGGTTTTGATTTGCGGCGATGGCGGTTTCCAGATGAATATCCAAGAGCTGGCCACCATTCGCGAACATAATTTGCCGATTAAAATTGTGCTGATCAATAATGGCTGTTTGGGGATGGTGCGCCAATGGCAACAATTCTTTTTCCAAAAACGCTATTCCAGCACCATTTGGGAATATATGCCCAACTTTGTCAAAATAGCGGAAGGTTATGATATTCCGGCCTCTTGCGTGACTGAACCAAACCAAGTGCAAGGAGCTTTGGAAGCCATGCTGGCAAGTTCCGGCCCCTGTTTGGTGGAATTTAAAGTTTGCTCTGATGAAAATGTTTTGCCCATGATCCCAGCTGGCGGCGGGCAAACTGAATTTTACGAAAAAGAATAGTGGGAGGTGGCCAATGAAAAAAATGATCTCTTTACTGGTGCGCAACCGTCCCGGGGTTTTGTCCCACGTGGCGAGCCTGGTAACCAGACGCGGTTATAACGTTGAATCCATTGCCGCCGGCCCCACGGAAAATGTGGAACGCACCCGCATCACCTTGGTGGTCTCAGGCGATGAGCGCGAGCTGGAACAAGTCACCAAGCAGCTCCAGAAACTTGTCGATTGCATCAAAGTGCAAGACCTCAAATACTCTGAAGCCGTCACCGGGGAAGTGGCTTTAGTCACGGTGGTTATTGAAGCTGAAAAGCGCATGGAAGTGATGTCTTTGGCCAATACTTTCGGGGCTAAAATTGTAGATTTAGACCAAAACAGCCTCACTTTGCAAATTGTGGGCTCTTCTCATATGGTGGATATGGTCATCACGGGTTTATCGGCTTACCGGATTAAAGCCATGGCTCGAACGGGCTTGGTGGCCTTGCCTATGGAAAGCCGTGAGGACAAAGAAACACTATTTTAAAGAGATTTCATTCTAATGACAACTAAAACACCGCGGCGGGCGAAAATAACTCGCACCACCAAAGAAACCGACATCACCTTGGCCCTGAACTTAGACGGCGGGGTTATTACTCTTAACACCGGCCTTGGTTTCTTCGACCACATGCTGAACTCTTTAGCCACCTATAGCGGTTGGGGTTTGGAACTCACAGCTCGTGGCGATTTGGAAGTTGACATGCACCACACAGTGGAAGATGTTGGCCTTGTTTTGGGGCAAGCTTTGGCTGAATCTTTGGGGGACTATAGCGCCCACGCCCGCTTTGGCTCGGCCCTTACCGTCATGGATGACGCCTTGGCTGAAACGGCTATCGATGTCGGGCGGCGTCCCTTTCTAGCTTGGCAAGTTACGTGGCCCCAGAGTATTTGCGGCCAATTCGAACTCTGTTTGGTGGAGGAATTCTGGCGTGCTGTCTCCCAAAAAGGCGGCCTTACTCTCCACATTATCGGTCGCTATGGCAACAACAGTCATCACCTGGCTGAGGCCATCTTCAAAGGCGTAGGGCGAAGCCTCGCCCAAGCCCTGGCCCCCAAAACAGGCGGGGTTCTCTCGACTAAAGGGGTGCTTTAATGATTCTTTTTCCGGCCATTGATTTAAAAGACGGTTTATGCGTTCGCCTCTATCAGGGGCGTTTCGACGAGCAGACGGTTTACGGGCACAACCCGGCAGAAATCGCCGAAAAATGGGCCGATGCCGGGGCTGAATGGCTCCACCTGGTCGATCTGGACGGCTCTTTGGGCGACAGCAAAGCCAACTTGGCAGCTTTAGAAAAAATTGTCAAATTGGGGCGCCTCAAAATGCAGTTAGGCGGCGGCATTCGCAGTGTGGAAACAGCCCAAAAATGGTTTGACCTTGGTTTAGATCGCCTTATTATTGGCACTATCGCCTGCACCGAACCGGAACTTGCCGCCAAAATCGCCCAAACATTTCCCGGTAAAATTGCCGTGGCTCTAGATGCTGCCGACGAAGAAGTGCGCATTCGCGGCTGGCGCGATTCCGGGGGGGTAAATCTATGGGATGCCGCCACTCAACTAAAAGCACAAGGTGCGGCCATGGTCATTTATACTGACGTGGAACGTGACGGCACCCAAAACGGCCCCAATTTGGAAAATACTCGCCGAGTTGCCCAAGTCTCGGGCTTACCCACCGTCTGTTCCGGCGGCATCTCCACCATTGACGATTTAGAAGCTCTGAAACCCTTAGCGGCCGACGGCGTGGTGGGGGCCATCACCGGTCGAGCCATTTACGTTGGCACTTTAGATTTTGCCGCCGGGCAGGAGCTTTTAAAGAAACGTTGATTTATTAGCCTTTCCTTAGCTGAATAATATTTTTAGGTTATAAAATGCGGTCTCCAAGCCTTGACTCTAACACTTTAAATTTATTGGAATATGATGGAGTGCTCCAGTGCTTGGCCGCTTTGGCCCACTCAGAGGCCGGGCGCTTAACGGCTTTAGCTCTTAAGCCTGATTTAGAACCCAAAGAGGTGTTGGAATCTTGGAACTTAATTCGTGAGGGCCGCGAAATATTAAATCAAGGTGAAGATTTAGACTTGGGTGAACACCTCGATTTAACAGCCCTCTTGGAACCACTTGAAATAGAAGGGGCACGTCTGGGAGCAGAAGAGCTTCTGGCAGTCGGCTTAGAGGCCGCCGCAAACAGCCGCACCAAAAGCTTTCTGGCAACCCGAGCCGAACTTGTCCCCTCTTTGGGAGCTTTGGCCGCAGAGCTGGTGGCCCTGCCTGATTTAGTTGAAGCCATTGAGCGCACCATCGGGCCGGAGGGGGAAATCCTTTCCACGGCCTCCCCGGAATTAGCCCGTCTGCGTCTGGAGCAAGCCGCCACTCGCCAAGGGATCAGTTCTAAATTGACGAGTTTGATGCATTCCGATTCCTACCGCTCCATTGTACGGGACGATCTCATCACCACTCGCTCCGACCGCTTTGTGGTGCCTGTGCGGGCCGGGGGAGCCGGCAAAAGCCGAGGGCTCATTCACGATTGGTCTAAAACAGGGGCCACAGCCTTTTTAGAGCCCTTCGAATTAGTAGATGACAACAACAAGCTGGGCCTTTTAAAACGGCAGGAAAAAGCCGAAATCGATCGTATTTTAGCGCGATTATCAGCCCAATGTCAGGCCGTCGCCCCTGACCTTTTAGCCTCTGGCGCCGTTCTGACTCACCTGGATCTCATCATGGCCCAAGCTCGCCTGGCCCGTGATTGGGGAGCCATTGCCCCCAATTATCTCCCCGGTGCAGGAGTCTCTCTCCACAAAGCACGCCACCCCCTTTTAATGGAGCGCCTGGCCGCCCAAGGCGGGCGCATGGTGCCTTTAGACCTGGAACTTGACCCCAATGAGCCACTTGTTATTATTTCCGGCCTCAACACCGGCGGAAAGACTGTGGCCATGAAAACCATGGGCCTAAACTTACTTATGGCCCGGGCCGGGCTCCATTTGCCGGTGGGCCCGGACAGCACTTTGGATTTTCTGGATGTCTTAGCTGTTATGGGTGACGAACAAGATCTATCGGCCGATCTTTCCACTTTTTCCGGCCATATCCGCTCCCTTAACAAAGTTTTAAACCAAGCCGGGCCGGGTATGCTTGTGTTATTGGACGAAATTGGCGCAGGAACCGATCCGGCCGAAGGTGCCGCCTTGGGCTTGGCTATTTTAGAGAGTCTCCAGAAAAGCGGGGCTCTCCTCATGGCGGCCACCCATTACCAGCTGATTAAAACTTGGGCCGCCCTGACTCCCGGAGTGGTGAGTGCGGCAGTGAATTCCTCAGAGGCCGGTCAGGCCCTTTACGGCTTGAGTTATGGCCACCCCGGCTTTTCCGGCGGTTTGAAAATGGCCCGCCGTTTAGGTTTGCCAACTGATTTGGTCGATCAGGCGGAAGGCTATTTAGACGAAGGGCAAAAACGGGCCATGGAACTTTTGGCCAAACTCGATGAAGAGCGCTCGGCTTTGGAATTGGCCCGCCTTGAATTAGAGGAAGAGCGGCTGTCTCTCGCCCGAGCAGAGGCCGCTTTGCGCGAGCAAACCCGCCGCCAAACTGACGATTGGAACAAACGAGCCCAAGCTCAAGATCGAGCCGTAAACGAAGCTTTGGCCACCACAAAACGTGAATTTGAAGAATTGAAACGAGAAATGCGGGCCGCTGATGCCCCC
The DNA here is from genome assembly GCA_964368195.1 of uncultured Thermodesulfobacteriota bacterium. Lineage (GTDB taxonomy): Bacteria > Desulfobacterota > Desulfarculia > Adiutricales > Adiutricaceae > Adiutrix. The sequence continues at coordinate 22,933 of CAYJAF010000020.1, forward strand.
AAAATTCAATTCCACGAAAAAAGAGCTGCTTTGGAAAAGAATCTGCGTGCTGTGCGCCCGAACCTCGCCTCTTCCAACTCTCCTTTGGGGGAAGTAAAAGAAGGTGATTTAGTTTTAGTCGGGGCCTTGAAACGGACAGCCACCGTGCGCACTTTGAATTTAGAAAAAGGTGAAGCTTGGGTTGACATGGGCGGGTTAAATGTTAAGGTCGCCACCAAAGATCTCTTCCCGCCTGACCCTGAGGCGGCAGCGGCAAACAAAGCTCCCGGCAAAAATAGGCGACAAGTAGCCAAAGTGACCGTCACTCCAGCTGAAAGCATGGGCTTGGAGCTCAACCTTCTGGGCCAGACCTTAGATCAAGCTCTCGACAAAGTCGCCAAAGAGCTCGACCGAGCCAGCTTGGCTAATCAAAGGACACTTTATATTGTGCATGGCTATGGCACAGGCCGCCTGCGCCAAGGCATCCGCAATTATTTAAAGAACCACCCCCAAGTTCAAAGCTTTGAAAGAGCTCCCCAACAAGCGGGCGGCGACGGGGTTACGGTGGTGACTTTAGCTTAAGGAAATGCTGATTAATTAGCGTTTCCTTGCAAAGTAGGCAAAATTGCCTACTTTGCCGCCGCCGAAATGAGAGGAAAACCCATGGTTTTCCGTCCCGAAGGGCTCATGAAAGGCGACGTGCCTTGCTGATTTATTCTGCAGGCAGAATAAATCAGCGTTTCCTTAAAGAAACGTTGATTATCAACATATTCTTAAGGTGGATACATTCCCGGATAATACTTCCCCGGATAAGGATTGTCAGCCCGCCCACGATAGGGAGGACGTTTATCCAAATAACGCCCCGGATAATCGTAATCGGCAAAGCCTTGGTGCCTACTTCCATCACTGCGCATGGGTAAAGTTGACGACTTTCTGGTGTCTCCGTAAGAAATGCGCCCACTGACGCGGAAATCTTGCCCGGCAGGCACGTTGTTTATACCGTAATCGTGAACTTGTTGCCAATAGTTAGCCGCCTTCAGCATCACTTCGCGCCAAGTTTGGTTGTCCGTTTCACCACGAGCGGCCAAAAAGCCATTGCGAATGGCCAAAGCCGTTGTTTGATTGCTGGGATAATTACGGAAAAAATAATAACCCACATTCCACAAAGCAGCTTCGTTTTGCGGATCTCTGGCCATGTTCCGCATTAGCTCCTGCTGAACTTGGGCACTCGTCAAGGTTTGCCCGGCTGGAGCATAAATATTCGGAGCCCCCGACGACAAAACTTGCGCCAAAGCCTCATTTTCCCAAAAACTGAGAAGCAATATCGCAAAAAAAATTTTCAATATAAATTTCATCATTCTACCCAATATCTATATGGGGGTGGATTTTGCCCCCCACATATTGATAGTATATCCTCTAAGTTTCTTAAAATCTAGCATCTTTTTTATTAACCTCAATTTTAAATATCTTATTTGCTGTTGTATTGTTAATTATTATCTGTTATACAATATATTATTATTTATATGTCACTTTAATATTGAAGTGAAAAATTTTAATTAAAAAGCACAAATTGAAAGTTAAAACTTTTGCCAACCATAGACAAAAGTAAAGCTCAAGCTGTGCAAAGGCTAAAAGAGACGGCGGTAATTTCGTGTTGCTTCCTGAAGTCAACAACCTGCTTGCTCATTAAAAGGATTGAAATCATGTATAAATCTTTGAAGGCATTGGTTTTAGTTTTAGGTCTTATGTGTTTTATGGTGGCCCCGGCATCTGCTGAAGTTTTGGTTCAGGTGATGTCTGTCAAAAGCGAAAGCGCTGCCTCCGATGAAGCCAACCGTCTATTTTCTCTGGGGATTCCAGCCTTTAGCCGCACAGGTGAAGCTTCAGAAGGAAGCCCCTGGGCCCGTGTTTTTATTGGCCCCTTTGACACTAAAAAAGATGCCACCGCAGCAGCCGAAAGCTTAAAATCTCAAGGCACTATTAAAGAATACTTGCTCAAAACAGTGGAAGAAACTAAAGTTACTGAAACTGAAGAAGCACCTGTTGCCAATGAGCCCCAAGCCACTACCGAAGAGCTTACTGCTGGGGCAGCAAATGCGACTCCTTTAGTGGCCGAAACTCCTTCACCTACGGTAGCTACGGCCGCTCCTAAATTACCGGTGGCTCAAACCCCGACTTACGGCGAACCTGTGAGCTCTGAACAAACAACAGGCTTGCAAAACTCTGAAAGCAACGAATATCGCCTTTCAACTTACGGTAATCAAGCAAACCCAACCGAAGCCAAAGCAGACCACCTCTCAACTTATGGCCAAGCTGAAACAAAAACAAACACACTGCCTCATGACTTAAAACCGGGCGATGACTTGCCGGGCTTCCTTTTGGAATCGACAGAAGCTGAACTCACAATTCCCAAGCAAGGTGACGCCGCTTCAGTCAACGAACCTACTTCCCAAAATAAACCTTTAGTCACCGCTCCTTCAGCCGGTGATGCTCCTGCCCCTATTATGGTGGCCCAAAGCATGGATGTTTCCCAACCCAGCTATGGCTCTGCCGCCGGAAGCCCCATGAAAATAGCCGGATTTACGGCTTTAGTCGACCTCTCTTCCAGTATGCGTCGTCTTATTCCTTGTGGCCATCGCATCAAAGAAGAAGCTGTGGCCGGTTTACTACGCAAAATGAACCAACGCATCCCCAATCACCCCTACAACGCAACCTTGCGGGTCTTCGGTTATAAAATTGCCTATACTAAAAAAGATTTTACCACCGTTTATTATGGCCCGGAAATTTATAACCGCGAACTCTTTGGCTCGGCTCTGACCAGGTTGGCGGCCGCTGATTCTGTCTCGCCTTTTGCCACGGCCCTTGATACTGCTGACAACGAGCTTGTGCTCATGGGCAACCCCAAAGCCGTTTTAATGTTTTCTGATTTTGAAAGCTCTGTGGGCTCCGGCAACCCTATTAATAGTGCCGGCAATTTACGCCGCCGCTATAACCAAAACGTCCATGTCTATACCTTCTATGCAACTCGGCAAAATAAAGCCGCCAAACTGGCCAAAGATATTGCCGAAGCCGGAGCCGGTAAAGCTTACGACATCTGCCAAATGCTCGATGACGACATGGCTTTTGAAAACATGATGATGGAAATCTTTGGCCCTGCCAATAACGCTCCCTGCCCCGACCACGACCAAGACGGCGTTTGTGACGGCACTGACCTCTGCCCTAAAACTCCCGTGGGTGCTCCTGTTGACGGCCGCGGCTGTTGGATTGCCGCCTATTCCCAATTCTTTGATTTCGATAAAGCTGTCGTCAAGGAAGCCTTTCGCTCTCGCCTCAAACACGGCGCTGAAATCTTAAATCGTAACCCCCAAATCACCAAATTGAATATTGCCGGCCACACCGACAACATCGGCGACCCGCAATACAACCTCGATTTAGGTAAACGCCGGGCTCAAGCTGTGAAAGACCTCTTGGTTCAATATGGCGTTGCCCCATCTCGCCTCCATGTTGTCTCCTTTGGCGAAAAGAAACCTATTGCTCCTAATAATACTGAAGAAGGTCGTGCTCTCAACCGCCGCGTGGAAATCCACATCGGCGATGTGCCGGAAAAACACGCCCACTAATTCAGCTGAACCACGGAAATTAATTTTTCAAGAGTTTTCTGGAGGGAAACTTTTTTAAAAAAAAGTTTCCCTCCAGACCTCCCTTCAAAAACTCATCACCAAAAATGTTATTTAAATGTAAGCTTTGGAAGTAAAATCACTTTTAACAGCGACAAATTAGCCAAAAGCAAACTTCCTTTGGAACCTTTCCTTAGGAAGTTTATTTTTTTAGGGGGACATTGATTAATCAATGCTTCGGTGAGCTTAAAATATAATCATAAATAGTCCTTGTCCAGGCGAGAAGCTTGATTTATAATAGTTTTGATTTGAAAGGAAATTTACAAAAAAGATCAATGAGAGCTCGTTATGCAAGCCCTATCAAAGCAAATCAAAACCTTAACCCTAATAACTACACTGCTCCTAATTACAACAGTGGCCCCACTTTACACCCAACAACCACCAAATTTAGAACTCGGTTTCCCTGAACTAACTGGCCTACAACGCCGAACTTTATTACTTATCGCCCGGGAATCTATAGATTCCCGCTTAGAAGGACGTCTCCCCAGAGAGGCTACAGTCGAAGCCAGGTTGACAATCCCCCAAGCTTTAGTAGCTTCTATTTGGGTGGACAATAAACTGCGAGCTCGTGCCTGGCGTTTACTTAACCCCGGCCCCCTCTATTTAGAAGCCCGCGACCTTGTTTTAGAAGCTATTAACGCACCCAAGGTAACCCTTGACCCCATCACATTAGATGAGTTATCCTGCGCTAAAGTTTCTTTAGCCGTGCTAAGCGATTACAAACAAGCCGAAGATGATAAAGAAGTTCCGCCCGGCTCAGCTGTTATTATCTATAGCGGTTTCACCGAGTGGTTAGCTTTACCCGGTGATATTGAAAGCAACAAAGCAGCAGACCTTTTAAGTTACGCTTGCCAGCAAGCGGGCTTACGTCCCAATATTTGGTTGCTTCCACAAAAAACGGTGATTTATTCTGCTAAAGTTGAAGGAGCTCGGGAAGGAATGGGCTTTTAGGGAAACGCTGATTAATTAGAGGCGGCATGCCTTACTGATTTATTCTCATACTGAATAAATCAGCGTTCACTTAAGAATAAACCAACCAGTAAGGCACGCCGCCTTTGAATAAACTAGTGACCATAGAAGTGGATTTAATATGGAAAAACTTAAAATATCATCATGGCAAATTTTTATAACTTTATCTTTCTTAAGCGTTACGCTTCTGGCTTCTTGCTCCGGTAAGATTAACGCTACTTCAGGCGATGGAGCGTCCGCACCACCTCCCATCATAATTCCAAGTGAACCACAAAAAGAAACCGATAAATCAGCTAAAAATATCACTACTAAATCAAACCGCAGTTCAAAATCTTATGTTGTGCGAGGAAAACGATACCACATTTTAGAAAGCGCCCAAGGCTTTAAAGAAGAAGGAAAAGCAACTTGGTATGGAGCCTACCACCAAGGACGTCGCACGGCCAGCGGAGAAAAATTCGATAAAAATAAACTCACCGCCGCCCACAAAACTCTGCCCCTTGGAACTAAAGTTAAAGTCACAAATTTAGATAATGGTAAAACTGTTACTGTTAAAATAAATGATAGAGGCCCATTTTCCGGAAGCCATATTATCGATCTGGCACAAGCAGCTGCTAAAATCATCGGTATGGAAAAAGCAGGTGTAGCAAAGGTAAAAATAGAAGCTATTTAGTCCCACTGAAAAATATATTCAGTATTCCTTTGAGGAAACGCTGATTTATTCTACCAGCAGAACAAATCAGCAAGACACGCCGCCTTTCATGAGCCTTTATGGGACGGAAAACCATGGGTTTTCCTCTCATTTCGGCGGCGGCGAAGTAGGCAAAATTGCCTACTTCACAAGGAAACGCTAATAAATCAGCGTTTCCTTAAGCTTTAATGCGAACTAAAAGGTCACCTTTTTTGCCATCTGGTTTCATTAAACCGTGACCGGCAACTTTCAAACTGGAACCGACTTTTGTCCCCGGTAAGACTGTCAAACGAAGACAATGGCCACTTAAATTAGTTATTACCGGGCGACAACCTTTAGTGACTTCTTCACTTGTTAAAGTCAAATCAGTATAAATATCATAACCTATTCGCGTAAAATCTGGATCAGCCGCAACCGTTAAAATGACTATAATATCACCCGGTTGACTCCCGTTTTTTGTCGGCCCCTGCCCTTTTAAAATTATTCTTTGATTAACATTGGCAGCCGGGGGGACTATCACCGGAACCTTTTGAACGCCATGCTCTGTGTTATAAGCTACCACCTTTTCACTGCCAAAAGCCGCCTCTCTAAATGACACCAAAAGAGGTATGATTATGTCAGGTGATCGATTAGCACGCACCGAGTGCTTCTGGCCAAAGCCAGAAAAAAAATTACCCAAGCGTACTCGGCTCTCAGTTTGAGTGCTCAACTTTTTTTCACCCTGAAAAAGCTTATCTAAACGCTCATGACTTTCAGGCACAAGCAAAAGTTTAAAAAAATCACTTGGCTCGAAACCTTGAAATATACTCTCTTGACTAAACTCTTTTTTAAATTCCACCGGCCCAAGTAAATCATACTGGCGCCTCTTGAGAGGATTACTTAGCACCGCATAAGCTTCCGCCAATAATTTAAACTTCTCCTCAGCCAGCTGAGAACCACGGTTACGATCCGGATGAAATTGGATAGCTAACTTCCGATAAGCCTTCTTAATCTCTTCTTGGTTAGCGTTTTGACCTATATTTAAAAGAATATAGTAATCAAGCTGAGCCATCGACTTTCTCCACCCTCGCCTCTTTTGCTAAATCCTCAATCTCAGTGACTAGTAACTGAGGGTTCGGCTGACCCAAAATCATTACACCATGACCAGTTGCAGCAAAACTGGCTAAACTTAAATGGCCACAACCAACTAAACGCCCCGTAAACCCTTGCAAATAACTAACCGCTGAAATGTCAGCTAAATCTATTTTCTGCTCGCGGCCCAAGCCCCACCAAGATTCTACCGTTAAAGACTTATTGGTCAATATATACTTTAAACTCAATCGGTGAATAATGAGCCCTAAAAACACTATGAACATTATTGCCCATTTGGCAGGGTGCCCATCTGGGTCACGTTCAAAAAATATGACCAAAGGCCCAAACACTAAACCTAGAAAGAGAAACCAACCAGAGCGAACAGTCGGAGAAAATACTTTAATTAACTTTTCAGTGCGCAAATGTGATGATTCCAAAATATCTTCAACCTTGTCATTATCTTTTTCCAATTTTTTTTGTTCCATATAAATTTCCAAACTGGCATAAATATGATAGCCTAACTGACTATGTCGGCTTATAATAACAGGAGAAGAATATATTTTCAATTGCCAGCTATAACTGTGAAATATCTTTTACACAATCAGCTTATGTTTCACGTGAAACATTTAGCAAAAACCCAAGTGATAACAATTCTATAACCAGTATAAGAATAATAAAAACTTTTAATAAAACATCGGAGGAACTTTGTGGCACAAAAATCAGCAAAAATAATTATGGTAAGCTTGACTTTCTTAGCCGCCTTAGGAGGAGGAATGATTGGCGCCTGGTTCTCAGCTTCGCCTGCAACAGCTAATAATCAAGCAACTCTAATTGCCGGGGAGCTACGCCTAACTGACGAAAATGGAAAAACTCGACTTTTATTAACTATGCTAAGAGAAAAACCTCGCCTCCTTATGCTTGACCAAAATGGTGAATATCGCTTAGAAATGGGCTTAGGAGAAACTGGAGAACCGCATATTTGGCTTCGCGATAACGATGGTGCAGCTAAAATACAAGTCTCTCTAACAGCCACTGGAAAACCTTCTCTCAGTTTGTCTGACCATCGTGGTAATGAACGAGCTATTTGGGCTTTAAGTGATGAAGGTGACCCCACTATTATCTTTAAAGATAGAAATAATAAAGATAGAATAGCTATGTGGTATGATGAAAAAAATAGTGGATTGGCTTTAGCTAATAAAAACGGGTATCCTATTGCATCTTTAAGTGCCAAAAAAAATGAGGCAGCTAAACTTTTATTTTTTGATTCTAAAGATTAGTCTTTAATATTATTGAATAAATTATAAAATCATCATAATATATTCAGAAGTAATGAAAATAAAATAATTCTAAAGTGTTTCACGTGAAACATTTTAGAATTAAGTTTAGGAATATTTTAAAATGGACAAAATTTTTATTATTATTTTAATGTCTTTGTTTATATTTTCACCTAGCGATAAACTAAAAGCACAGTTAGAAAATTCGAATTTTACCAAACAAGACTATCCTGTATTTCAACTAGTTCAAAAAGTAGTTCCCCGAAAATCATACGACCTCGGCAACTGCTACCAATATTCGCTCTGTCGAGGAGACAGTATTGGAAATATGTGGGTTCATGCCCCAAAATTTTGTGCTACTTTAGGTGGTAAAAGTTGGATGAATGAAAATCAGCAGTGCTTTGAACTAGTTCCGGGGCCATATGGAACTGAATAGACTTTTATTATAATTTAAACAGCAAATCTTCTATATCTTCAGGCAAAATTATTTTCTTTTTCAATATTTTTGCAAAAGAAAAATCAACTAATCCTTCTTCTGCTTTGATTGGAAGAAATTCTGATTTTAAACCTGATTCATATGCTAAGAATCCCAATATATTTTCAGGAGGAAGTCCTCTCTCCCGTAGACATTTCAAACTTAAAGAATGATGACGTTTAGCCAGTCTTTCTCCTTTATAATCGACTACTAATGGTAAATGGGCATAATGTGGCGGATTTCCACCTAAACATTCATAAAGAAAAAGTTGGCGCGGAGTGCTCGTTAATAAATCATCACCTCTTACCACTGAACTTACACTTTGCTCTAAATCATCAACTACCACAGCTAATTGATAAGCGAAAACGCCATCCGAGCGACGTAACGCAAAATCATTACCACATTCTCCAATCGTTAATGATTGATGTCCGCAAATAGCATCATCAAAAACCCAAGCTCTATCATTTGGGCACACTATTCGAACAGTGCTTGAAAAACCATTTCTAATTTTTAATTCGCGCTCGCCTTTGGTTAATTTCCGACATGTACCTAAATACATAGCTCCAGCATCTCCAATTTGCGGAGCTCCAGCCAAAGAACGTAACTCTTTTCTGGTACAAAAACAAGGATAAAGTAATTCTTTTTGTTTTAACATATTTAAAGCATGTTCGTATTCTTCACCTCGCCTGCCCTGAGGAGTAACCTCCTCATCCCAGTCTATACCAAGCCATAATAGATCATCTTTTATTTTTTCACCAAATTCTTGCCTCGAGCGTTTTGGATCTAAATCTTCCATACGTAAAATTAATTTACCACCAATTTTACGTACATCTAACCATGCTAAGTAAAAAGCCCAAGCATTACCTATATGAAGTAATCCTGTTGGGCTTGGAGCTAACCTACCTATATGATTTAAATTCATAACCTGAACATCTGTAATTCATAAATTTTATCTATCAATGTTTCACGTGAAACATAAATCGCCACTTGGAGCTTATTTTTCACGGCGATTTTTAGTTGACATACAGTAACATTATTTATTCTGTTGAATCAACTTCTATTTCTTCTGTAGCATCAGCATTATCGTCATCTATAGAGGTATCGTCAACAGAACTTGTCTCTTTACTATCTTCTAAAATTATTTCCTTTTCAGCATAGTATGCTAAAATTTTCTTAATAATGCTATCACCTAACATATCTACAAATGGATCATAGCCAGCATTATTTAAGGTGCCTAAAGTTTTAGAGTTAGTATTTAAAAAAGTATTTAAATCAGCTGCCAAACTTTGGGCACCTATATCTTCAGAAGTAGCCGGCAAACCAGTGTCATTATTAAAAACAACTAAAGAATTATCAGTTAAGCTTTCATTTAATTCAGCTTGTTCTTCTTCAGTGCCTGCAAAATTTTCTAAAATTTCTGATCGCAGATAAACTCGTGCTTCTCTACTTTCACCATCATCAATAACAGCAACCACATAATTATCATCCAAATTTGGAAATTCTTTTATTGCAGAAGCAGTAATTTCAGCCATATCAGTTATAATTTGCTGACCTATACTATCATAAGTTAGACTAACAGTATCGCTTTGTATGCCACTTAAAAGACTATTACTACTTTCTGATGACTGATCAGAAAATAATTCTGCCAAATTGCTATAATTTTGTGTTTTACTAGTCCCAACACTAAACATGATAGGAGTCATATTTTGAATGCTATAAAGTAAGCTATTTACTGACATGATAACCTTCCTATTTTAAATATTAGGAAAAAAATACATCCTAAATCTATGTTTTTTAGAATGCAATTTAAATGCCAATCTGAAAAATAGAAAATGTTTCACGTGAAACACAGCTAACAAAAGCATATTGAAAAATTAAACGTAAAACTCATACTCCATCATTTAACTTTTCTTAAATAAATATAAAATTCTATTTGCATTTACAAAAGGTAAAAGAAATTCCTTTTTACTATCTAAAGTAAATTTATACTTTTTTAAATCTTCTTTAGCCTCTAAAATTTCATTTTCTCCTTGTGGCCCTTTAAAAGCTACTAAAAAACCTCCATTTTTTAACCTTGGGCCAGCAATGTTTACTAAAGTTTTCATATTTGCTACAGCTCTAGCTGTTATTAAATCATAATAAATATTTTCCTTATTTTTGCCTAACACCAAAAAATCATTTACTATTGTCACATTATTTAATTTTAGACTATTCTTAATTTCGTTGAGAAAATTAAACTTTTTAGTCTTAGCTTCAACTAAAGTATACTCCCACTTAGGTTGCGCTATACTTAGTGGAATTGCAGGCAGTCCGCCACCGGATCCAAAATCTAAAACTTTCTGAAAATTTGAAAAATCAGATAGCAATAAAAAACTTAAACTATCTACTAAATGTATAATCACTTGAGTTTCTAGATCTTGCTTTGAGCTAATTAAATTTACACTTTTATTTTTTTCTTTTAATAAAATAAAGTAATCACTAATCAATTCAAGTTGATTTTGAGTTATATTTATTTTCAGTTCCGTTAAAGCTTTTTGAGCTATATTTATTATTTCAAGTTTCACGTGAAACACCCCTTATATTTTATTTAATAATGCATATTCAAGATTAAAAAGTTATATAATTATTTTGCTGCTTTTAGCATGTTTCACGTGAAACATACTTTAAAAATTGAATCCCAAGTAGTAATAAAAAGCTATTTATGGTATAAATATTTAAAAATCATCTAAAAGGATAGTTATGCCTGAAATTATAGCTATTGTAAACCAAAAAGGTGGCGTAGGGAAGACTACCACTTCAATTAATTTAGCAGCTTATTTAGCAACTGAAAGTAATAGAGTTTTACTTATTGACGCAGATTCTCAAGGCAATGCAAGTAGCGGTTTAGGCATTAAGAAATCTTCTTTAAATAAAAATTTTTACAATTTTTTAATTGAAAATTCACCTATTAGTAATGTTATTTATAAAACAGAAACTCCTAATTTAGATATAATCCCAGCTAATCTTGCTTTAATTGGTATAGACCAAGAATTAGCTGGTTTAGAGAAACGTGAAAGAACACTAAAAAAACGTTTAGAACCAAATTTAGATTGTTATGATTATATACTGATAGATTCACCTCCTAATTTAAATTTACTTTCAATAAACATAATGGTTGCAGCGACGAGTTTAATAATACCATCTCCTCCTGAATATTTACCTCTAGAAGGACTAGCTGATTTAATAGATACTTATAAAAGAGTTAAGTTATCATACAACCAACAATTATCTATATTGGGAGTTTTAGTTACGATGTATACAGGCAACAATAAACTTTCAAAAGAGGTTACAGAAAATTTGCGTCATAATATGGGAGATTTAGTTTTTAAAACTGTGATACCTAAAAATGTTCGTTTAGCTGAAGCTCCTGGATTTTGTCAGCCGATTAACATATATGATCCTAGAAGCAGTGGCGCTATAAGTTATCATGCTTTGGCGCGTGAAGTTATAGCCAGAACTAGTATTTAGATTATAGTTGAGATATTTGTTATCATTTCTAACTATGAAATTAAGCCAAAAGTGAGAATTCAATGGAGAACAAAAAGAGCCGATTAGGGCGCGGATTAAATGATCTTATACCAACTAGTGGACTTGATAAATTGCTTCCCATTGAAAATAATTCAATTGGAATCCCTTTGATGGTTGAAATAAATAAATTAGATACCAATCCAGATCAACCTCGGCAATATTTTAATGATAAAGAATTACAATCTTTAAGCCAATCTATTAAAGAAAAAGGTATAATAGAACCGATTGTAGTTACAAAGCAAAATAATACTCTTGACCATTTTACTATTATAGCTGGAGAGCGACGTTTAAGGGCAGCTAAATTAGCAAATTTAGAAAAAGTTCCGGTAATTATAAGGGAGTCTAGTAATGATCCTGCTGATGCTCTTGTTTTAGCTCTTTTAGAAAATATATGCCGTGAAGATTTAAATCCTATTGAAGAAGCACAATCATTTTCAAGATTAGAAAAAGATTTTGGTAAAACACATCAAGAAATAGCACAAATGACAGGGAAAGATAGGTCAACCATAACAAACTCTATGCGTTTACTTAAATTACCTGATTATATTCAAGATGACATTCGTTTTGCTCGAATCAGCTCAGGTCATGCCAGAGCCATCTTATCTTTAAAGAGAGAAGATTATTTACAGCGTGTAAGAAATGAAATTTTAACTAAAAATTTGTCAGTAAGACAAACAGAACTTTTAGTTAAAAAATTAAATCGTCCAGTAAGAGCATTTGATTATCAGCAATCTGGATTTAATGACTTAGCATATTACCAATCTTTAGCTAAAAACATATCTAACCAGCTAGGTGGTTTACAAGTTACTTTAAATCCTATGGGAAAAATAAAAAAGATGGAAATTTCTTATCAAACAAATGAAGAGTTAGAGTGGGTTTTAGCTAAAATGGGAATCAAACTATGAATGCTTCTTTTAATTTGCCTTTCTATTATCTTATTTAATAAAATAATAGAAAATAATAAGCTCAAGATTTTTGCTTAAAAGTAAAAATAACCTATTTAATACAATAATTTAACTTGAAAAAATACTGGTGGTAATTTAAACTGAATAAACAATGTTCAAAAAGATATTGTTCAGAATATTGAAAATTAAACAATAGTCGACAAAAAACTAACAAGGTATAATCTTTAATTAAACATATTGTTAAAGCGAGGTGTAAATTGGTTTGTATAGCGCCTTTCCGGGGAGTTATTTATAATTCTATTGAAATGGAAAAAAATGGTGGCAATTTAGTTGCTCCACCTTATGATGTTTTAAATGAACAAGAACAAAAAAACCTATTAGATCTTCATCCTAATAATATTTTGCATATTGATTATGGTGAAAAACTTCCAACTGATGAACATAAATATACATGGCATGAGCGTTCGGCTGAGTTGTTGAAAAACTGGCTAAATGAAGGTCTTTTACAAAGGCTAGATAAACCGGCTTTATTTCATATTGAAACAACGTGCCATAATCCGATAAAAGGTGGCAATATAGTTCGCCATGGTTTGGTTTGTTTAATGAAACTTGAGGAATTTTCAAAAGATTCTCAAGTCCGCCCGCATGAAAAGACTTTTAGTGGTCATAAAGAAGAGCGTTTAAGTTTGATGAAACATACGAAAGCGAATGTAAGTCAAATTTTCGGGTTCTTTCCAGATGAAGATAGGCAAGCTTTAACTGAGATGACTACTGTTATTTCCAGCAAAAAAGCTGATATGGATTTTGAAGATTATCGCGGCTTTGAGCATAAAGTATGGATTAATCAAGATGAAGAATCTATTGCTAATTTAGTTAAAACTTTAACCGACAGGAAAGTATATATAGCTGACGGTCATCATCGCTATGAAACTGCTTTAAATTATCGCCGTTGGCTTAAGGAGCAAGGTGGTGAGGTTCCGGCTTCTGCTGAATATTTGATGATATATTTATGTCCGATGAGCGATCCTGGCATGGTTGTTTTCCCTACTCATCGTTTAGTCAAAGGTTGCTTTAAGCATGCAGATGAGATGCTAAACCGCCTGTCGAAATATTTTAAAATTTCCGGTAAATCTTTTACTGCTGAGACAGAAAGCACAATTAGAAATAGGTTTTTAAGTAAGTTAAAAAAGCAAAAAAACACTATTGGTTTATACTTGGAAAATCGTAATACATATTATGTGTTGCGTCTTTTAGAATCGGCTAAAGAAGAGCCAATTTTAAAAGCTGAACCGTCAGCTTTAGCTCAGTTAAATACTATTGTTCTCAACAATTTAGTTTTTAGAGAGGCTTTAGGTTTAAGTGAAGAAGAATTAGATAATCCTAACCTTATTTCTTATATTTCTGATTTAGATCAAGCTTTAAATATGGTAAAAAATAAAGAGCAAAGTGCTGCTTTTATTTTAAACCCAAGTTCAGTTGAAGATATTTTAAGGGTTACGGAAAGTGGTTTGATTATGCCGCGCAAGTCAACTTATTTTTACCCTAAAGTGACGACTGGTTTAGTTCTTAACTTAATTGATTAGTAGTTTTTTTAAATAAGATTTTTTTAATTGAATAAAAGAAGCTAATAGTTATTGAAAAAACTTATAATTATTAGAAACATCATGGAGGTAGCAAGGGTGCCTGAAATTTTACTTGATGGTTTATTGCTTTTGGATACTCGTACCTTTAGAGATGACCGTGGTTTTTTTCGGGAAACTTTTCGTTTAGATAAGTTGGAAAAAGAATTGGGCAGATCTATTAATTTTTGCCAAGATAATGAGTCTTGTTCTAAAAAGGGAGTAATAAGAGGTTTGCATTTTCAGACAGAACCTCATGCTCAAGCAAAATTAGTACGTGTGCCTTTTGGTAAAATTTATGATGTTGCAGTTGATTTGCGTCCGCAATCTTCTACATTTGGCAAATGGCAAGGTTTTGAGCTTAGTTCAGAAAATGGTTTAGCTCTTTTAATCCCGGAAGGTTTTGCCCATGGCTTTTGTGCCATGGTTGATAATACAATAGTCAATTATAAAGTTAATTCCTATTATGCTCCGGATGCGGAAGGCGGACTTTGTTGGAATGACTCTTACCTTGGGATAAAGTGGCCGGAGGATATAGTACCAATAATTTCAGATAAAGATAAACTATTACCTACATGGGAAGACTGGCTAAAAAAATGAAAATAATGATAACAGGTGGTGCCGGTTTTATAGGGTCGGCGGTGTGTCGATATTATTTAGAAGAGACCGATTTTACGATTATTAATTTTGATGCTTTAACTTATGCTGCAAATTTAAAAGCTTTAGAAGAGCTAAATAAACAATCGCGCCATATTTTTATTAAAGGTGATTTAAGAGATGCTGAATGTTTAGATAAAGTTTTTCAAGAGCATAGGCCGCAACTAGTTATGCATTTAGCTGCTGAATCTCATGTGGACCGTTCTATAGATGGCCCGGGTGAGTTCATTCAGACCAACATAATTGGCACTTTCAATTTACTACAAGCAGCTAGAAAATATTACCAAGAATTAACCGGAGCTGAAAAATCTAATTTTCGTTTTCATCATGTTTCCACTGATGAAGTTTATGGATCATTGGGTGATAGTGGATTTTTTGAAGAAGAAACACCATATGCTCCCAACTCTCCATATTCAGCTTCTAAAGCTTCGTCAGACCATTTAGTTCGGGCTTGGCTTCATACTTTTGGTTTACCGACTCTAATTTCCAATTGTTCTAATAATTATGGCCCTTGGCAATTTCCGGAAAAACTAATTCCTTTAATGATAATTAAAGCTTTAACCGGGGAACCTTTACCGGTTTATGGTGATGGTTTAAATATTAGAGATTGGCTTTTTGTTGACGATCATGCTCGGGCCTTAGCTTTAGTTTTAGCTAAAGGGCGTATAGGCGAGAAATATAATATTGGTGGCCGTAATGAGATTACTAATATTGATGTAGTTAAAACCATTTGTGTTTTACTGGATGAAAAGAGGCCGCGCAATGATGGTAAATCTTATGTTGAACAAATAAGTTACGTAGCTGATCGCCCTGGTCACGATAGACGTTATGCCATTGATTGCTCGAAGATGGAAAAAGAATTGGGCTGGCTACCGCAAGAATCATTTGAAACAGGGTTAGCGAAAACAGTATCTTGGTATTTAGAAAATGAAGCTTGGTGGCGTCAGCAAATGGAAGTGGCTACTAAAAGAGTTGGTTTGTCCGCTTAAGTGCTGTTGTATTATATTTTAAAAAAGATGTTTCACGTGAAACATCTTTTTTAAAATCCTGTGTAAAGGAAATGTTTCACGTGAAACATTTCCTTTTTTTGAATTTACAAATCTATTTAAAATAACTACGTGAAATGTTTTATTATCCCAAAAATGTCCAAGTTAAAGCAATCAAACCCACAGCCCAACACCACCATGAGAAGATACTGAAGTTATCTTGTTTTAGCAATTTAACTAACAGAGCTAAAGAGAGATAACCAACAATAGCTGCGGTGAAAAAGCCAACTATAAATTCTGTTGTGGAAAAAGCACTTTGTTCGATGCTGGTAAGCTCAATGGCAGTAGCCCCGATAATAGCTGGGATAGATAAGATGAAAGAAAAGCGGGCAGCAGTTATACGATTAAGTCCGGAGAATAATCCGGCGCAAATAGTAAATCCGCTGCGGGAAAATCCGGGGATGATAGCTAACCCTTGAATTGTTCCGATGATGATAGCGTCGCGGATATTCATTTCTTTTGCATCACGCCCTGTTTTGCCACGAGAACCTACTAAACGCAAAATAGTGCCGGTTATTAAAAGGGCAATAGCCACACTAAAGACGGAAGTGAAGTTTGCTTTAAAGATGTCTTTTAGGGCCAAACCCATAATGCCGGTTGGTATGCTGGCAATGACGATGAGGATGCCGAAGCGGAAATCCGGTCGCGTTTGGTAAAGTTCACCAAGACGTTTAGGGCTGATAATTGCACCCGGTAAAAAGCGCAGTTCTTTTATGAGGGTAAGGAGTGTCTCGCGGTAATAAATGCAAACAGCAGCCAAAGTGCCAAGATGCAAAACAACATCAAAAGCCACTTCAGATTCTTTAAGGCCGAAAATGCTTTGGGCTAAAATCAGGTGCCCTGAAGATGAAATGGGTAAAAATTCTCCCAAGCCTTGGACAACCCCCAAAGCTATGGCGACAAACATTAGCATAATACACCTGAAAGGAAAGCCGGATATATTTATCCGGCTTTAGAAACGTATATTTATTTTGCTGACAGAATAAGTATACGTTTTTTTGAGTTTAATTTCAGAAAACGTTGATTAATCAACGTTTCCTTATATTGAGGCAGGGAAATCAATTTTTCAGAGATTTTGTGGAAAAGTTATTTTAAAATAAGATTTTACTTCCAAAGCTTCCATTTAAATAACATTTTCGGTGATGAGTTTTGGGATTTTTACGAAGTAAAAAACCAAAACTCATCACCCGTAAAAGTTTTTTGAAGGGAGGTCTGGAGGGAAACTTTTTTTCAAAAAAGTTTCCCTCCAGAAAACTCTTAAAATTGATTTCCGTGATATTGAGGCTGTAATTATTTAGCCCGTTCTATATATTCACCACTTCTGGTATCA
>CAYJAF010000021.1:0-37690 GCA_964368195.1 uncultured Thermodesulfobacteriota bacterium
GCCACCGGGGAAAAAAGAGCTTGCAAGGCCGGTTGAACCATGAGCACAAGGCCGGCTTGGGAACTTGTGAGCCCAACTATATATTGCAGATAAAGGGCCATGACGAAAACCGTGCCCATGGGCGCACTGAAACTGGCAAAAGCAGCTAAAGAGGCAAAAGCAAAGGTACGGTTTTCTTTGAAAAGACGCAAATCTAACACAGGGTTAGGCCGAGCGGAATCGCGCCAGTAAATCGAGAAGAGCACTCCACCCAACAAAAGAAGAGGTGGGCCGAAATAAAGCTCGCTTAGCTTAGTCAGCCCTAAGAAAATAGTGACAATGCTTATCGCCCAAAGAAAGGAATTCTGCCAATTAAATTTATGGGATCTGAACGGCAAGTCTTTAATGCGCAAAAGCAAACAAAACAAAAGAGTCGGCAACAAACCCAGAAAACTTAAGGTGAAAATAGAACGCCAACCGAAAAACTCCACCAAATAGCCACAAACAAATGGCCCTGCGCTGAGGCCTATGGAAACCATGGCGATGGCATAACCTAAAACGCGGCCACGCTTTTGTTGTGGATAGACAGACGTGAGCATTGTTAAAGTGACAATGAAAACAATAGTCAAACCTAAGCCACTTAAAATACGGCCCAAAACTAAAAAGGTAAAATTTGAAGCCAAAGCACTTAGCAGAAAGCCAAACAAAGCGAGATATAAACTGACCAAGCAAATATGCCTTCGCCCGTAAATATCGGCCAGTTGTCCGCCGGGCAAACTGATGGCCGCCATGGCCAAAAACTGGCTCAAGACTACCCACGACAAAAATGAAGCCGACAAGCCCAACTCGCTACCAATGGCCGGTAAAGCCACATTCAGCCCGGTGAAGCCCATATTCCCCAAAAGATTGACACTCAGGGTCATCCATAAAACCAAAAGCTGATCGCGCCGGGCAACGGCATCTGGCAGAGCAGCACCTATCACGCCCTTTGAGTGACCTTTCGTGGAAAGGTTTTTAATCACGGTTGAATTGCCATTGTTTCGTAGTCAATTTTTTGATAATCAGGCCAAGAGTTATCTTTTGCCGATATGATGCTTGGTTCAAAGGGTAAATCCAAGCCCACAAAGGGATCGTTCCAGCGAAGCCCGGCTTCAGCTTCCGGCCGGTAAGGAGCTGAAGTTAAATAGATAATTTCCGTCACTTCCGTTAAGGTGAGGTAACCATGGGCACAACCTTTGGGAATTAAGAGGGCGCATTTATTTTCCGCTGACAATTCGCAGGCTGTGTAAAAGCCATAAGTTGGCGAAGCCGGGCGCAAATCAAGGGCCACATCTAAAATCGCTCCGGAAACGGCTCGAACCAATTTATCTTCGGCGTGGGGCTCTTTTTGGAAATGAAAGCCTCGCCAAGTTCCTTTTTGGTAATTTCCCGAAAGGTTCACTTGCTGGGTGGCAAAGTCAAAACCTTTTTGAGATAACTCTTGCCGACAAAAGAGACGACCGAAAAAGCCCCGCTCATCGGAATGGAATTCCGGTTCTAAAAGATAGACCCCGACCAAATTTGTTTCTAAATAGCGCATAATCACCTACTTTAAGGAAACGCTGATTAATTAGCGTTTCCTTAAATTTAGTCTAATCCTTTTGCAATTTTTTGCCAAGTCTTTTTGAAGCCAGCATGAAGAGTTTTTGGGCTGAATTCATCCTACCTAAATTTTTTCTCCCATAAAGCAATCTGTTTAAGAAGTGGAATTATAGCTTTTGACTTTTCAGTTAAAAAATATTCAACCCTAATAGGCATTTCATTATATTGTACTCGACTTATTAAATTAGAACGTTCTAATTCTTTAAGTGAAGCAGATAGCATGGTGTCGGTAATTCCTTGCACTTTTTTCACTAAAAAACTATACCGAGCCCCGTTATTAATTGCAATAACACATAAAATTGGAATTTTCCATAGTGCGAAATCCACAAAGATTCTCTCCACTATTTCAGCTGACGGGCAATTGCATTCAATCGTAGCAGGAACGGTTGTTGTGATGGATGAAGACACGTTGGCTTTTGCTGAAGTGTTGATGAAAAGAACATCACAAAACATTCAAAATAACGGAAAGTTAGCAATTTTAGCTGAAGAGGGAAAGGAATCTTACCTAGTGAATGCCATTAACCCTCAAAGGCATACGGATGGGGAAATTTATAATGAATTAGTTTCGAAATTTGCTTTTTTGAATATGCCCATAGCGGCGGTATGGACTTGCGAAATCAATAAAATATTTAATCAAGGTGGGAATGCGGAAGCTGGCACGCAATTGTATTAATTTAAGCATTTTTTGGGGAAAACTTTTGAAATTTAGCTTGTTGCGTGCCTTGCTGATTTATTCTGCAAGCAGAATAAATCAGCGTTTCCTATAGTATAAAGCGTTATCTTTGAGAATTGGTTTATTCGCACAAGCACCTGTAGTAAGTTTTCCCCAAAGCCCCTTTCAAAAAAACTCCTCATTGAAGTCTTATTTTAAAGAAAATTTAGAGATAAGTTCTTTAAAATACTATAATAATTTCTGAAATTGATTTCCCTATGGAAATGCAACAAGAGTGATAATTATTCTTGACAAAAAATAAATATTGTGTTTAAATATTAAAAATGTGCCGGAGTGGTGAAACTGGTAGACGCACTGGACTCAAAATCCAGCGATCCTCGCGATCGTGTCGGTTCGATTCCGACCTCCGGCACCATAGTTTAAAACCATGTAGCCCCATAAAGCCCTAAAAGCCTTGTGGGGCTTGGTTTTTCCCCGATTTAATACCCTCCCTTAGTCTCACAAAACCCCTTGTAATCTACCGTATATCACGGTATATTGAACGGTATACGGTAAAAGCTTGAACTTGATACCGTGTTTTTTCTTTCGTCTTTACGCTTTAAAGGCTTGAGAGAATACCGCAAAAATAGCGATACCGTGAACCAAATACCGTATTTTAGAGGGGGCCACCATGAGTAAACTTTCAGATGTTACCTTGCGAAGTGTCAAGCCAACCGCCAAAGCCCAAAAATTAACCGATGGGAAAGGCCTATATTTATATGTTGCGCCAACCGGGGGAATGTCTTGGAGGCTGGATTACACCTTTGAAGGTAAAAGAAAAACTTTCACCTTTGGACAATACCCCAGTTTAAGTCTTGCCGCAGTCCGCACTAAGGCCACCGAGGCAAAAGAGAAGATAGCCAACGGCATTGACCCGGGTGCCCAGAAGCAAGCCGTTAAAGCGGCCATAAAGGCAGTTACCGCCAATAGTTTTGAAGTTGTGGCCCGGGAGTGGGTAGCCAACCAAGCCCACGTTTGGACACCAAAGCACCAGCGCAAAGTTACCAGCAGGCTTGAGACTTACATTTTCCCCCTGCTAGGCAACAAAGAAGTTAAAGACGTGACCGCACCAGAGCTTTTAGAAGCCATTCGCCACATAGAGGCCCGGGGCTTTTTTGAAACAGCACACAGCACACTAAACTCATGTGGGCAGATTTTCCGCTTTGCCGTAGCCACCGGGCGAGGCGAGCGAGATACCGCCGCCGATTTACGAGGCGCATTAAAGCCCGTCAAAGTTTCCAACTTCGCCAGCGTTAAAGACCCAAAAGAAATAGCCGTTTTGCTTGATAATATTGACCAATACTCCGGCAATTTAATTGTTAGAAAGGCTTTGCAAGTTGCGCCCTATGTTTTTGTCCGACCAAGTGAGTTAAGGTGTGCAAAGTGGGCAGAGTTCAACCTTGAGGCCGCCGAGTGGCGAATCCCAGCCGAACGCATGAAAATGCGACAAGTTCACATTGTGCCGCTAGCTTCCCAAGTGATTGACCTTTTGGAGGAACTTTCCACTATTACCGGCCACACTCAATTTTTATTTCCCAGCATGAGAGCAAACACCGCCCCAATTAGCGATATGACACTTTTAAATGCACTTAGGCGCATGGGGTATTCTAAAGATGAAATGACCGTCCACGGCTTCCGAAGCATGGCCAGCACCATTTTAAATGAACAAGGCTTTAATCGTGATTGGATAGAGCGGCAACTTGCCCACAGCGAGAAAAACGGAGTCAGAGCCAGTTATAATCATGCCGAATATTTGCCGGAACGCCGCCGCATGATGGCAGAATGGGCCGATTATTTGGACAGTTTGAGGGAGGGGTATAATGAGTCTTGTAAAACAAATATTTAAAGAGCCCTTATCTGCCGAGTTAATATTTAAGCGAACAAAAAACCCAGCTTACCTTTGGTTGGCAATTGTAGACTGTTTGGAAAACAACAAAGAAATGCCCAGAGAAGCTAGAAAATATTTAATATCTGCTGGCCGTGATTTGCTTTCAGAAGAAAACAGCGAAGATGATTTGCCACAAATTTTGAAAAAAGCTTTTGGTTTTACCAAAAAAAAACAATTAGATGAGATTTCAAGCCGCATACATTGTGATAAAATTGATGGCTTGATATTGGAATATCAAGAAAAAAATAAAGTTTCAAAAAATAAAGCCCTAAAAGCATTAAAGGTTACAGCTAGGGAAGATGAGGATAAACACCTTATACATAAGCTTAGCAATTCAAACAAGGAATCTTTTAAAGATTTAGTTTATATAACGCAAGAAGCTTGTAAAGGCGCTAAGAAAGCGCACAACATACTGGCAAAACAAGCGATAAGCGCAATACAGGGGATAAGTGTGGCGTCAAATGGACTGGTTCAAGATAGTATAAAATCAGTAATAGAAGCCGCCAAAATATTAAGCCCTTTAAACAGCAAAAAGGACGGCGAAAAAGAAGAAGAATAAACGGTTCGGGAAAATCTCAAAAAAAACGAACCGACAAAGCCGAAAAAACCAGATAGTCTCTTGTCATATCACAAATGACAGGAGGCTATTTTTTTATGTCATTAGAACCGAAACTTTTAAGAGCACGTCAAGCAAGCGTTTATTTGGGTATTGCACTTTCAACTTTTTGGAGGTGGACAGCTCAAGGCGTTTTGCCGCCGGGAACCAAGCTTTCGACCCGTTGCACAGTTTGGCGGACTTCCGACCTTGATTTGTTCCTTGCGTCAAAAGGTTTGCCCAATGAATAAAAAAAGGCCCTCCCGTAAGGCGAAACGGCAGGGCACTTTGACAGAATTTACAAGCAAAAGGTTTTTAAATTATGCAAAAAATTGAGTTCAATGTCAATAATATTTTAGGCGAACTCCGCCAAGTGATGGCCGATAACGGCTTGACGCCGGGCGAGCTTGTCGCAGATGGCAACTTGCACCGTTGCGGAACTGTAGATAGGCCAAGGGGCCAAGATGGTGCCTATAAAGCCTACCTTGATAACCCTCCGTCCCTTTGGTGGAAAAACTTTAAAACCGGCCAAACCGGCACTTACACAGTTAAAAGTGAAAAGCCACTTTCAACAGCAGAACGCCAAGCCTTTTTAAAACGCATTGCCGCCGAGAAGGCCCAGCGAGAAGCCGACCAGCGGAGCCGTTACCGAGAAGCCGCAGGCAGAGCCCAAGCAATTTGGGATAAAGCGCCGATGGCCACCAGCGACCACCCTTATTTGACAAGGAAGCAGATTCCGGCTTTAGGCTTGAAACAAGGCCGCAATGGCGAATTGATAAGCCCTATTTTAAATGACCGGGCCGAGATTCAGAGCTTGCAATTTATAAGCGGAGACGGCACCAAGCGTTTTCTTTCTGGAGGCCAAACCGCCGGAGGCTTTTACAGGATTGCCGCCACAAGTTTTAGGATAGGTGAGGCCCTTTGTATTTGTGAAGGCTTCGCCACCGGGGCCAGTGTCCATTTAGCAACAGGTTATGCCGTTTTAATCGCTTTTAATGCCGGGAATCTTGAAGCAGTGGCCAGGCTTGCGAGAGCTAAGCACCCCGACCGGCAAATAATTGTTTGCGCTGATAATGACGCCAACAACTCCGAAAATACAGGCCTGACTAAAGCCCGAGCCGCCGCCGAGGCCGTAAATGCTCTTTTAGCAGTTCCTCCAACTATTGAAGGCCGCAGTTTTGACTTTAATGATTTGCACCTTGCCCAAGGGCTTTTGGCCGTGCGGTCTTGTGTTGAAGCGGTGTTGTCATGAGCGGCACTTTCGAGAGCCGAGCCGATGGCCTTTGGTTTGTTGAACCAAAAGAAGGAAAGCCCACTGATGAAACTTGGCTTTGTTCGCAGATTAAAGTTTTGGGCCAAACACGAGACGCCGCAAGCAATTCTTGGGGGCTTTACACTGAGTGGCTAGACCAAGACGGCATAAAACATTCATGGCCTATACCAAGAGCGGTTCTTGTGGGGCGTGATTCGTCATTATGGTTGAGCCGTCTTGCAGATGAGGGCTTGCAAATTGCACCGAGCCCCAGAGCTAAACAGCTTTTAGCCCTTTATCTAAGCACAGTTAAAGCGAGGGAGCGTGTTTTGTGTGTTGGCACTACCGGCTGGAATAACGGCGCTTTTGTCCTACCCGACTCCACATATACACCTTTTCCAACTGGACAAGCTGGAAACGCTGGACAACTTAATAATATCAATGAGTTATCTTGTCCAGATTCCAAAAGCCAAAACTGGACGGACTGGACAAACGACCGCATTGTTTTGCAGGCACAAAGCCCAAATAATCCTTACCAAGTTGGCGGAACTCTTGACAGCTGGAAAAAAACTATTGGCAGTTGGGCCGTGAGTAATTCCCGGTTGGCCCTTGCAATATGTGCAAGCCTAGCCGCAGTTTTGCTTGAGCCTATGGGGGCCGAAAGTGGAGGCTTTAATTTGCCCGGGGGAACTTCGAGCGGCAAAACAACAACCTTGAAAGCCGGTTCTTCTGTTTGGGGCAAAGGGAGCGGCACAGGTGGTTATATTCAATCTTGGAGAGCAACCGACAACGGCCTAGAAGGCATTTCAGCTTTACATAACGATACTTGCCTTTGCTTGGACGAATTAGGCCAAGCACCGCCAAAAGTTGCTTCAGAGGCTATTTATATGCTGGCCAATGGGCGAGGCAAGAACCGGGCGAGACAGGACGGCACGGCACGACAGGCCAAAACATGGCGAACGATGATTCTTTCAACCGGCGAAAAAACTATAGCTGAGAAAATCGCCGCAGATGGCGGCAGGATTCAAGCCGGGCAAGAAATTCGTTTGGTTGATATTCCGGCAGACGCCGGGGCCGGTCATGGTGTTTTTGAGGAGTTGCACGAGCACAAATCACCCCGAGAATTTGCCGAAGCCATAAGCGCCGCCGCTAATACCCATTACGGGCACTTAGGCAGAGCTTTTATTCAGGAATTTTTAAGGCGGCCAGAATCCAAGGCGGAAATTGAATCAATTCTACAACACCAATTGAAAGTCTTTTGCCCTGAACCTAAGACCGATGGCCAAGTTTTGCGAGTGGCTAAAAGGTTTTTACTTGCCGCCGCCGCCGGTGTAATGGCCGCACGTTGGAAGCTTTTACCGTGGGCGCAAGATGAGGCTTTAGAGTCCGCCAAAGTTTGTTTTGACGCTTGGTTAGAACACCGTGGAGGGAGTGGAGCCCATGAGGACGCCGCCGCTTTAGCGCAAGTTTCACTATTTATTGAGCAGAACGGGCAAAGCCGCTTCCAAGACGTGAAAGACTCTGACGCACTTTGCATTAACCGTGTTGGATTCCGTGAGCAAGACGGGCCGCAAACCGTTTATTACATTTTGCCGGAAAGTTTTAAGTCCGAAGTTTGCCGGGGTATAAGCCACACCCGGGCCGCAAAACTTCTTTTGACTAGGGGAATTTTACAGCCCGGCGACTCTGGAAGCTTGACCAGACGGCCGCCCCACGACTTACCAACTTTTGGCCGCAAGCGTTGTTACACCCTTATTTTTGGCGGAAATGGCCAAGAAACAGACTGATTTTCCAGTTTATAACAGCCAATAAATGGAAGCTAGACAGGCTAAACAATTGATTTTATTGAGTTGTCCAGTCTGTCCAGTTTCCAGAAAGCAAAACTGGACGGGATAAGGTATTGAAATTATTGCGTTGTCCAGGATTTCCAGTCCGTCCAGTTAAAAAACAGGTATATGTAGAATGAAAATTATTGTTGATACTCGTGAACAATGCCCTTATAAATTTGAAGCCGAGCAATACGCCGCCGCAACGGTTGAAACTGCTGGCTTAGCCACCGGCGATTATAGCTTGAGAGGATTTGAAAACCAAATTGCACTTGAACGGAAAAGTCTTGATGATTTGGCGCAAACCCTGACCGCAGGCCGAGACAGGTTTTCCCGTGAATGCCAAAGGGGCCGAGGCTTGGCTTATTTTGCTTTGGTGATTGAATCAAGTCTCGAGGATATTAAAAACCACCGCTATAAAAGCAAGATGACACCACAGGCCCTTTTACAATCACTGGCCGCTTTTAGCGTTCGTTATGGCCTCCATGTTATTTGGGCCGGTTCACGTCAAGGCGGCGAATATCTGACTTTCTCAATTTTGCAAAAATTCTTACGTGAGCAGGAAAGAACTTTTAACAATTTGAAATTACATTTTGGAGGCTAAATAATGAGCGACACAATTCAATCAAATGAGCGTGAAACCTTCGTTACTGAAACTCTGGCAGTAGTGGCTAGATACCCAAAGGCAACAGCACCCAGCAAAAGCCAACTCCGAGCGACAGTTTTAAAGATGGACGCCGCCACCTTTGAAATCGGAAAACTTTTACTTAAAGCACTGAAAGCTAATTTGGAGGGTAAATCATGAAAATTAAACAACTTTTGCCGTATGGCTTGATTATTGCTTTCTTTGCCGGAGCCGTTTTCCTTTGCAGTGGCTTTGAAATAAGCCGCCGACTAGTGACCGTTGAGGAAATACGGTGTTTAGTAGTCAATCAAAACAGCGAGCCAACAGGCCAAGTCCGAAACCTTGAACGCCAAAAATACCGGCTTTTTGTTTCGTGGAATGGGGCCGACCTTTTCAGCGTTGGTAGAAAAACGAGGGCAAGCAATGGCAACTAAGAAAACTGCTAAAACAGACAATAAAGAGACGCCACCAATTAAAGGCAGATTCACAAAAGGCCAAAGTGGCAACCCCAGAGGCCGCCCGACAGGAAGCCGAAACAAGGCAACTCTGGCCGCCGTAGCATTGCTTGAAGGCGAAGCGCAAAGCCTCACTAGGCAAGCTATAAAGCAAGCTCTTGAGGGCGACACAACAGCTTTGCGTTTATGCCTTGAAAGGTTAGTTCCACCTTGCAGGGAAATGCCTTTACCGCCTTTGAATCTACCCAGCGTGGCCAAGGCCGCCGACCTTCCGGCATTGTCTCAAAAGCTACTTGAAAGCCTAGCCGATGGCCAGTTACTG
Source organism: uncultured Thermodesulfobacteriota bacterium (assembly GCA_964368195.1). GTDB lineage: Bacteria > Desulfobacterota > Desulfarculia > Adiutricales > Adiutricaceae > Adiutrix. The sequence goes on from CAYJAF010000021.1 coordinate 9,296, forward strand.
CCAAGCCAAGCCGCCGCAATTTCGCAACTTGTGGCCACCCATGCGAAGGCCCTTGAATTGCACGAACTTGAAGCCCGTATTTCAGCTTTGGAGGCAGACAATGAGCAAATTTAAATCACGTCTGAAAAAACTTGAACCAAAGCCCTTTGAGCCCGTCCACTGCTCTTGGAGGCTTGAGCGAGCCGGGGGGATTGTCGAGGAAGGCGAAGGCACTTACGACGATTTAGGCAGGGCCATTTTTGGGCCAGATTCCGACACCGAAGAAGAGGAGGCACCAAGTGAGCAACATTTTAACCAGATTAAAAAAGCTTGAGGCGCAAACACCGAGTCGCCTTGTAATTCTGATTGCAATGCCCGATGGTTCCCACATTGAAGGCAGTGTTAGTGACCTTGAAAGGCTTCATGCCGAAGGAGCAAGTTTCAAAAGAGTTGTTTCAGGCAGTGACCTTGCAGGAATTGACGCTTTACTTGATATTATTATCCCGGCAAACGGTGTGATTTAGAATCGCACCAGCTCACCACACCTTGCAAAAGCCGCTATTTCTTGTTATTATTAAATCAGGCCGCCAAACGCTACAACAAAGCCAGTGTGAAGCTATCCAGAATAGCACGACCCGAGCAAAGGCTAAGAGCAAGAGAGCCGCCACCGCCTCCCCACTTCCAAAGAGTTTCGGGGAGGCTTTTTCACAGGTGTGAACGCAAAGTTACTCCAACGAAAAAATACGGTATATTTGACGGTATCGAAAAAAAGTAAAAACTGATTAATCTTAAATAACAATGGCTTATCCATGTAGTATGGAGCAGACCTCCGGCACCACCATTAAAATTATCGAAGTCCGATATAGTCCGAAAGTCCTTGCAACCCAAGGGCTTTCGGTTTTTTTATGCGTACCGATCAGGCCAGCATCTCCTGTACCATCCGTGCCTTGCTCCTTGGCTCTATCCCCAGTGACGAGCTTGACACCTAAAATCAGTGGTACTATAGTGGTACTATGAAAACGTGGCACAGCACCCAATACCCGGGCATCAGATACCGCGAGCACCCCACCCGTCGGCACCGTGGCCAGGCGGATCGCTACTATATGATGCGTTGCCGCATCGACGGCACTCTGCGTGAAGAAGCTCTCGGCTGGGCCAGCGAGGGCTGGAACCCCGAAAAGGCCCACACAATCCTCAGCCGCATCAAAGAGAACATCCGCACAGGCTTCGGCCCTCCGAGCCTGGCCGAGATGCGCCGCGCGGCGACCCAAGAGCGCGAGCAAGAAGCCGCGGTGGCCGCGCAGGCCGCCAGCCAAGCCATGACCTTGGACGCCTTTTGGACTACCTACTACCTCCCTCGGGCGGAGCGCACCAAAAGAAGCTGGCAAACCGACCGCAACCGCTACCGCAAACTCATCAGCCCGCGTTTTGGCAACTGCACCTTGAGCGAAATCACCACCGGCGAAATCCAAGCGTTTGTCGATGATCTGACCGATGGCGGTGCCGCACCGGCTACGATTAAACAATATTTGGCCTTGCTCCGTCAAGCTTTCAATCTGGCCAGAGCCGTCCAAATTGACGGCCACGGGCTTTTTACGGGGCCAAACCCCACCGGCGGCGTGCGCCTGCCCGCCGTCCACAACCGGCGCGAACGTTTCCTCACGGGCGCCGAGGCGGCCGCGCTCATCGCGGCGGCAAAAACTTTGCGTCACATTGATTTGCATGATGCTATCGTCCTCTCACTTAACACGGGCCTCAGGCTCGGTGAGCTCCAAAGGCTTTCGTGGCTTGATGTTGATTTTACCGTCGCCATGGTCACGGTGCGCGATGAGGCCATGCGCAAACCGGGCGGCAAAGTGCCGCTAAACCCGGCGGCGGCGGAACTTTTGGCGGAGCGCAAAACAAACGCCCCGGATGTTAATGGGCTTGTTTTCCCCCCTTTTTTCGGCGCAAATTTGCGGGAAAATTTGAGCCACCAATTTAAAAAGCTGGTGGATCGGGTGGGGCTCAATGATGGCCTCGCCGCCGATGACCGCGCCCGCCGGGTGGTCTTCCACACTTTGCGCCACACTTTCGCCAGCTGGCTGGCCTTGGCCGGGGTGGATATTTACCGAATCAAAACGCTCATGCGCCACAAAACCATTGATATGACCATGCGCTACGCTCATTTGATCCCCGACGCTACCCGCGAGGCCGTCCATAAACTTGCTCCTCCGGATTGAAACCAGCCCATTTAAGGACAAGTTTAAATATTGTAAAGCGACTTGATTCGGGTAAGCCCGTAGTGTCCGGCGATCCAGCGCAAGAGAGACTCGGTGTCATACATCACCTTGCCCTGCCCTACCCGCCAAGCTTCCTTGGGGCCGGTGCCGGCCGAATCAGCGTTGCGGAGCGAACCCGCCTGGACAATGCCGCCCAAAAGCTCCGGCACTTTGGCCCTGGCCATAACCGGAGGCAGTTTGGGGAGCATTTTTTGGACAAACGCTTCCTCGTCCTCGGTCAAGGGGCGCACCGGCGGCGCAGGGGAAGCGGCCACCTTGCCCGATTGCTCTTTGCGCTGTTTATATCTGGCTTCGTGCGCCTTGCGGGTGGTCGCCTCTAAATCACGCAAAACATCTTCAGGTTTCATAACCCCTCCATATTGAGCCCGGCACAACCTTGGCAACGGTCATTGTTGCGCCAAGCTTTACGGCCACTTAAGTCGTTGGGCTGGCGATACGACTGGCAATCTGCCAAAGTTATTTTGGCCCGCATCCGCTCACAATAGCCGTAATCGGTTGCGGCGCCTTGCGTTTTGGCCTTTCTGGCAGAGTCAACGTCAGCCTTTTTTTGAGCGTTACTTTGCTTTTTACTCCACTTGTTAAAAGCTTCCCGCCGCAAATAAGAATAGCCTGGGCTTTGCCAAATTTTTGGTTCGGTGTCTAAAATTACGGCCAATTTTTGGGCCGTAGCGTCGCACGTTGAACGTTTTGAGTTGACAAAACAACTGATGGTCGTTTGGTGCAAATTTAAAATGGTGGCCAAATGACCTTGGGAGCCGGGTTTAATTGTTTTGGGCAAAACCTTTTCCCTTTCGACCATTTTGCTGGCGTCAGCAAAATCATCACCTTCAGGCGGCACCGAGGGCGGCTCTATTGGCGCGACCACAATAGAGCCGCCACTTTGCCGGGCCTCCGACCAAGCCCCAAAAGCCGCTTGACGGTCGGCGGTGAAGCCACTTTTGAGCCACAAGACGGCTTCAGTGCCGGTGATTTTAGCCAACTTTTGGGCTGTTTTCAGGCTGGCATTTCCCGGGCCGTCAAATATACGGCTCAAACATTGCGGATAAATACCAATAATTTCGGCCAACTCTTTTTTTGTGCCGCAACTTGGGTGCGGACGCCCCCGACGCTTTTCACTGGCCAAAACGGGAGCTTTAGGCTCAACCGCTCTTTGGACAGCTTCGGACGGAACGGATGACACCATCTCAACCGGAGGAAAATTTATCACTTTTAAGTTTGAGAAAATCTCACCAAAGCGAATGGCCAGATCGTGCAACTCAATAAACATATCCGCAAGCTCTTGGAAATCATCTTTGGAAATTTTCGTTTGAATTTTCATAACAACCTCCGGCACTCCCCAGCAAAAACTTACTTAGTCAAGCTTTCAGGCGTCACAGGCGCACTTAAATCAAGCCCCGGGCACGAGCGGCACAAATTATTTCGCCGCTTCAAATTCCCGGTAAAGCTACCGCTCCGGGCTTTGCGGTAAGCGGCGCAAGCTTCCACCGTCAAAATCGCCGACATCCGCGCGCAACGGTAATGCGGCTCAGTCTTTGGCGTAGTCATAGGTATCCACTTTATTGGCAAGTCGTTCCATTTTTGTTTGAATAAATATTTTTAACTCTGTTTCAATTTCAATTTCGGTTCGATTAAGTCTTGACGCTAAAATAATTTGCAACTGCTCAAGCATGATGTAAACGTCAGCGAGTTCTTCAATTATGCTGTTTTCTCGCCTTCTTAGTTCGTGATTGATAGAAACAATAAGTTCAGCCAGTTCTTCAGTGACCATTCCCAATTGGGCTTCTTCACCAAAACAATCAATAGCTTTTCGGAATATATCCTTTTCGTTTACCACATTTCACCTCACGCCGCATCAGGACTAATGTCATCGTCTAACATAGTGTCCACGTCCCGCACACCCAAAATCTGGGGGCCATCTAATTCCGGACCGGTGGCCCACAACAACATCACAGTTGCGCCTTTGGGGTCGCGTGCGCAAACCTCAAAACACATCAACCCGACATAGTTAAAAGCTGTGTCCAACTTCACCGGTCGCGGCTGATTCAAAAAATTATACTCAGTATATTTATAGGTCATAAATCACCAATCCTCTTTACCGTCTTCAGGCGTGGGCGCCGGGTTCAAATGGTGGCGGAGTTCGGCATTTTTAACTTCCAGCCGGGTGTTTTCGGCCTCTAACTTTTTCACACGTGCTTCTAAATTTACAAGTTGATCGACAAGCAACTCGGGGGCGACCAAAGAGAGTATGCCTTTCCTTTTTTCGTTGTAGCCAAAGTCGTCAGGCGACATAAATTCGTTACCCATTTTCACCCCTCCAATCCGCCGAAAACATCGGGCAAAATTTCTGTAAATTCGGCCAAAATCATTTTGGCAATTTGCCGCATTTGGGGGTGCGCCCCGGCGGCCGTGCGCTGGGCTAAAATGTGCCGCCATTGGCGTAGGTTAGCCGTCATGACTATTTCGGTTTTCAAGCTGTTGGGAAGCACGCACCGCGCCTCTTGGGGTGACGCTCCGTTTGTGATAAGCATAGAATAACCATGCTGGGCGGCAAACATTGCAGACGTCCAATATTTATATTCCATGGTATTTTCTTTAAAAAAGCAGGGCCTAATAACAGTAATATCGCTTTTGTAATTCACATACCGGGTGCTCTCTTGGCTGTAACTGGCCAAACGATGCCGCACCAGCTCATGACTAACACCCCGGTCACAAACAATCCGCACCGACAAAATCTCATGCTCGATAACCGACAAATGCCCCCGGGCAATCAACCCACGCACAAACTTGGCGGCGGAATCAGCGGTAATTTTGTCTTCCGACTTGTAACATACCCGCCCGGCCCGCTCCAGCCGCGCCATCATAGCGGCAACGGAGTCAGGGGCAACAGGCGTCAAAATCTCAATGCTAGGCTCTATGATTTTCATGTTTTATCCTTTTATATTTTTTCTCTATAAGTTCATCCAAATATCGGTTTTCGTTCTTTTCAAATTCTTTTTTTAACAAAATTCCCAAGTTTTTTAAGCTTGCGCAAGCCTCAAAAGCCAGTCCCATAAGCAACATAATCCCAATGGGCGCAAACTCAAAATCCCCGAAATGATAAGCCCAAATAACGCTTAAAAAGCAAATAAGACTGGCCGCCCTAAAAAAGACAAAGTAGAATTTCATCTCACGCCCCCTCACTCTTCCGGTGGGCATTAATAATGGCGGTGATGGTTTCGATGTGGTCGGCGATTTGCTCAAGCCGGGCCCACTCCTCATCGGTGATTTTGCCGTCGGCTAAAACGTCGGCCAGGCAACTGGCATACTCACCACCTTTTTCCAACAACCGCAAGGCGGCGGCAAAACGGCCACTGTCGGGCTCAAGGCGTTTAGGGACGATGTTTTGATCCAGCCGGGCCAAAAACCGATGGAGCGGCGTCACATCTCCGCTCAAATACATCACCGCAAGAGCGTCGTCAAAACCGAGCTTGTGGGGCGAGTCGGGGCCTTGGCTGGGCACCAGCTCACTACGCAAGGTGGAGTCCGATTTGCCCAAGTGGGCGGCCAAAATCTCTATCCCCACCCCACGGGCGGCGCAACCGAGAGCCGAAAACTCCGCCTCAAATCGACTCCGCCGACCGGCTCTTTTTTCAGGCAACACACGAGTCATAACACACCGCACTTTCCGGCCGTTTTTCCGACCAAGGGCTCTTGCAAAATTTCAGGCTAAAATCTCATGGCCAAGAGAGGCCAAAACAATATAATCTAATAGGCAAGGATTAATCTTTTTTCGGTTTGCGGCCCGGCGTTATATAACGAGCTTCAGGGAGCAAATCTTCCGGAATGCCGATCTCTCTTAGCTGCGCCACTCGCTCCGGGCGAGCATGGTCATTGTTTAACATTTTGGTAACAGCGGCCGCAGTAATTCCCAATGCCTGACCAACATCAGCGTGAGTCAGGTGGCGGGCAGACAACCAAGCTTTTATATTGTCAATTCTATTTGGTTCTGCTATATTTAATTTCATGGCAACAACCTATTTTTAAAGGGGTTATACAATAAAAAACCAGCCATCCTTGCGGCTTTGTTTTTGCACCGCAAGGAAACTCTTAAATAATCAAGTAACTACAGAATAATCGAAATCGAGAATCATGTCAACCGGAAAACATTCGAAAACGACATTTTTTATAAAGTCTTTTACTCTTGCCTTAGAGGGTTCTGGCTTGACAAAAAAACAAGTCTCAGAAAAAACAGGTATTTTTGCAGGAAGGCTGAGTGAATATGCTCTTGGCAAAACTGACCCCAGCTTTCAAAATATTATCAAAATAGCGAATTGTTTCGGTTTGACGCTTTCGGCTTTTTTTGCCTTGGCAGACGAGGACGAAAGTTTACAATCAGCGCCGCAACCAACCACAGAAACACAAGAACTTTTAACTTCTTACAAAAGAAATATTGAACTGCAAGATGATCTAATCGTAAATTTACGGGCCGAAAATACCCGGCTTAAAGCGGAAAACGCTCGACTTAAAGCCCTCTTGGGCAATGTGGACGAACCTGTGGGCGAGGCCGGTGTGCCACCTGCCCAAACACAGAATGCCCTTGGTGCAGTAAAAAACTAACGAAGCAATGAGCAAAAAGAGGGCAAATGATAAAAAAGGCACTTTTAAAGCCTTTGTTTTTTATTTTTTTGCTTTTGGCCTGCTTGGCGGCACAACCGCCAACAAGCCTTTAAGCCGAAACTTTTTACATCACCCCAAAAGGGAAAAAATATCATTATCAAGATTGCCGGACACTGGCGCGTTCCAAAAAATTAATCCCAGTGTCGATTCGCGAGGCAAAAGCTCAAGGCCGCACCGCCTGCAAAGTGTGTAAGCCACCTAAATAACCAAATAAGGAGCACCGTATGAAAAAACTTGCTTTAACAGCCTTAATTTTTCTTTTGGTCTGCTCTTTCCCTGCCCACGCCGAACCTGCAAAAAACGGCCCTCTTTTAAACGTTAATATTGATAGCTTCACACGGAATTTTAACACCATAGCCAAAGAAACAATGGCGCTTCCTTTTCTCAATAAATACAACGCCATAAAAGCAACAAATAACGGAACTTCTTACGCATTTACCACGCCGCTTTACACCATGACGGTTTGGGTGAAAAATGAAAATGAGCAAGTTTCAAATTTAATGTTTCTGGGGGCAATTAAAGGCGACCAAGTAACCATAATGGAAATGATTACCGGGTTTTTTAGTTTTGTTATTGCGGCAACTCCGGAAATGCCGGAAGCCGAAAGAGCTCAAATGATGGCGCAACTTGGCTTCGGAGCGGAGGCTAATTTTTCAGACGGGCAAAAAAGAACTTGGCAAAATAACAAAATATATTCAGAGGCGCAATTTGTTGAGAAACTGGGGCTTGTGGCAACAATAGCACCGGTCGGCCCCTAAAATGCGCCATCAACCCCTTATAATTTCAGCCCTTGCCATGATTTTATTTTTGGCCGGGGTGGGTTTGCTTTGGGCCGAGGATAAAAAGCCGGAGATTCTTCGGGGGGTGGTGGTGGCGGTGACCGATGGAGACACGCTGAAGCTGGACGATAGCGGAGCCAAGGCGGTGACCATCCGCCTTTACGGCCTTGACGCCCCGGAGATGGATCAGCCCCACGGCCCGGAAGCCAAGGCGGCCTTGGCGGAGTTAACCCTGGGCCAAAAGGTAGCGGTGGAAGTGCGCGGACGGGATCGCTACCGGCGGGTGGTGGGGATAGTCCGCACAGGCGGCAAAGACGTTGGCCGAGAGATGTCCGAAAACGGCTGGATGTGGGTGGATTACCGCTACTGCCGCCCGTCTAAAATCTGCCGCGGCTACTGGGCCTCCGCCCGCCGCGCCCAAAAAGCCCGTCGCGGCCTCTGGGCCAACTGGGCACATAATCCGAGAGAGTGGCGATGACAAAAAAAATATTTATAATCATCTTCGCGGTAATTGTCACCGCTCCATTTATTACATTTGGCATAATCCATTTGGGTCATTTGATTCACCAATGTACAGAATGGGATATACTTCCTAACGGCATTTCTAACCAAGATTTATTTTTGTTTGCAGGAGCTTATTCAGGCGGCCTTTGCACCCTCTTAGCTTTTTGGTTCACAGCTCGGCACAATGAAAACTCTTTAAAAATTACAATTGAAGAAAATCGGCGCCAATTACAATATCAACTTGAAATACAGGAAATACAAAAGGAACATCAAATAATTTCCCAAGCTATTAGTGGATTTAATCCTTATGAAATGGAAGATACTATTTCAAAAATAAAAAATTTTGAATTGTCGTCTATAAAGGAAAAAAGTGAACTTTTATATATTCGTGAACGCATAAATAGAAGGATGAGCGAGTTTCATTTGTTGCAATGTAAACTTATTATTGAAACAAAAATTCATGTGGCTAAAGATTATAAATGCCCACATCTTTCTCCGTGTTTAATGTGTGCAGCTCGTATAGATTTTACTAAAACTTTTTTAGATCTTAATGGATTATACAGCGAGTTACTTGGTTTTATGTCTGTTTATGTTGAAAATTTAGTAATTAATAATTTGCTTTATCCAGAGTTAAATGAAAAAGGACATGCATATTCTAGCTTTCATTCTCTAATTAATACTTGGGATTTTATGAGCTCACTTGAAAAATGTGATATTTTGACTAAAAATACAAATATATATATTAAAGAGTTAAAACATAATGCATCCGAAAAATTACGAAACACCTCGCCACGGCCTAATATGTGTACAAACGATGAAAATGGACATTACTCAAATTTCTCTTACCAAAAAACCGACAGCGACTAAATTTTCCACATGATCCTTGGAAGGGGTGGCGAGGATAGTTAGCAAAAAAACCAACTGCAATTGGCAAAAATCGATTAGTTTTGGGGGATACTTTTACTGCCGCCCGCCGCGCCCAAAAAGCCAAACACGGCCTCTGGAAACTTTGGGCACATAACCCGAGAGAGTGGCGATGACATCTGGGTAATTATTATTTTTTCCTAAGGAGCTTAATATGAAAGTTGTATTTGTAAAATTAAAAAATTTTAGAAGTTACAAAGATGAAATTAAAGTTGATTTGGAAGATCTCACAGCTTTTGTGGGGAAAAATGATATTGGAAAATCTACGATCTTAGAAGCTCTTGATATTTTTTTTAATGAAGGTAAAGGCGTTGTAAAAATAGATAAAGAAGACCTTAATAAAGATGCTTCTTCGGAAAAAGATACTAATATAACAATCTCCGTAGGCTTTAAAGACTTACCAGAATCTCTTATTTTAGATACAAATAATACAACCAACCTTGCCGATGAATTTTTGCTTTCATCTTCAGGCGTGCTTGAAATAGTAAAAACTTATCAGAATGGGAGTAGCAATGTAAAAACATGTATAAAAGCAGAGCACCCTTCAAATGAAAATTGTAAAGACCTGTTAAGTAAAAAGGATTCTGATTTAAGAGCAATTATAGAAAAAGAAGGAATTACCTGTGTTGATAAAAAGAAAAAAGCTATGATGCGTTCAGCTATATGGGAACATTATGATAAGGAAGAAGGTCTTGAACTAAAAGAAACTTTAATTGACATTTCAAAAAAGGATAAGGATAAGGATAAAAATGAGGCAAATAGCATTTGGGAAAAATTGCAAAAAGAATTGCCACTTTATTCTCTTTTTCAAGCAGATAGAAAAAACAGTGATGGAGATAGTGAAATTCAAGATCCATTAAAGCTTGCGGTTAGAGAGATTCTAAATGATTCAAAGATTCAAACATCATTTAAAGAGATAGCCGAAGAGGTTGAAAAAAAATTAAAAGAAGTTTCACAATGCACTTTAAAAAAATTGCGCGAAATAGATGAAAACATCGCAAGTACACTAGATCCCAAAATACCATCTTTAGATCAATTAAAATGGCAAGATGTTTTTAAAAATGTTTCTATTGCCGGTGATAGTGAAATTCCTATCAATAAAAGAGGGAGTGGAATAAAACGTTTAATTTTATTAAGTTTTTTTCAAGCGGAAGTTGAGCGGAGAATGGAGGATAATAATTGCCCAAGCGTTATTTATGCGATTGAAGAGCCGGAAACATCTCAACACTCTGAAAATCAAAAATTGCTAATAAATGCATTTCTGGGACTTTCACAAGCTAAAAATACTCAGGTTCTATTAACTACTCATAGCGCTCAAGTTGTAAAACAGCTTACCTATAAACATATTATTTTAATTTGTAAAAATGGAGAAAACAAGGAAATCAAATCTATAATTGAAGGAGAATTGCCATACCCATCGCTGAATGAAGTAAATTATATGGCTTTTAATGAGCTCTCCGAAGAGTATCATAATGAATTATATGGTCACTTAGAGGAAATAAAAATGTTTCAAGCCTTTCGAGATTCGGAAAAACATTCAAAACGCAATTACTGTTGGCCAAAACAAAAGAACAGAAATGATTCTAGTTTGATTTTGACTGAATATATTCGCCATCAAATACATCATCCTGAAAATACATTAAACATACGTTTTACAGAAGAAGAATTAAAAAGGTCTATTGAGTCAATGAGAGCTTACATTAAAAAGAATTGTAAAAAATAAATAGCTGTAATTAAAATCTACCGTGGCTACTGGGCCAGCAACTCAAGAAATGGAGGCGACAAATGACTACTAATCAAAAAGCTTTTGCAAATGACCTTCTTAACCGCAAGAGACTGGCAGAAAATTTAATTAACACAATAGCATCAACTTCCGGTGATGGAAAAGTTATTTCTATTGATGCGCCTTGGGGAGATGGCAAAACTTATTTTGCCAAAAATTTAGAACTTATGCTTGAAGAGCAAGGCTTGAAATCTGTCTTTATAGACGCTTTTGAACATGATTATTATGAAGACCCATTTGCCTTATTAACAAGTGCCATTTATGCTTCGTTTAACAACAGTTCTGTAACTGAAACTAGCCTTCAACAATTTCAAGAAATTATAACTAAGACTCTTAAAAAATTACTACCTACAGCGGCTAGAATAATTATTAGTTTAGCAAGTGGTGGCCTTTTAAATTCCGGCGCAATAGAATCCGGTTTGAAAAAAATTATAGATGAATTTAACGATGGGGCAACTGAAAGCATTGTTGAAGGCATGATTAAAGATTTTGAAACGAAGGGAAAAGAAATTAAGGAATTTAAAGAGCTTTTGCAAAAAATAAGTCAAACCTACAGAGAACAAACAAAACAAACAAAACAAACAAAACAAACAAAACAAACAAATTACCCAGACGGAGTTCCGCTTATAATTATTATAGATGAACTTGACAGGTGCCGCCCTGATTTTGCTTTAAAACTATTAGAACGGATAAAGCATTTTTTTGCTATACAAGATGTCTTCTTTGTTTTGATGATGAATAAAAAACAAATGTGTGAATATGTTAAAGGCGTTTATGGAGTGGGAGTTTCAGCTGACCTTTATTTGGAAAAGTTTATTGACATACCAATAAGCCTTCCCTCATCGAGTGGAGGTGTTACCAATAGTAATTCATCTTGTTCTGAACAATATGCTACACAGTGCCCTTATTCTATCTCTCAGCTTACGACAAAAAAAATAACTAGTAGTGATAAGTTTCTTAAAAGTTTTTTAAAAGAATTTTGCAAAAACCAAAATTTACCTTTACGATGCATCGATAAATTTTATTTCTATACTAGTATTATAGGGGAGAAAAAATATAAAAGTTTCATTTTTCATTACGCAGCGATTTTAATTGTTTTAAAAATAGGTTACCCCTCATTGTATGATGGTTTTATTAAAAAAAATAATAATATTGTTGATGAAGTACGAAATCTATTTGCTCCAGAATTAATAGGCGAAATTAAAAACAAAACTGACTTAAATTTGATTAAATCATCTCAATTTCAAAAAATAGCTCACGCATTAATTATTTTGCACATTTATAATCACAAACAGTTAACGTCGGATAATGAATTTTATTATTATGTCAAACATTGTTTTGACTTTTTAACTCGTTATTTTGACGATAGCTTTGGAGACATTGACTATTTTAACGAGTTTGCCAATGTTGCAAACATTCTAGATTTCATGGAGTAACCCCTCAAACCTCCCTCTCCAAAAACCCAGCGGCGATTAAATCCTCCACGTGATCTTCGGGGGTGGTGGTGCGGATGGTTGCGCCGTTCCATTCGTGGGCGCGGCGGGCCGAGCCCTCCATCCACTCTTCAAGGGTCGGTTCTGGTACCAGCATCAGCTGCCAAAGGGCCTCGGCCACCTCGCGGTGGCTTTGGCCGGAGACTATTTTGTCGTTGAGAGTTTTGTATTTCATGGGGAGCTCCTTAGTTGAGGGCTAGCACTGCCGAGCGGTTACGGTAAAAAGTGACCAAATCAGCCGGGATACTGCGGAAAAGGTCGGCAGTGGCCACCGGGGCGGCTTGGTTGGCGGCTTGCGTGGCCAAACGGTAACCCGGGCGTCCGTCTCTTTTTTCGGCCACAATGGTCATTCCGGCTTGGCGCAAACGGGTGACGGCGGCGCGGACGGTGTGATCTTGCCAACCAAAAGTGGCGGCGATTTCGTGGCGGTGTAAAAATCCGCTGGCGGTGAGCATGGTGGCCAGGCGGCCTTGAGCGCCGGAAAGAGCCGGGGCGGCCGGGCTGATGGCGGCCTCCGGGGCCACGGTCGGGGCTTGGTTGGCCTCGATAAAGGCGGCCAAAAAACGCACCCAGTTGACGGCCTTGGGGGCGTCCAACGTGCCGGAGTGCTGGCGGAACTCGATGGTGCCGTGGACTTGGTAGCTTTGCAAATTAATTTTAAAATAGCGGCCACCTTGCGCCTGGGCCAAACCTTGCAACGTGATAGCCGTTTGAAATTGGCGGTTACTAACCACCGAAGAAAGGCTCCGGCAATAGTTGTTGGCATTGCCGCGGCGGCTCGGGGGCATGAAGCCGTCAATTTGCGTTTCAAAGGCGGCGTAGGTTTTAACGATATTGCGGACGGCGGAAACGTCGAGCCCGGCGGCGTCAAAATGGACGTGCATTCCGCAACGGCGGTCAACTTTGCCCCCGGCGTCTTTCAGGGCCGACACCACGGTGCGGAGGCTTTCCAAACCGGATTCGCCTTCCAAGACCGGGCTGACCACTTCAAAACCACTGCCAACGCTACTGTCGGGGACGATTTTCCAGTGGCCCCGGGTGGTGTGGTTATAGCCTTCGCTGTGAGCGGTGATGCCAACGGCGGCCAAGGCGGCCAAAGCTTTATTTTCACTAATACCCTTCATTTCCAATTCAACACCAAACTTACGAGACATAACAGTAACTCCTTTTAAGTATTGGGGATTTCCCCCCGCTGTTGATACTGTTATAGCTTGGGTAGATTTTTGTTGCAAGTCCTTTCTGCGCTTGTTCCATTGTTTTTATTGGAAAATTTCAGCAGTCTTTATCTTTTTTATTATTCAAAATTTCGAGCAGTTCTTTGTAAAGAAGATTACGATGCTGAGCTTCTTGGCGTGTTAACATTACAAAGACATAAACAACTATTACTAAAAGAATAAACATGAAAGATATGATAAAAAATACAATGAAGGGTGAAAAACTTTTATTATTTGTTAAACGATATGGCTGAATTTCATTTTCAACAAATTTTAATTCACTAATTCCTTCTAATCTATAATCATAACTGATTTTAGCTATTTCCCCATCTGAAATGATAGTTATGTCAAATGATTCCCCTGGATTAAGCATAAAGCTTAAAATAGTTAATTGGTTATCTTTAAATTTTGAATGGTTTACAACTTCGTTTTTTAGGTGCTTGCTATTAGTAGTCGTGATGTCAATAGATAAAATTTGCTTTAAATTAACTCCTTTAAATGCAAGTGACATTGGAATTTGAAAATCAGAATTTCTAACTGTAACCCTGCCGGTATTTTGGATTTGAACTTTAGTTATGTATGGATTTTGAACTTCTTGATTGTCATATAAAAATTTTAATTCATGGTTTTTTATTGGTGTAAAAAGTAATTTTTGACTATCAACTAGGATAGCTGTTAACTCTTTAGATGGCAGTGTTACTGGTTGGTTTAGATTATATAGCGAAAAGGCTGCTGAAAGAAGTGTTATTAACCATGATGTAAAAGTAAAAAAGACAGGGCGTTTTTGGACGAGAGTAATTATATATTTAATCATTAAAGCCCTTTTCGCCTTTCTGCCAGCCGCCTTTTGGCCTCAGCTAAAACGTTTTAATGCCGGGTGACAATACGATTTAAATATTATCTTCTTTTTTGTGAAAAATTGCAAAAAAAATCCCCGGGGATTGCTGGGGAAATTTGGGTGCCATTTTAAATTTTTAGCCGGCGACAAAAACAACCTCGCCAAAATAAAGGCCGCGGATATATTTTTCGGTGGCCGCACGGGCCGTGGCCAAATCGGGGTAATCGGCGGAGACACACCCGGCCCTGGTGAAGGCGTAAAAACAACGGTAGCCACTTTCGCAAGCGTGGATCTCCGAAAGCTTTTGGCGGCCGTCTTTGTAGGTCTCAACGCCATTTATTTCTTTAATTTTAATGGTTTTGGGCATGGTGAAAAATCCTTTTGAAATGCCCCATTGCGGGGCGAGGTGGTTGGCAGGATGGGTGGCGGGGCTGTGGGGAGTGTGGTTATTTCAAGTTTTTGGCGTTCCAAATGTTCAGGCCAACTTTGTTTATGAGGCCGTGAATAGCCCGGTAAACCACACTACTTTCGGGCTGGGGAGTCGGCAAAAGCGCCGCCACCGCCGCACAAATCGACACGGCGGAAGTTACAATCGTTTCCCAGTTGTTTGTAATAAATTCCATAGTAAAATCCTTTCTAGTATTTAAAAAATACGTTTTGGGGGTGAGCTTTGCTTAGCCCCACGTGGACAAAATTCCGCCCTTGGTTGTAACCAATGCGCGGCACTTCTTCTTCAAAAAGCAATTTAATTAACTCAAATAAATAGCGGCTGTCGGGGATATGAATGTCAACTGCCGTGCAAAATCCGCTGTGGGTGTTTTCCGGGACGTGCTCGCTTTTTTCAGTGGCCCCGATGGCGGCGTTGTGGTCGGCGCACCTCACAGCGGAGTTGATTTTCATGGGGCGGCCCATGATTCCCCGAATCTCATCGAGCATGGCCAAAAGCCGGGGATCCATTTGGGCCAAGCCAAACCCGCAACCGCATTTGCAAGCAAACTCTTCAGGCTTAAAATATTTCAGCATAATCACACCTTAAATAAACTTTAGTAGCCAGTTGATGAGCATCGGCACCACAACTAAGCCCCCGGTGAGCATGGCCGAACGGTTTTCAAGGTGTCGGATGCGTTTTTCAAGCGATAACATTTGGCACATTCGTTTTTCACAACGTTCGCCAATTTTGGTCTCTAACTTGATTAAGCGCTCGGTAATGTCGGAGAGCTGATGTTTGATGTCGCTAAATTGATCAGGTGGCATTAGTTTCGAGCCTCCGGGGGTAAGTGGCGGCTGGCCCGTTCGTTTTCGAAACTCCGGCGGCAGTGGTCGGGGGCAAGGAAAAAGAGCGTGTCAATGACTTGCTTTGGCCAGCTTCTCACCCCTGCCTCATGCCACCGCCAAGCCAGCGATGAAATTGTTTCGTCAGCCCAAGCCTTGCGGAAGGTGACAAGCCCCAAAAACACATTGGCCAGCTGGTCAATGGCAATGAGTAAGTGTTTTAAATTGTGCAGTATATTTCCCATAATTACTCCAAAGTCAACGGTTCACCGGCCGCAATTTTGGCCAGAAGTGCGTCTTTGTTGGCAAACATGATGTCCAACAAATCAGCCGAAAAGCCAAAGTGAGCCGCCGCCGGGACTAAAAAGGGATTGGATCTCTCCACGTAACTGGCCAGTTCCCAATCACGAATGGTGTCGTTATCCATGGCGTAAATGGCAGGCTTGATGTGCTCCGTCCACGTGATGGGCTCCATGCCGGGGGTTTGGGCCGTCAAAGTCTCCACCAGCAAGATAAACTCTCTTTGAGTCATCTGGACGGCGGCGGCTTTCTCGGCAGTGGTGAGTTCCGGCGGTTCCACAATTAAACTTTCCAGCCGGGCTTTTTCGGCCTCCCAAAGGGCCACGAACGGGGCCACTTCGGTGGCGTAGTCGGCGGCGGCCAATTCTTGGTAGTCATCTGTAAATTCCAAGTGCCCGGCCCCGTCATGCCATTGAACGGCGTGGAGTTCCGCCGGGGCGTTAAAATTAAAATGCAAAAGGTGGCCGTCCACAATAATTAACTTGTCGGGCACAACAACGGTGACGTGTGTTTTCATAAAAACTCCTATAATTTCATGATGTAGCAGAGGGCGTAATAGGGCGGCAGGTTGCTGGCAGAACCGGCGGTGGCTGACGAAATGGTGTGGGCGTGACCGTGGTTGGAGCCGGCATTATTCGTATATAGCGTTGTAGGGGCCGTTTGAACCGTGTTCACAATGTAATTTCCTGTGCCGTGCTGGTCAGGGCTTGATGGGATTTGAGCATCCATAGAATGATTATGACTGGGCATTTGAGCCGTGGTTAGGGTGTGGTTATTGGTGGAGCCGCTCACTGTGTGAGTGTGGGTGGTGGCCCCGGCTTTGGCGCCCACAGCGTAAGTGCTTCCGGCGCCGATGACAAAGCGGTTACGCAAGTCTGGGGTACCGTTGGCCCCATTACACAAAGCCCAGCCGGAAGGGACGGCGTTCGTGGCCCCTGACCAAAGGGTGATAATGCCCCGGGGGAAAAGGACTGAAAGGGCGGCGACGTCATTTTGAGCGGTTAACGCATTTTTAGCCGCGGTGTCGGCCAAAGCTTTGGCGGCGTTGGCCAGGCTTTGGGCGTCGGCCGCATCTTTTTTGGCGTCATCGGCCGTGGTGGTGGCCTCCTCAGTCTTGGTTTGAGCTGTTTCGGTGGCCGTTTCGGCGGCCGCTTGGGCGGCCTCGGCGGCCGTTTGGGCGTTGTGGGTGGCCTCGTCTAAAATCTCAAATGCGCTGATGATGCGGTTAACATCCTCTTCCAGCGAGTTAGCCGGGTGCGGCAGAGGTAAATTTAAATTAGTCGTTTTAATATCCGCCATGGTAAAAGCTCCTTAAATGGTTAAAATTCTTAAATTGTCAACCCGAGGGCGGGCGGCGGAATTGCCGGTTAAAATAATCCGTGTGCGCACCAAAAGAGCATCGGTGGGCACCAAAAAAATGAGCTCTTGCCAGCCGTCGTCTAAAGGGCGCGAACTTTCAAAGGGCGCTTCGGCCCAAAGGGGGCTTTCCCCCGGGGTGGCGTCGGGGGCCATTTCCACTTGCACGGCGGAACCGGCCGGCAAATCGGCATCTAAAATGATTTTAACTTGGCTTTCTTGACCGGCCGGAACGCCCCGGCTGATGTAGTCGCCGGTGGTGGCCACCGTGCCGCAAACCAAAGTTGTGCCGGGGTGGAGCACGGGCGACACCGCCGCTGAACCCATCAGTTTGGCCATGACGCCAACCTTACCGCTGATGGGAGCGTCCAAACGCACGGTTTGACCGTCGGCCACCGTTAACTTTGTTTGGTTGGGCAATGTGAGGCCATATTCCAGCCGGGCTTGGGCGGCCGGTTGCTCACCCACCGGGAGCAACAATAAATCGCTGACGTCTTCCACATCCACATCACCGAGATCAACCTCGGCGCTAATTTGGGTGTATTGGGCTTTGAGCAGGCGAAAAGTGAGGTCAAATGTTTGGTGGGCCGTCCAAGCACTGGCGTTACTTGAGGAGTAGAGCACGCCAATCTGGTAAGGTTGGGCGGTCACCCAGCGTTCGGCGTGGTAATCCCATTTGCCCAGCTCGGCCACCGCCACAGCGGTGGTGGCGTCGTCACACATGATGACGACACAATATTCTGTTTCGGCCTGAAGGGTGGCCACCGAAGTAAAAGCTGCGCGGGTAAAGCCGCTGTTAATTTTGAGATCGCCGGGCTCTAAAAAAGCCTCGGCCAAAATGGTGCGGCCGGGCAAACCGTTATCCATATCGCGGATCTGGATGATTATGCGGCTGGTGCCGCGGGCCGTGAACCACAGCTCAATGGCGGCCAGCTGGGTGGGCTCGGTGAGCACAAAACTTTGAGCCAACGGGTCAACGTGGACATACCACCAACTGACGTTAGTCACAGAGCGGAGCACCTGGACATTTAAAACGCCTTGCCCCACAAAGGTGCCCGCCCCCCACGAACCGCCGGAGCCCGTAAAACGCACAGATTTCGTTCCGGCCGGAATGCCTGCCGGAATTGTAAACGCCCCTTGCAGACGCCCGGAGCTGTCGGCCACGGTGGTCATGGAGGTGACCGGCAAATCGTCAAAAGTGAGGCTGGTTAAAGTCTCACCGGGGCCAAAACCGGTGACGTCAAAACTAACGTTGATGGGCCGCAAATATTCCAGCTGGGAATAAGAGGAGCTCACAGTTTCGGTTGTGACAGAGGTCACTTGGCTACGATTACCCCAGCCAAAATTGTGAGTTATGGCGCTAGTCCAATTAGTCTGCACCTCCGTCCAGCGGTCGATGGCAGGGTTAAGGTGGACGATGGCCGGGAGGGGATCGCGGGCCATGTAGGGGTTAATGAGCATATCACCGGTGCGGGCCAGTTGCTCTAGCGCCGTAACCAAAACATAGTCGAGACTGCGCGGAGCGGTGACATCGTTGGGCATGGTGGCCACCTGCGACAAACTCACGGGCAACGTTAGGTAACCGTCCACCACAGCGGCGGTTTGGGCCAAACCTTGGTCGCGCATTTCGTCCGACAAAAAAGGATCAACAAAAAGCCCCTTTTTAGCCCCGGCTTCGCGGGTAAAAATGTCGGCCTCCAAACGGTGTTGGGCCACACGCTCGGTGAGGTCGTCGAGCCGCTCATAAATACCGACAATGCCTTCCATGGGCACCATACGTGTGCCGTCATTAATTACCCGGTGTTGACCGTCCCACGTTTGGTAGACGGTGGCCAAAGCCAAAAGAGTGTCAGGGATATAGGGCTTTTGCGGCGCCCAGGCGTTGGGCACCCCGGTCACCCACAGGAAAAAACCTTCTTGATCCAAACACAAAACGTCCAAGCGCGGCAAAGATTGAAAATAATCCACAAAAATTTCAGAGCCCGCCACCGCATCAGTAACCACTAACCCGTTTAATTCGTTTGCCGGGGAGTCCACCGTGGCAAAATATTGATAAGTGACTGTATAAGTGGAATAAGGGGAAGGTTCCGCACCGCCCAAACTCCAGTCAACTTTGCCGCCAGCCAGCTGGTAATCGGTGCCGGCAACAAAAACAATATCCCCTTGGCTGACCTCTAAAATCCTCATCACCGAGGTGTGAGGGAGCGGATCGGCGGCCCCGGTGTAACCTCCATGAGTGACGGTGATTGCAATCTCACGGGTGATGCGAATGCGGGTGACACTTGCGGCGGGATAGCGATTGAGCGTCACAAATTGCGCAGGTTCACCCGTGGCCAAATGGGGCTCGGCCTCCACCGGCAAAAGCTCGGGTTGGGTGGGGTAGACAATGCGGCGGCTGGTGCCCAACTCCACGGCAAATCCAAAAACCTGGGCTCGGCCCTCGCTGACGGTATACGACTGGTAGCCTTCCGGGGTGTTGTCGGCTTTGCGCACATCAAGCCCCGTCACCACGTAGGTGCCACCGGTGGAGTTGCGGTCGTAGCGAGCTAAACTTTGGGTAAAAATATCTAAATTGGGCGGCGGCTCTTTGGCTTGCAAATTGCCGTCTTCAAGGGTTTGCACGGGGTAAAAATCGCCATCAACCTCATCACCGGCCAAACCCCACTGGGGATTAATTTGGAGCCGGGCGGCCCCGGGTTCGCCCTCTGATTTGGTGCCCACCGCCGGGTTATAGAGATCGGGGTCTTGCTCGGGCAAAACAATTTGCGTGAGCAAAAACACACCAATGGCCACCACCCCGGAAGTGGGCACCATGAGCGAGCGAGCCGGAACCGACCGCACCGCCCCGGCCAGATAAATCTGCCCCTCTTCGCAAGTGGCCACGCCCATGTCGGGATCGTAACTAATCCGAGCCCCACGGATAATGTCGCCGTCCT
Source organism: uncultured Thermodesulfobacteriota bacterium (assembly GCA_964368195.1). Taxonomy (GTDB): domain Bacteria; phylum Desulfobacterota; class Desulfarculia; order Adiutricales; family Adiutricaceae; genus Adiutrix. The sequence continues at coordinate 29,612 of CAYJAF010000021.1, forward strand.
TAAAAAGGGCATCAGTCACGCCCCGCAAGCGGTGTTGCATAATGCTTTGGATTTCGTTTTGCTCGGCACTTTGGGCCGTGCGGGCGGCCCGCATCAAAACTCGGTCATAATTTTTGGCCGGGTCAAACTTATTGTAATAACCGGTTAATTTAATATCGGGCATTTACACTCCCCTTAAATAGGTAAAATGAATTGAAATTTTTCGCGGGTGGCCTCGTTGCGCTCAACAAAGGGGTTGGGCCGCTGAATGGCCAAAAGGCGGCCGAGGTCACTTAATTGGTCAAGGGTAAAATATTGTTGACCGGCTGGGAGCTCAGAGTTGACCTCGGTGCCGATAAAAATACCGACTTCGCGAATAATCTCGTCTTTGGCCTCCTCATAATCAAAGCGGGTCTCCACAAAAAGGAAGGGCGTGGGCTCAAGCGAAACGGTGTAACGTTCGGTTTCCAGAACATTGCCGTCAGCGTCAACACTGACGGGGATAACGATGTCGCCGGAATCATCGGGGGCGGCAAAAGCGACGGTGTTGGCCACTCGGCGGCCAATCTCGTTTTCCAAGGCGGTCTTGCCCACCAAAAGCTCCGCCCAATGGACGCCGGAAGTGTCGGTGTCCCACGTGGCCACGCCTGTCCCCCAAGCGCAATGGATGGGTAATAAGCTGATGGCCTTGGCAATGGCCGCACGCCCCGAACTGGTTAAAGTTGCTAATCTCATAAAAACTCCTAATAATTTTGGTTGATTAAATATACAGGGCGCACCCACGCTTGCGAGCTCCAAACCCCGGCCCAAGTGGCTTGCCAGCCGGGGCTTTGGAAAGCGTGAACACGCTCGGCCCGCTGGCCAAAACTCACCGCATTGGCGTAAGGCGACGGCGGGTTGAGCGGCTCAATTTTAATCGGGCTAACTCTGGTGGGCACCCTTTCGGCCGAAAATAGCCCCTCGTGGGTAAAATAACCGAGTCGGCGCCACGGGCGGTAATCCCAAGTGCCCGTCCACGTGCCAACGTGACGACGGATCCCCCAAGCGTGAGTGCGGGTGATGTAGCGCACTAAATTGAGCCGGGCCGGGGCCGCCGGAAGGGAATCCCACTGGAAAACATCCCACAGGGGCCGGGCGTCGTTATGGATCAATGTTGCCCGCTCACGCTCACGCCACAGGGCCGCATGACCGGTGCGGCTAAAGGGCTCGGTGCTTAAAATATGGGTGTTGCCAAAGCTCAGCTTGAGGCCCGTCTCCTCGTTCCAAACGCCGGAATCGTCGTCATACAAATCGTGATCCCAGCCGGGAGTCTCGTCCCAAACTAGGGGGCGGAAATCGTGCTCATCGTGGAGCCGCCGCAATTGCGAGCGCAAAGGCGCTGAAATTTCGGCCACCCGCACAATGTTTTTGAGTTCGGATGTCGTGGGGGCGTGGAGGAGCTCCAGCTCATAAACGGCCCAGTTGGTGCCCCGGCCGCTTTCATCGCATTTTGCCACCACGCCGTAGAGGGCCAACGCCTCTTCAATGGCTCGGGGGGTGCCTTTGATGCGGTGCCACGGAATGGAGTTGCGCACAAAAGCTTCGAGCATCTCGTCAGTTGTGGCCACATCCCGAAAATCAACGTGGAGCTGCCAAGCAAGGAGTTCCAACCCCGTGGTATTGTGTGGTTTTAAGCCTCCGGCCGCCTCGGCCACCCGGGCCAAAGGCGGAATGAGCAAGCCCGCCTGGCGGTCGAGCCGCGCCCAAATAAGCAAATTCGGCACGGCCAAAGTGGTGCGGCGTACAAGCGCATCCAAACTTTCAGCGGCGGCGGCAACTTTGGGGTCACCGGCAATGGACGGGGCTAAAAGCTCGGCAAATTTTATGTGGCTGATGGTTTTACTCATTTTACCCTTGACTGAAACTTATATTTTGCTTATAATTAAAAACATGAATAAGATTATTTGGACAACAAAAGCGCATAAGCAACTGGGGAAATTAACTGAAAAAGACTCTTTACGGGTTGCTTCTGCTGTTAAAAAAATGGAAAACACCTGGCCCCAAACCCTCGGAGTTAAAAAGCTCGTAGGGCGAGATGAATATCGCTTGCGGGTTGGCGATTTCCGAGTCATTTTTACAGTCTCCCCAACCGGGGAAGTCACTATTTTAACTGTTCTAAAAGTGAGTAAACGCAATGAAAACACCTATAAACACTGAAAATGTGAAATTTATTGAACATAATGGCACTCCCGTCGCTGTGGTTTTGCCTTATGAAGATTATATGCGCTTACTGCACCCGGAGCTCGAAGGCCCCATGACTCCTCAAGATGTTATTAGCCGCCGTTTTATAGACGGCAAAAGTTTGATCCAATCTTGGCGAGAGCATTTGGGTTTAACCCAAACCGAAGTGGCTGAACGCTTGGGGGTAACCCAACCGGCTTACCAACAAATGGAGCAAAAATCGGCTCGCCCACGTAAAACAACTCGTCGCAAAATTGCTGAGGTTTTTGGCATTGACCCAAAGCTTTTGGACTTGTAATCTACTCATTTTCCACGCCTAAAAACTCAAAATTAACAATGGTTTCCCGGGCTATTTGGTGAGGCTCTAGCTTGCCAAAGCCCGGCGATTCCAACACCACCCGCTTGGCCCCGGCCCGCTCAATATCGGCCACCAGTTTGGTGGGGTTAATGTCGCGGCCCGGGAGTGATTTTTGCCACTCCAAAAAGGTGGCCAAAGCTGTGGCCACGCTCTCTTTGGTGCTTTCGGCCAACGGTTCAGACGCCACGGGTAAATACCACCCTCCCCTAACCTCATACTCCACCACCTCCGGCGCCGCCACGATTACCGTGTCGGTGAGGGGGCGGACGTGCTCGAGCGTCTCCCGGACAGCGATCAAAATTTCTTCCGTGGGGAGGTGACCGCCTTTGAGGATGGGGCGCACATCCACCGTGCCGGGGATTGGCCGCCACACGGCGCAATCGGCAATGTCGGGGTGAGTGGTGAGGGTGTGATAACGATACGCCCCCTCCGGCCCGGCCACTGAAAAATGCTCCGGCGCCAGCTGAATGCGGCGGCGGTAGGGCTCATCAGTTTCGATGTCACTGCCTTGGGCCGTGGTGGTCGTGTTAGCCACCTCTTTAATGTAGCCAATGACGTCCACCATGCGGTTAATTTGGCCGGGCACAAGGCCGTTGGCATTGGCACCCAAAGTGGTTGCCGTGACGGTTATTTGAGCTTCCACCTCGCCGGGGGTGATGGTGGCCGTGCGGTCGGTGGCAAAGACCAAATCACCCCCGGCGACTGCGATGCGGCTACCTTCGGGGATTAACACCGACCACGTCAGGGGCTCAGCCAGGCGAAAAGCCACGGTGGTTTTGGCGGCTTGGGCGGCCAAGCGTGGGGTATCCATCAAACTTCCGAGGTGGTCAAGATGGGGCCCGGCGGCGTAGGCCAAAAAGTTTTGCTTCCCTGCTGCGTCAATTAGGGCATTTTGCAGGGCCAAAATGTAGGCGAGAGACTCCAAAAACACCCGCTCGGGGTCGCCGGGGTAAAGGGTACGGCCAACCAGAGCTTCAAAGCCGGTGATGATGGCTTTTTCCACTTCGGCGGGCCCGAGTTCAGCAAATTTTATTTCCGGCAAATTGCCCAATAAAGTCACAGTATTACCCCGTCTTTAAGTTTAAAGCGCACGGTGGGGAAAAGGCGGCCCTCCATGAGGTCATTTAGGTTTGGCTCGGCTTCGGTCAAGCTGATGTGGGTAATCGTCACCCGGGGCTCGTATTTTTCAATGGCCGCCGTCAAAGTCGCCAAATAACGGGCCACCACGTGGGGGAGCGGAGCATCGATAAAATCACCAAGGTGGGCAAACTCCCGGTCAAGGGGGACGGAAAACCCGGCCGTGCTCACAATCACCCGCAAAGCTTGGTGGAGCCCGGCCAAACCGGTGGCGCCAATTTCAAGGGGGCTTGCTAGTGCCAAATTTAATTCAAATTCGCCGGGCATTTTTACACCTTATTGATATTCTTTGAATTTTACGGAGCCCTCTAAAACCGTGACTCGCCCGTCACCCAAAGAGTGTTTCCAATTGTCGGAAATTTCGACGATGACAAATCTCCCCAAATTGTCGCCGCCAATCATCAAGGGGTAAGCCTCACCGCTCTGGCAGATGGTGCGGAGTTTGTTAATTTCCGCCGCCGGGTTGACGCCGTAACCGGCCAGCAACTTAATCTCAAGGGTGATGTCGTCTAAATTGGGCGCCATAAACTCAAGCCGTGGTTTGCCGCCGGTGACAAGGTGCTCCTCATAGCGGGCGCCTGTTGTGCGGGCAAGCTCGCCCACCACGTAGAGCCGGGAATCCGAAACCTCAAAAGCGATATGTCCAAAGGTGCCGACAATCATAATTAGTGGCTGTGGTGGTTGGTGTTGCCACCGGAATCAATAATTGAGCCCTGGGCAATGACGTCACCGGTTAAATTGTGGCTGCCGGTTTGGTTGTGATCGCCAGTGTGGAGATATTCACCCTCGTGTTTGTATTGGCCGCGGTGCCAAAAATTCACCACCGCCGTGGTGTCGCAAGATTCATCGTTAAGGCCGCCAATAAAAAGAGTTGGGCAGGTCAAAGCGATACCGTCATTGCCTTGCAAATTGAGTTTTTTGGCTGATTTAATGTTGACGGTTTGGCTGGCGTCCACGTTAATATTTTGGTTGGTTTTGACATTGATGTCTTCGGTGGCCTCAACGTCAACCCGGCCTTTAACGTTGGCCGTGAGCTTGTGCTCTTTGCGGTCGTATTCTATTTCCGTCCCGTCCTCAAAGACGGTGTGATAGACGTGGGCCGGACGGCCGGGGGAAGCGTCGGGGTCAGAGAACACGGCGCCCATCACGACCGGCTGCTCAAAACCTTGGCCCAAAAAAGCCGTGATTACTTGCTCGCCAACGTCCGGAAGCTCTTGGCTTTTGTCCTTCAGGGTGCGCCGCTGGCTGACTCGGGCAGGCATGGTGATGAGCCCCTCACCATCGGGGAGTTCAACACGTACGGTGCCAGTTTTTTCGTCAACTTCGGTGACCTTGGCAAAGCGGATGAGGCTCCCCCGGTTGGCTTCCAAAGCTTCAACTCGGCGTATCAATCTTGCTAACTCGTCCATAAATCCCCCTCAATAATTTAGCGGGCGGCGAATGTCCGCCGTGGTGGTGTATTTTTGGCCGCCAAGGCGGTGGGTGACTTTTTCCACAAAATAAGTTCCCGAAAAAATTCCAAAATCTTCCAACATTACCGTTTGCCCTGCCACCAGCCCTGGGTGGCCCATGACCGTAAAAGAGCCTGTGCGCTCTTTTTTGTTGGCCTCGCGCAAGCGACCTTTGGCGATGGTTTCGGCCTCCGCCGGGGATTCCGTCCGCTCTTCGGTGGTGAGGACTTTACCCTTGCCGCCGCTAAAATCTTTGTCGGGGTCGGCTACCGCTTGGGCTTTTTGCACCTGACGGGTGCTGGGCTCGTGATATTCAGCCTCGGCTTTGTCGTAGCCCGTGCCTTCGGACGAGACGTTAAAACTAAATTCGGCGGCAGTCAGGAAATTTCCGGCGCGGCGGTTGATGGTCATGGTGGGGGCGGCGGCGTCGGCTTTTTGGCCGCCGTAGAGCACCATTTTGCCGTCGTGGATTTTCAAATTTACGCCGCGGGCCACGCAGAGCCGTTGCAAAAAGGCCAGGTCGCTTTCCCGTTTTTGATCTTGCCGTTTAAATTGATGGGTCGGCGCATCATAAAAAAGTTCTAAACCGTGTTTCCCGGCGAGCTCGGCGGCAACACCTTGGAGGGTATATTCCTCCCAAGCTTTGGTGCGCTTAGTTTCGCGGAGTTCGCTAGTCAATTCCGCCGTGAGTGCTTTAACGCTCAATTGCCCCGGGGGGCCGCTGTAGCTGGCCGGGGCGTCGCAAGTAAAACGACCGCAGACCAAAAACAGGTCTTGCCCCGGGCCGTGCCAGTCTCGGCAATGGATTTGGGCGGTGATGACGCTGCCCTTTTTGGGCATGGCGCCGTTAAGCCAAAAGTCGTCGGGGTCGCAAAGCTCCAAACTCACCTCGTCTGATTTGCCGGCCGCTTGATCCACATACTCAAAAGAGAGGAGCGACGGCGCAAACCAGCCGGTGGCGTCAACGCCATCAATGGTCACCGTTAAATTTACCCGGCGTGCGGGCGTCATTAAGTCCGCCATGGTGGGAGCTCCAATTTTTGGCTTTGGGCCGGGGCTTCCGGCACACGCAAAACCACCCCGGCCGGAAAAAGGACGGTGTCGAGATATTCGGAGTTAGCGGCCATGAGCCGATCAAAATAAGTCTCCTCACCCCAAAGGCGGTAGGCGATGGCGTCCCAGGCGTCGTTTTGCATGGTGGTGTAAGTCGTCATGATGCCTCGTAACTGGTAGCTTTGGCCCGGGCCAAGGCGGCGCTCACGGTGCTGGAAATCATACTTTGGAAATGCCCGGCGTTGGCGCGGACGGCGTCCATCACCCGCTGGGCAAATTCTTTATCCGGAATGCCGTGCATGGTGATGTTAAGGGTTTGGGTGACCGGGCTATTAATGGTGTTTTGCGCCGGGGGAAGTTTGAGGCTGGCCGAATCAATTTCCACTTTAATTGGCTCAGAACTTTTAGGTGCTGATGAGGCAGGGGCACTAGTGGCCGCAACCGTTGAAGTCGCTACCGTTGGCGCAAGATTTTTAGTTGCAACCATTGTTTTGGAAGGCGCAGCCATGCGCACACTAGCTTGAGAATCAAACCCCAAAAAAGATGTAATTTCTTTAGCTTTTTCAAAAACAGTTTCAAAAGTCGCAACTACTACTTTTAATTTTTCTTCAATCCAATTAAAAGCTGCTACGGCCGGTGCTTTAATTGCATCCCAAATTGTTTCAAAAAAACCGACAACGGGTTCCCAAATTGGTCGAAGAGCTTCAGCGCATTCGCTAGCTTTATTCTTTATGCCATCCCACGTGCCTTTGATAATTATGCCAATACCGTTCCAAGCCATTACCGCCAACTCCCCAACACCACGTAATACAGAGCCGATAAAATTTAATGTTGTAAGAAAACTTCCCTTCATGAAGCCCCAAAGCGTTTGCATAGCTACCCGAACCGGCTCACAGTTTTTGTAAAGGTAATAAAGCCCCCCAGCCAAAGCGGCAACAGCCACCACGGCAAGACCAATTGGGTTTGCTAAAAGAGCAAGGCTAAAACCACGAGCGGCGACAGTGGCACCAACTAAACCGGTGCGAACATCATTTATACCCTTCGTTGCATGAGAAGATTTACGGGTAAATAAATCAGTAGCACCTTGCAACACTGTTAAACCATCTGAAAAAATAGTTTTTGCATAAGCCCCGGCAAACATGGCCACTTTTAAAGCAACTAAGCTCGCACCCAACCCCACCACTGCGGTGGTGAGATTGGGGAAACGGGTGGCCAAATCAACAATGGGAACAATAAAAGCACTGGCGGCATTAGCAACAGTGGTTAAAGGCGGCAACAAGGCAGTGCCAATGGCAATGCCAAGATTGCCAACTGTGCTTTTAAAACGAGCCATGGCGCGGGCGGCTGTTTGCGATTGAATGCCATATTCTTTGAGCATTGACCCGGCATAGTTTTGCTCATCTGCAACTGCATTAAAAGCTTTTGTCAAAAGCGAAGTGTTTTCTAAAAGCGGGGCCAGCGACTTTTTAGCTTCCTCGCCAAAAAGGTCTGAAATTAAAGCTCCATGAAGCTCTTTAGGCATAGCCGCTGTTGCCTCAATAACCGCTTGCAAAGTTCCGGCGGCATCTTCTTGCATTGCTTTAGCTAACGCTTTCGAATCACCGAACCCAATCTGTCTAAAAGCGGCCTTTTGGCGGTCAGTCATTGAACCGCCTTTCGTCAAAGCCCCTAAAAAGTTTTTCATAGCTGTGGCCGCAATTTCCGGCGAGTCACTCGTGGCGGCCAAAGTAGCTCCAAGGGCAACAATTTGAGCATCGGCCAAACCGGCAGATTGAGCCACCGCACCCATTGAGCTAACAATGGCGGCGACTTTGGCAGGCGGTGCATGGATAGGTTACACTTAAGTGGACAAATTTTCATCGAATAGTAAAATGAAACAAT
>CAYJAF010000022.1:0-37495 GCA_964368195.1 uncultured Thermodesulfobacteriota bacterium
TCAAAATATACCAAAACCCCTTCCGTCCTTAATTTCTTGGGCGGAAGGGGTTTTGTCACGTCAATCTAATTTACAATTTTGAAGGCTCCTACGGAAGAATTTTTCATCTCTTGCCTTGCTAGTTTAAGCCCACAACTCGCTTGCGCTTAAACAGTGGGCTTAAACGAGCAGTCAAGTTCTGAAAAATTTTCCTCCGTCGCCATTAAATTCATGATCTTTACCACAAATTAAATTGACGTGGAGCGGAGGAGAGGGGGGAATTGTTTCACTTGAAACAAAAGCTTATAAAAATCAAAAGCCTATTAAAGCATTAAAACTTTAATAGGCTTTTAGAAAATGGCTCCTCAGGACGGACTCGAACCGCCGACCCAGTGGTTAACAGCCACTTGCTCTACCGACTGAGCTACTGAGGAATAAATACCTTTCGTCTTTTTAATATTTTTGAGCCAATTTGTCAAGCATTTTTTAATCATTAAATTTAAAAGGTGCGGAAATAATACCACCACCAACCACTAAATCCCCACGGTAAAGCACTAAAGATTGACCGGGAGCCAAGGCGCTCAAAGGCTCATTGAAAGCTATTTGCAATAATCCAGCATGATCACGACCCATGACCGTAACATCTTTCAACTTTTGAGCTGAGCGAACTTTAGCTTGTAAATTCGTTCCGGCCTCCGGTTCCGGCTCAATGAAATTGAGCTCGCCAACCAAAGCCCCGGCGAAAATATTTTCCACCGCCGGGCCAACGATAACTTCATTACGGGCCGCATCTACCCTTAAGACGTAAAGTGGTTCCGGCCCGCACACCCCCAAGCCCCGTCTTTGCCCGGGGGTATAATGCCAAAAGCCTTTGTGGCGGCCGACTACATTCCCACTGGTATTAATGATGTCCCCTTCTTTTGGCGGGGCGTTCAAAAGGTTTGTATAGTCTCCGTCGTAGAAATCTTGGCTGTCGGGGCGATCGTGAACGGCTAAGCCCCGCTCCAAAGCCAATTCACGCACCTTCGCTTTACTAAAGCCTCCCAAAGGGAAAATGGTTTTAGCTAAAACGTTTTTCGGAAGGCGATAGAGAAAGTAGGATTGGTCTTTATGAGGGTCGCCCCCGCGCCTTAAGTGAGGGTTACCGCTTTCGTCAATTTCGATTTGGGCATAATGCCCGGTGGCAAAGTAATCACAGGCCAAGCCTTGAGCTTGGGCCATTTGCCTCAACACGCCAAATTTTACGAGCTCATTACAGCGCACACAAGGGTTGGGCGTGCGCCCGGCTAAATATTCCGCCCTGAAATCAGCTAAAACCAGCTCCTGCCACGCCTCGGAACAGTCCAGCTCATAAAAGGGAATGCCCAAGCCATCAGCCAAGCCCCGGGCCGCCGCCAAATCATCGGTCGCCGCCCGACCGTAACAGCCGGAAAGAACTCCGGGATGCGCAGGCCCGCGGTAAATTTTCATGCGCACACCCACCAAGTCATAACCGGCCTCTTTCAGCAAAAGAGCCGTTACCGCAGAGTCCACGCCTCCAGAGAGGCCAACTAGTATTTTCGTATTTTTAGGTATATGTTTCATGTTTTTCTTTGGCGGCTCATTCGGGAACGACTTCCTAAAGTTGACTTTATTTTAGGGCCTAGAGTTCGCTGGCGCTCACAGTCGGCCCTAAAATTTCAGTCAACTTTAGGAAGTGTCCCCTTCACTCACCGCCCGGGTTCAGCGTAAAGTGTTTCAATTTCTCATATGCCAGCCATTAATTAAAAAATTTTGTGGAAAAATATTTTTAACAACAGATTTCCTACCAACCTTCCATTCAAATAACATTTCCGGTGATGGTTGAAGTAGTCGGCTCCGACTTTTTACGAAGTAAAAAGGAAAGGAGCCGACTACTTCAACCATCACCCGTAAAAGTTTTTTGAAAGGGGGTTTGGGGGAAAACTTTTTTATAAAAAAGTTTTCCCCCAAAAACTCTTAATCAGGCTTGTGGCCCCAGACGAGCATGACTGTATTAAATGTATAGCTGTGCCACGAGATGTCTTTGAAGCCGACTTGGGCCATTTCGCGGAATAATTTTTCCGGTGAGGGAAAAGCCATGATGGATTTCGCCAAATAGTTATAGGCTTCCGGCTGGTGGTTGACCAAGCGGCCCCCTAGCATGGGCACCAGTTTATTTAGATAAAAATTGACAATGGGGGTATGCCATGATTGTTGATCGTGATACATCTCCAGAACCAGAAAGCGTCCCTTTGGTTTTAAGACGCGTAAAACCTCGTTATAAACTGCTTGGCGGTCGGGGATATTACGCAGGCCAAAGGAGATGCTGACTGAATCAAACGAGTTATCCTCAAAGGGTAAATTCTGGGCGTCGCCTTCTAATAATTGGGGGCGAGGCTCAGGAAGTCCGGCAAATTTGATTTCAGCTAAAGAAAGCATTACCGGGGACAAATCAACCCCGGTGAGTTCCAGAAGGGGCCAGTGGTTTTTGGCGGCAATGAGTTGATCGCCGGTGCCGGCGGCCAAATCTAAAAGATGCCCCGGTTGGTGAACTATTTTAATGCGGCGGGCTAGCGCGTCACGCCAAAAAAGGTCGCGCCCCAAGCTCATCACCCGGTTGGCCAAATCGTAACGGCTGGCCACGCTGGAGAACATATTGCGAATAGATAAAGTAAAGGGGTCTAATGGCACCAGCTCGCGAGTTTTGACTGACTCTTGGGGGGGAAGTTCCGGCTGGGCTTCTGTGGCTGGTGGCTCTTGGCTTTGGGGAGCTTGATTTTGTGCGTCGTTCATAGTTTTACCCTCAGGTTTTTTTCAGCGAAAATATTTTCAATTTTACACGAAAGTGAGGCCAGAAGGCAAGGAGGGGGGAAAAAATGTGCCATTAAGTTTTGGGGGAGGTTTTTTTTGCCCAGGAGCTCCCCGATACTAGCTTGATATTATTGCAATAAATATTGGCACACCCTTTGCTTATAATCTTAGCAGTTGTTTAGAGCGGTAAAAAAATCCGCCTTCATTTTTCAGGAGAAATTATTGTGAGCATCGCAAGCGTTCTTGGCAATCTAGGTTTTAATGCAGAAAGCTCCCCGGCTTTGGCCTCAGCTCAAAGCGGCGGTGAAGGTTTCAGTAATATTTTAGCTAAAACCATGGACGGAAGTGGCTCTACCTTTGGTGAGCGTTCCGTGGGCAAGCTCATTTTGCAAAACCAAAATATAACCAAAGCCACAGCTTGGGATGGCCCCTTTGGGCAAGGTTTAGGGCGAGCGGGCTTGCGTGATGTAGCCTTAGATTTAGCCCAAGCTCATTTGCCCGAAAGCTATAAATCGCAACTCGGAATGTCGCTCATGGCTTTGGGGCGGGAAGGTTCTTCCCTTAACTCTATGAGTGCCGGAGCTGACTTGATGGGTTGTCACACGTCTTTAGATGCTCTGAAAGGCATTGTCGATAGCCTCGGAGGCGAAGGAGCTCTTCTGCAATTAGATGAAGATGCTCTCCCTGCTTTAGGTGAAATCTTGGCCGACAGCGGTTTTGATAACGAAAGCATCAATGAATTTATTTCTGATTTGGCCGGTGGCGAAATGACGGTTGATGATTTGCAACTGGCCCTTACCAAGTTGGAAAATAATATGCCCACCGGCGGCGCATTAAAAGCGACCACCGAAGGGCTGCCTGCCTTTGGTCAATTTCTTTCCAGCTTGGGAGCTTCCAGCGAGATTGTAAAGCAAGTCACCAGCTCTTTTCAACCGGGCGATTCCATCACTTCTGAAGATTTACGCCAAATTTTCAATTCCGACAATAGCGGCTTTTTAAACGGCCAAATGTCAGATGGCGATTTGGACAATTTATTTCAATCGCTAAAATCAATGGGCTTAAACGATCGCGACCTTAAAAGTTTATTTAATGTTTTAAAGCAAGGCCAAGGCCACACTTCCATTAATGATTTTTTAAACGCCCTTGGATCTTTGGAAAAAACGCCCGCCAATGGCATTGCAGCCGGTGATATGGATTTAATTAAAACAGTGATGCAAAACATTTCGCGCGAAGATGAAATGGCTAAAACTCCTGTTTTTAATGAAACTCTCACTAAACTTCAAGCTTTGGGCGACCGGGAAATTGACGATCGCTTTATGAAGATGTCGCCTGCTCTCCAAGCCTTGCGCGGTGGTTTTACCGGTGGTGAGATGGATTTAGGCGGACAAGGCGGCTTTGGCGGACAAGGACGCAACGCCCAAGAAGAGCGTAGCCAAATCATGCAAAACATCCACACCCAAGGCGTAAGCTTTGCTGCTCAAGTGGAAGCTGCTGAAAGCGTGCAGAACTTTGGCGGACAAGAAAGCTTGGCCCGGCAGATTAGCCAAAAAATGGTCTATAGCCAACGCCGCGGTTTAAATCGTCTAAAAATGAAATTGAACCCCGAAAACTTAGGGGCACTGGATATTGAATTGCGCATGAAAGGCGACAAGCTCACGGCTAATTTAAAAGCCGCCAGCCAAGAAGCTTTTGATGCTTTGGCCGGGGAAATGGGTTCCTTGAAAGACGCTTTAGCTGAAAGCGGCTTAGACGTTAATAACTTGAGCCTTTCTTACAACGGCCAAACAATGAACACCAAAGATGCAGGCCTTCAAGAGCAAGCCGGCTTAGGAGCGGCGGAGCAAATCTCCCCGGAATTAGCAGCTGAATTTATTGCGGCGAATATGAATTACGACGGCCGCTTGAATCAATTGGTTTAAGGAGTCATCATCATGAGTACTATCTATCCCGCATCAAGCCCACCCTCCGGCAATACCACTCCCCAAGAAGCTTGGACAGCGGAAAATGTGCCCATTGTTGATGGCACCGAGCAGGATTTGGGGAAAGATGCCTTTTTGACATTGCTCCTCACTCAGCTTCAAAACCAAGACCCGACCAACCCGTTGGACAACACCGAGATGACGGCCCAGCTGGCCCAATTTTCCCAGTTGGAACAATTGGCCAACATGAATTCGTCTATTGAACTGATGACGAGTTTTGTTCAAGCTCAAAACCAATTCCAAACACTCACCATGATTGGTAAAGAAGTTTTGGCTGAAAACGACCAATTGAGCGTCACCGACGGCAAATCTGATTTCAACGCCAGCGTCATCACCACCGAATCTTGTAACCTTGTGGCTTATGTGGTTAACGCCAGTGGCGAGCAAGTGCGCATGATTGACCTTGGCAACGTTGACGCCGGCGAGCACGAAATTAAATGGGATGGCAAAAATAACAGTGGCGACACAGTGGCTGACGGCGCTTATCGTTTCCAAGTCACGGCCACCAACGTTAAAGGCGAAGTGCTAGACAGCGGCGTCTACCCCCAAGTGGCCGGTAAAATTACGGCAGTCTCTTTTGACTCTACCGGCCAACCTGTTGTTCACATGGGTAATGCCTCTTTGGCCCTTAGCCAAGTTATTCAGATTTTGGAAGAGGGCACTTTGGGCCTTGACACTGCCGGTTCTGCCGACGGTGATTCAGGTGATTCTGAGGATTCTGAAGGTTAATTAGTTAGATATAAAGTCGAGTAGCGGAGGCGGAAAACCGGTGCTTGATTAAAAAATAAAGAGGTGGATTTGCGCCTCAAAAAGTGGAGGATTTTATGACAGTCAGTAGCTCAATGTATGCAGCCGTAACAGGTTTATCAGCTCTCGGCACCGGGATGCAAACCATCTCCAATAATATTGCCAACGTCAACACCGTGGGCTTTAAAGCCATGCGCACCAACTATGAAGACCTCATCTCCCAGAGTTATTACTCCGGCGGGAAAGTCAACCAAGTTGGTAGTGGTGTGAAAGTTTCCAGCATTCAGTCTCTCTTCACCCAAGGCAGCTTCATGGCCTCGGCCCAAGATACTGACATGGCCATTGCCGGGGAAGGATTCTTCTCAGTGCGCAACGCCATCACCAACGAAGTGCAATATACCCGCGCCGGTGTTTTCGAACTCGACAACGAAGGCAAAATCGTTGACCCTTCCGGTAATGTCCTTCAAGGTTGGGAAATGTCTATCCCGGCTCCGGGTGAAGAAGCTTCCCGCATTGGGGCTCCCACTGATATTAAAATCACCGTGTTGAACGCACCTCCCGTGGAGACCTCTGAAGTGAAAGTCGTGGTCAACCTCAATGCCGACGACGCCGACAACGAATATTACAATTACCACGAATACCCCATGGCCGATGAATATGCCGTTGGTATTGCCGGCCCGGCAGCTGACCAAGCCAGCACCAGCGCCATGAACAACTATTGGGATGTGGACAACACCGATATTGATAACGACGGGGTGACTAACAATTATTTTACTCTCCCCTCTTACACTCTGTATGGAGCAGCAACTGCGGCTTCCACCATCACCGGTGCTCCTTCTATTTATACAACCCAAACTGATACTTATAATAGTACTTTTTTGGATTTATATAATGCCAGTTACAATATCGATCCCCCTAAAACTGATATTTCTGACATTATCGTAATGCCCGATAGCGAAATTTTAGGCGAGGCCGATTACCAAGCCGGCCAAATTCACGAATCAGAGTTCAATTCTTTAATCGAGCAAACCACCGCTCAAATCCTCAGTGAACGTAAAGCCTTGGGCGAAACGGTTTACTCCACTGTCTATAAAGAACGATATGATGCCGCCAGCGACATCATCTCTTCTCAATTGGAAGATTGGCAACTGGAAGGCAACGGCTTTGCCGAAGCTTGGGACGCCAGCGACAATCCGCCCATTGACACCGACCACTATGCCTACCAGCAACCTCTTTCTATTTACGACTCCTTAGGTTCTGAGCACGTTTTAAATATTTATTACCAACCGAACCCCCATCAAGAAAATTTGTGGGATTACATCATCACCGTTGACCCCATTGAAGATGCCCGCATGGATGCCAACGGCAACTTGCTTCTTTCCGAAGATGCCACCTTTACCGGGCTCATTCAAAAGGGCAAAATCACCTTCACCGGCGATGGCGACGACCGCCACGGTGGCGTGATTAAAGATATTGAAGCCCAAAATATTGATTTGAGTAACAGCACCATGGCCACCAGCGTTATCCCCGAAGATGGCCACACCGCCGGGGCTTCGGCCACCATGCTCAACGTCTCTATAGGTGGTTACTACACCGGTTCGCCAAAAATTGACCCCACCACCGGCATTTATGAATCAACTGACCGCAACTACGAAGTTCTTTACGGCGGTTGGGATGCGGAATCTTTTGAAGCAAATTACGATAATTACTTTGAAAGCGATGTTAACTCCGTGGCTTATAATGCTTGGTTTGACGCCAACAAAACAAACCCCGATATTATTGCCAACCCCAGCGATAGGCAAGATTTGCGCAACTTGCAATCTTATTTAGATGCTGACCCCGATGAAATTTGGGGCGATGCCCTTCCTGTTGCTGAAGCAGCTTTAGTTGCGGCCACTGAAACCAGAGATGCCGCCGCCGCCAACGCTACCACCAGGGATAATGAGGCTACTGCGGCCGCTGCCACCGCCACGGCCGCCAGAGCGACAGCCACAGCCGATGAAACCGCCGCTCAAGCAGCGGAAGCAGCAGCTGCTGCCGCCCCGGGCGATGCCGGATTAGCAGCAGCCGCAGCAGCAGCCAGAGCCACAGCCACAGCCTCAGAAGCCGCCGCTCAAGCAGCGGAAGCAGCCGCCGACGACGCCCAAGCTCTTGCTGACGCCGCCCAAGCGACCGCCGTTGCAGCCCAAGATGCCTTAAATGAGGCCACCGCTGCGCGCGATTATTTCGCAGACCCGGCTAATCAAACCATCTTTGAGACTGCTTTCCCCACTATGACTGCGGTGCTGGATTACCAAAATGCGATTTACTGGAGCGATGAAGTGGACGATGTTGATCCGCCGGTGCCCGGTTTAAGTGCCATTGATACCGCCGGTTGGAAAGAAGATAACGGTGTTGATTACATTCGCTTAACTGACGACCAACACGCCGGGCCCTACGAATTCGGCTCTGGGTTGACCTTGACTTTCGACACCGATTTGTTACCCCTTAACTTCAACCGGGCCGGCCAAGACGGATTCTCAGTGGAATGCGACAGCGAACAAATCGCCTGGACAAACCTCAGCCCCAATGAAGACGGCCTCTTTGATTTTGATGTGGCATTCGTGCAGTCGGCCTCCATGGCTCTTCATCCGCCTTATCCTGACAACTTGCCCACCATTACCCAAAGTATTAATATGGATATGGGCGCCCGTTATAACGGTTCCGACCCCAAATGGATTTTAGACGAAGAGAGCACCACCCAATATGCCACTGAAAGCTCCACCACTTTCTGGGGCCAAGACGGTTACCCTGCCGGCTCGTTACAACGCATTTCAGTCGGGGAAGATGGCGTCATCACCGGGATTTACACCAACGGGCGCCAACAACCTCTCTTCCAAGTGGGCCTGACTTATTTCCTCAACCCTTGGGGGCTCTCCAAAGAGGGCGACAACCTCTTTTCCGAAACTCGCTATTCCGGGGCCGGGGCCATGAACGAACCGGGCTACGGCGGCACGGGGACGATTTTAGGTAACTTCCTTGAGCAATCCACTGTGGATTTGGCCGAAGAAATTGTCAATATGATTGTGACTCAGCGGGGTTACCAGGCTAACTCCAAGACAGTCACCACCACCGACTCAATGCTAGAAGAGATTATAGCCATGAAACGTTAATGAAACGCGGATTTATTCTGCAGCAGAATAAATCCGCAAGGCACGCACGCCTCACATGAGCCCTTCGGGACGGAAAACCATGGGTTTTCCTCTCATTTCGGCTGCGGCAAAGTAAGCAAATTGCTTACTTTGCTAATGAAACACTTTTAATAGCGTTTCATTAATAATTAATTGCCTTTTAAAACTTAATCCACCACGACCGAAACCCCCGAAGATCCGCCTCTTCGGGGGTTTTATTATCACGTCAATCTAATTTGTGAGAAGAACATGAACTTAATGGCGACCCAAGGAAAACTTTTCAGAACTTGACTGCGAAAATTTAAGTCCACTGTTTGAGCGCAAGCGAGTTGTGGACTTAAATTGCAGGCAAGAGATGAAAAGTTTTTCGTAGGAGCCCAAGGTGATTGGCAAATTAAGACGCTTTCGCCCTAATAACTACACCGCCTCTCTTGACTCACGACCTAAAAGAGCTTATCTTAAAGAAACCAACCAACAAGGAGCCTTTAGTTATGAAAATTGCACCATCTGTTTACTTTTACCCCTTCACCTCCTTTTTAGACAATAACTGCAACTCTATTTTAATTGATGGTGAAACAAAAGTGCTCATCGACCCCGGGCACAAACGCTTTTGGCCTGATTTGAAAGAAATGATGGAAAAAGACGGCTTTAACCCAGCCGATATATCTCTGGTTATCCACACCCATTGCCACCCCGACCACATGGAGGCAGGCGAATTTTTAGAAAAGGAATATGGCGCTGTTCAAGCCATGGGCCGCTTGGAACATGAATTTTTACAAGGGCCGGGCTTGGAATTTTTCCCTTGGATGGGCTTGGAAGTGCCCACGGGTAACATCACTCGCTTTTTAGATGAAGGCCCGTTGGATTTGGGCGACAAGACTTTAGAACTCTACCTTGCTCCCGGGCATACCCCGGGAAGTCTGTGTATCCATTGGCCTGAGGCCAAAGTTTTAATAACCGGCGACGTTGTCTTTGCCCAATCGGTGGGGCGAAGTGACTTTGCCGGCGGCAATAATGGGGCTTTAGGCGCCACAGTTGAACGCCTCAGCCAGCTCAAAGACATCGATTTCCTTCTGCCGGGGCACGGCCCGGCCGTGGAGGGAGAGGCGCAAGTCGCCAAAAATTTTGAAGTCGTGCAGAGATTTTTCAAATAAATTTCGAGGTAATTCGAGGTAATATGTCTCATAACTTACACAATCGTTTCAGAACTTTCCTTTTATTAGGATTACTGACTGTAATTATAATGCTTTTTGGCCAAGCCTTGGGCGGCACCCAAGGACTTAAGATAGCTTTTGTCATTGCCCTTCTGATGAACATGGGGGCCTGGTGGTTCTCAGCTGACATTGTTTTGGCACAGACCAAAGCCAAACTGGTGGGCCCGGCCGAAGCCCCGGAGCTCTACCAACTGGTCGCCCATTTGGCCGAAAGAGCCGAACTCCCCACCCCACGGGTAGCCATTGTGGACGACCCCTCACCCAATGCTTTTGCCACCGGGCGCAATCCCGCCCACGGAGTAGTGGCCGTGACCACCGGACTTTTGGCTATTTTAAACCGGGAAGAGTTGGCCGGGGTTTTGGCTCACGAACTAGCTCACATCAAAAATCGAGATATTTTAATCGGTTCAGTGGCGGCGGTCATGGCCGGAGTCATCATGTTTTTGGCCAACATTGCCCAATGGGGCATGATTTTCGGCTCAAACCGAGATGGTGAAAACGGCAACCCCATTGCCGGGCTTTTGATGGCTCTTTTAGCACCACTGGCGGCCATGCTCATTCAAGCGGCGATTTCGCGCTCTCGAGAATACCTGGCTGACGACAGCGGTGCCGACATCGCCGGAACTCCCCTCGGTTTGGCTTCCGCTTTGGAAAAACTAGGCCGCCAACATCAGGGCTCACGCCCAACAGAGGCCCCGGCCAATGCGGCCCATATGTATATCGTCAACCCTTTAAGCGGAGCTTCCCTGAAAAACATCTTCGCCACTCACCCCCCCATTGAGGAAAGAGTCGCTCGCCTGCGGGGAGAAATACTGTGAAAATTTTACCTCTGTGTTTAATCGTTATAGCACTTTCACTGGCCGCACCTTTAAAAGCCCAAGATTCTCAAGGGCCCTATGAGCCCCTCACCCCCGGGGCCAAAGGCCAAGACGGACGCCGCACGCCCATTGTTTTGGCCATTGAAAAGGCCCGCCCGGCCGTGGTGAGTGTTTATGTTAAAGTAATCACCCAAGCAGACGGCTTCCCCTTTCGCCGCAGCCCCTTTCACGACGAATTCTTCAATCGCTTCTTCGGCGACGTGTGGAAGCCTCGAGCACGCCAGAATACCTCCCTCGGTTCCGGAGTCATTATCGACGGCAAACAGGGACTAGTTGTCACCAATGAACACGTGGTGCGAGGAGCCAACGAAATTCTCATCACTTTAAATGATGGTCGTGAGCTTCCGGCTGAAGTTTTGGGGGCAGACCCACGCTATGACTTGGCTTTGTTAAAGCTGGCCAGCACCAAAGACTTGCCGGAATTGTCCTTGGGCGACAGCGAACAATTAATGATTGGCGAAACCGTCATCGCCATTGGCAACCCCTTTGGCTTTTCCCACACCGCTACCACCGGAGTGGTGAGTGCCACCGGGCGCAGCTTATCTTCCGACCAAGGGCCAAGCTATCACGATCTCATTCAGACAGATGCCTCAATCAACCCCGGCAACTCCGGCGGGCCTCTTTTGAATGTCAATGGTGAAGTCATTGGCATAAATACAGCCATTTTGGCCCAAGGCGAGGGGCTGGGCTTTGCAATCCCCTCCGGGCAAGTGAAACGCATTTCCGCTCGCCTTATGCGCGGCGAAGGGCAAAACATCTCCGCTTTGGATTTCGGCTTGAAACTGGCTGAAGCAGGGAGACCACAACGCGGCAAGACAGGTTGTTTAGTTATTGAAGTCACTCCCGGCGGCCCGGCCGACGAAGAAGGAATCGTCAAAGGCGATGTTTTGATGAAACTCGATGGCTCCCCCACTTCCACATTGGCCGATTACGAGATGATTGTCTCAAGCCTTGCGCCAAAGCAAAAAGTGAAGGCTGAAATTTTGCGTGATGATAAAGAAAAAACCATCACTTTAGTCCCCCAAACCATCACCCAAAAAGAAGCTTTAGATCTGGCTTGGGACATTTACGGCCTTAAAGTCCAAGAAGATAGCAGAGGCTTTTTAGTGTTGCAAGAACCGGCCAGACGTTCCCCGGCGGAGCTTTTGGGCTTGCGTCAAGGCGATTTGCTTTTAAATTTAGGTGGGCAAAACCTCCAAACAGAAAAGCAGCTAGCTGACGTTATCTTGCGCACTCGCTTCCAAAATTCGGTGAGCCTAGCTGTTAAACGCGGTCGAACTGTTTACCGAACCACGCTGAGCCGCTGAGTGAACATATTCCCCAGATAAATTTCTAAGGAAGCGCTGATTTATTAGCGTTTCCTTAGATTGATGTGCTTGTTAAAAAAATTTTCCGCAAAACTTTTAAAATATGCTAAACTCTTTTTAAACTGTCTTTTGTAAATTGGCAGCACTTTAGCGCCCCGAGTTCACTTTGGGCAAGTGCTCTCAAGATTCCCCTGTTCTGCACTTTTATTACTAACACTGCTTTTTGTTTTGCATTCAAACTTTTTAGCTAGATAAATACTAATAATTTTTGCAGATGTCTTGAATTTGGTTTTAAGTTTTTCGCAAATTATGTGATAATTTCTTGATGAGGATATAGAAGCGACCATTAAATTCAATAACTGATCATAAAGGTGATTTATGACCAAATTGATGGAGTTTTTTAAAGCCTTTAACCACAGCCGGTATAATTTACATTACGTTTTTGACAAATTGCCCATTGCCACAGTTATCACTGATAACAAAGGCATAATTGTCTATTACAACCAAGCTCAATCTCACCTAGACGGGATAGAGCCAAGCGATGCTTTGGGCAAAAAAGAAACAGACATCTATACTTTTCATAATTTTCCTGATGTCCACAAAATTTGTCAAACAAGGGGTCGCCCTGTTTTGGGTTTTGTCTGGCCTTATCGCACCATTTATGGCAAAACAGTTGAAGCCGCCTATTGGCTTTACCCTCTTTTCCGCAACAATATAGTCATTGGGTCAATTTGCTTTAGCCAGCCCACAGTCTCCCTCAAAGCGACTAAAGGTAGTGACTTGGCCATTGAATGGCCTAATGAAACTCCCCTTAACGTGGTCACCTCTGGTTTACTGGGAAAAAACTTAGACTTCCAACGGGCAGTAGACACGGCCCTTGAGACGGCCTCCAGCCCGTCACCTGTTTTGATTGCCGGGGAAACCGGCTCTGGCAAAGAACTTTTTGCCCGTTTTATCCACGAAAAATCCCACCGTGCTCAGGCTCCTTTTATGGCCATCAACTGCTCGGCCATACCCGAAAACCTTTTGGAAGGGATTTTATTTGGCACGGTCAAAGGTAGCTTCACCGGGGCCGTAGACCGTCCCGGGCTTTTAGAAGAAGCCAATGGCGGCACTTTTTTCTTAGATGAAATGGATTCCATGCCCGTCTCTTTGCAAGCAAAGCTTTTGCGAGTGCTCCAAGAGATGCGCTCTCGACGCATTGGGTCTGCGGTGGAAGTTGAGCTGGATTTAAAAATTATCAGTTCAGTTAGTAACTCATTGGCCAATATCTTTAACAGTGGATCCTTACGGCAAGATTTATTTTACCGTCTGGCTGTCATTGTGATTGAAATCCCTCCTTTGCGCCAACGAATTGATGATCTGGAAATTCTTTTAAACCACTTTATCAATAAATATAACAAGCAACTGGGCAAAAGGTGTTGTAACTTCAATGAGCCGGTCATGCGTTGTTTTAGTAAATACAACTGGCCAGGGAATGTCCGAGAGTTGGAAAATTTAGTTGCCGGCACAATCAACTTAGCTCAAAATGATGAGATGCTCACTTTCCGCCATTTGCCCCTACATTACCAACGCAATTTCTCAATTGCCTCAAGCTATGAGAAAGATGCCCACACGATACCCTCTCCTTTGCCGCTCGGCATTGATGAAGTTGCACCGGCAGAACTGGCCGGGGATTTAGCCGCCCAATTTACAGCCCAATGGCCCGACGCAAAACCAGCAAAGCAGAGCGATTCAGAGATCCCCTGGCTATCGGCAAATGAATTCGACAAATACCGTCACCCGAAAGATATTTTGGCCGAAGCCTTAGCCAAAAGCGGAGGCAACGTTGCCAAAGCTGCCCGAACCTTAGGGCTTTCAAGACAGCTGTTGGCTTACCATATGAAAAAAAACAACCTAAAACGAGAGGATTACTCCCGCTGAAATGCGCCAAGGTGGGAAAAACGTTTAAGCCGCAATAGTGCTTTCTTCTACTAAAAAAAGAAGCCATATCAGCTACTTAGTCGCCACTGAAAAACTAAAGTCGTTTTTCAGCAGACGCACGCCGGCTTTCTCACCCCTTTTGCATTCGCAAAATGGTGCTTAGGTGGGTGCCAGAGTTAAAAATAAAGGAGTCCGGAGAGGCGCTAACCTTTCCGGACTCCTTTATTTTGAATGGTCGGGGCGAAGGGATTTGAACCCCCGGCCCACTGCTCCCAAAGCAGTTGCGCTACCAGGCTGCGCCACGCCCCGTATTTAAGAAACGTTAATAAATCAGCGTTTCCTTAAATTCATCAAACCACCATAACAGCGGATTTTTTACTATAAGCTAAAAAGGCACCAAAAACAAGATTTTTTTCAGGGAAAATCAATTCCCCAAAGATTGGTTTAGCTTTTCCACCGCCTGATCAATGGTGAAGCTGGCAGCCCTTTGGCTTGGAGGAAACTCTTTATAAGTCTCCAGGTGTTTGGCAGCTTGCTCTTGGGCAAAGGCAAAAGTGAAGGCGTGGCGGAAAATCCAATCATAATAAGTGTTTGAAGTGATGTCTGCCCGTTCAAAGGGGTCGGTGCGCAAGTTAAACAATTTGGGGAAACGCAAAGGGGTGAAAGGTTCCATCCACACCGCTAAAGTACCAGCTTGCCTTTGCTCCATAAAAACAAATTTAAAGTTACCGGTGCGCAAGGCCAATAAGTCTCCGTCATCAGAGAAATAGAAGAACTCCTTGCGAGGGTTGACCTCTTCTTGACCAGTTAAATAAGGCAAAAGATTATAACCATCTAAGTGCTCTTTGAAAGTGACGTCGCCCACTTGATAGCCTTTTAAAAGCTCTTCTTTAATTTGGGAATTGCCGCTGGCCGCAATGAGAGTGGGAAACCAATCGAGCCCCGAAACAATGCTGTTATCAACCGTGCCCGGAGCAATATGGCCAGGCCAACGAATCATCGCCGGCACCCGGAAAGCTCCTTCCCAATTCGTATTCTTTTCACTACGGAAAGGCGTCATGCCCCCATCTGGCCAGGAGTTCATGTGCGGGCCATTGTCGGTTGTGTAAATGACGATGGTATTGTCAGCGAGCCCGGCGGCATTTAAAGCATCTAAAATGCTTCCCACGTTTTTATCGTGGTCGATCATGGTGTCAATATAGGGGCTCAGGAACTTGCCGCTTTGGCCAAGGCTTTCGGGCTTGACGTGAGTTCTGTAATGCATATGGGTGAAGTTGACCCACATAAAGAAGGGATCATTGTCGCCTTGGCGTTTATTTAGGTAATCCACGGCCCGCTGGCTGATGTCTTCGTCAATGGTTTCCATTCGCTTACTGGTTAGTGGGCCGGTATCAATAATTTCTCCACCGGCAAAGGAGTGAATGACGCCGCGGGGGCCATATTTTTTCCGAAACTCCGGGTCAGCCGGGTAGTCGGGATGCTCGGGCTCTTCTTCGGCGTTAAGGTGATAGAGATTGCCGTAAAATTCGTCAAAACCGTGATTGGTGGGCAAAAACTCATCACGATCGCCAAGGTGATTCTTCCCCAACTGAATGGTATCGTAACCTTCGGCTTTTAAAACTTCAGCAATGGTGAGGTCGTCGGCTTGTAAGCCCACCTCTGCCCCGGGCATACCCACTTTACTCAAGCCCGTGCGAAAGGAGGTCTGCCCGGTGAGAAAGGTAGAACGTCCGGCAGTGGAGCTCTGCTCGGCATAATAATCGGTGAACATCATGCCTTCATGGGCAATTTTGTCGATGTTCGGCGTTTGATAGCCCATCAACCCATGGGAATAAACTGAAAGATTGGTGAGGCCAATATCATCACCAAAAATGACTAAAATATTAGGCCGCTTTTCCTCTTCTTGGGCCCAGAGCGTGGTGCTTTCCAGCCCGGCGGCTGTCCCCAGCATGGTGAGGCAAAGGGGCATGGTGGCGGTGGCCATTTTTTTCTTCCATTTGTAATCAAACATAAACTGTCTCCCTTGGTTTTTGTTTTGCGCCAAGTGGCAAAGTTTGCGATTTTTCAGTTTAGAAACGCTGATTTATTAGCGTTTCCTTGCGAAGTGAGAGGAAAAACCACGTTTTTCCATCCTGTTAAGGCTCATGAGAGGCGGCGAGCGTTCGCTGATTTATTCTGCAGGCAGAATAAATCAGCGTTTACTTTGTTTGCTCGTTTTTTCCCAAACTTTCGGCAATGGCGAAAAGCTTCGGCCGGGCTTGGGTGTAAAAATATTTAAAGCCTAAACATAAATAGTTTAAAGGGTAAGGACTGTGAGAGGTTTTAACAAAACGGTGCCGCGGGCACTGGCCCCAACACAAAAGCCCATGGGGGCAGGCAAGGCATTCGGCAGACAACTCCCTTTGTTTTTTAAAGGCAAAAGCTTGTTGCTTTGCTGAAAAAACCAGCTCGTTAAGAGGCTTTTGGCAAATGTTTCCCAAATAATATTCCCGGTTCACATAGTGATCACAACTATAGACGCCACCGTCAGGCAAAACAGCCACCCCTTTGCCGCAAATTTGGCCGGTAAGGCAAATTTGAGCCGGCAGTTTCAATGTTTGGGCCACGGCTGTTTCAAACCAATTGACCAAAACACGGCCCAAATCCCTCTGGCTCCAAAGCTCGAAAATGCTGGTCAAAAAATGGCCCCAGACCTCGGGCTCCACTGACCAAGGGGTGACGAAGTGGCGAATACGCTCTGAGGAGACATAATCTTTAACTACCGGGAGGCTCCCTTTCTCCCAATGATGGGGAGCGCATTTCGTAAATTGTTGCGGTTCAACGCAAGGGTTTAGTTGCACGTAAGTTGAGCCCACGGTTTGGGTCAGAAAATCATAGATAGCTAAAGGTTCTCGCCCATTATGGTTGTTGACGGTCGTCAAAGTGGTAAAGGGAACATCGTGTTTTTGAAGGTGCTCCAAACCGGCCATGACCTGGCGGAAAGTCCCGGCGCCTTGGCGGTCGCGCCGATAGCGATCGTGAAATTCAGCCGGGCCATCAATAGAGAGCCCCACCAAAAAACCATGTTCCTTTAAAAAAAGGGCCCAGGATTCATCAAGTAAAGTGCCGTTCGTTTGGAGGGTGTTGGCAATTACTTTCCCTTGGTGATTATATTTCTTTTGTAACTTTAAAGCTTTGGCAAAAAAATCCAAGCCCAAAAGAGTCGGCTCTCCACCTTGCCAGGAAAAGACTATTTCTTGATGATCATTACCGGCGATGTATTGACTTATTAGCTTCTCTAAAGTGCCCTCATTCATCACCGACGGGCCGGTGGGCGCAGAATCATCTGCTCTGAGCTGAGAGTCTCCAGCTGCCAATAATTCGTCTTTATGTAAATAATAACAATAGCTACAAGCAAGGTTACAACGTGCGCCACCCGGCTTGATTATCACTTGATAACGGTGCTTCTGCATGGGGTCATGCAAATATATTTGCGAAATTTTTTTCGACATATCACACAAACTGCTTTGTCAAGTAAACGCTAATTTATTAGCGTTTACTAGCGAAGTTGGCAATTTGCCAACTTCGCCGCGCCGAAATGAGAGGGGAAACCATGTTTTCCCGTCCCGTAAGGGCTCATGAAAGGTAGCGTGCCTTGCTGATTTATTCTGCTACAGAATAAATCAGCGTTTCCTTAAGTAAAGACAAATTAATCAACGTTCTATTAAATGATGTTATGAATTATACCATAAAGCAATCAAGCCGTAAATATTCCCCGTAACTAGGCTCCAGCCCCCACTTAAAATACTATAAGATTTATTAAAAAATTCAGATGAGAAAAGGAAAAACAAACGATAAAAAAAGGAAACGTCGATTTATTAACGTTTCCTTATACCTTTGGCAAATACTTGACGGCTAGTGCGAGGCAATATAGCAAACGGAAGTTACTATCTCGCAAGCTTAAAGCCATCAAACATACAAGTCAATATAATGACCTTTACGTGTAAAGGCCATGCCCTCATTTTGTTGGCCTGAAAGGAGCTCTGCCTGGGCCGGTTGACGCTCACGCATCTGATTTAAAAGCTCATCGAGCATTTCTTCACGCCAAGCGGCCCGCACTTGGGTGTTGGCTTGATAACTGGCTTGACCGTTAACTCTAGCGTTGATGGCATTCATAATAGCTCCTTGTAAGTATGCAAACTAATATTTTAAATATTGACAATATCAACTTTATAAAGGGCACTTACTTCGAGACAAGTGCTTGCCTGTTAGCTAATACAAAATGCGGGCCAACTTTTCAGTCAAAATTTTGGCAGGGACGGCGGCCTACTCCGACGTCACTTCGTTTGTTTCAAACAGAACAAGTTACTTTCATCTCCGAGTAGTGGCTTCAGGCAAGACATTTTACATACTTCGGAAAATGTGTTATAATCTTTATGCTTTAAATATCGTATAGATTCATTTGAAAGGGAAACATGCTTGCTCGTCGCCTCATAAGCCTTGTGGCTTTAAGTTGTCTTTTGGGTTTTCTCCCGGCCTGTTTAGCTCTGGACAGTTCCGTTATTGGACGCAGTGCGCAAAACGTGGCCCAAGAAAGCGGCAATAAATATACTTTGGGCTCACAGTTTGAAGACCAACTGGCCGAGATGATCCACAGTGAGGTGGCGGCCTTGGGGGTGAAGGAAGATGTGCCTTTAGAGCTCAACCGCCAAGTGCTTTTGAATATCGACTATTTCCTCAATGATGCTCGTAGTTTTATGACCAAAGGCCTCAGCCGAGGCTCTAAATACATTCCCATGATGAAAGCTATTTTCCGACAAAAGGGCTTGCCTGAAGATTTAGTTTACATGGCCCTGATTGAAAGTGGCTTTAAAACTGACGCCGTGTCTCACGCAAGTGCCGTAGGGCCATGGCAATTTATCTCAGCCACCGGCCGCCACTTTGGCTTAACCATTAATGAATGGCTTGACGAGCGGCGCGACCCGGTTAAATCAACTTATGCTGCGGCTGATTATTTAACATCTCTGCATGATATTTTCAACTCGTGGCCTTTGGCCATTGCGGCTTACAACTCAGGTGAGGGGAAAATCCTCAGAGGCATGAAAAGCTATGGAGCCACAAACTTTTGGGATATGTCTGAGGTCAGCGGCCACTTGGCGGCCGAGACTAAGCTCTATGTGCCCAGCTTTTTGGCCGCAACTTTTATTGCAAAAGATCCGGCAGCTTATGGCCTTGAAATAGAAATGCTTCCTCCCGACCAGTGGGAAGAGGTGGTGGTGCCTGAGCCCATTACTTTAAAGGAGGCCGCAACGTATGCCGGGCAAGATTTTAGCCGCCTAAAAGAGCTGAACCCGCAATTGCGTAAAGAGGCCATCCCCCCGAAAGAAACTGATTTTGTTCTTCGCTTGCCAGTGGGGAGCAGTAAAAAATTTGCTGAAGGCTATGAGAAAGCCGGGAAAAAAGGCCAAGTTACAGCTCAGAGCATTGCCCCCGGCTTAGTGCAAACAGTTATGGAATCACCACTGGAGACCTCGACTCAAACAGCTCCCGTGGCCGACCAAAACACTCCTCGTTTAGTTTCCTTTAGCCACAAGGTGCAAAGTGGAGACACTTTAGAATCCATCGCTAAACTCTATGGTGTTTCTCAAGAGACAATTACTACGAGTAACCAGCTTGGCTCTCGCATTAAACCGGGACAAGTGTTGACGATTCCCTCTAATTTACCGCTCACCGCTCAAGGGGAGACTCCGGCACGCCCATTGATGGTGGTGGAGACTAAAGCGGCCCCCAAGGCTGCCAACACTCATGTTGTGGCCGCTGGTGAGAATTTGGGCGTCATTGCGCAAAAATATAACATGAGCGTGCGCGAGCTGGCTGACATCAACAATATTAAGGGTGTTACCATTCAAGTTGGACAAAAACTCAAGGTCTATGACCCTCGGGGGAAATCCGCCGTTGGGGCTCCTTCGACCCGGGCGACTGTCCACGTGGTGAAATCGGGCGAAAGCTTGGGGCTCATTGCTCAGAAATATGGCCTTAGTGTCAAGGAACTTATGGCCCTTAACGGCTTGAAAGATACTAATATTAAAATCGGGCAAAAGCTGAAAGTCGCTAAAGAAGCGGCACGCCCCCGAAGTAGCGTTCCGGCTCAAGCGACTGTTCACGTGGTGAAATCGGGCGAGAGCTTGGGGCTCATTGCTCAAAAATATGGCTTTAGCGTCAAGGACTTGATGGCCCTTAACGGCTTGAAGGATACTAATATTAAAATCGGGCAAAAGCTGAAAGTCACTAAAGGGGCGGCTCGCCCCCAAAGTAGCGTTCCGGCTCAAGCAACTGTTCACGTGGTGAAATCGGGCGAGAGTTTGGGGCTCATTGCTCAAAAATATGGCTTTAGCGTCAAGGACTTGATGGCCCTTAACGGCTTGAAGGATACTAATATTAAAATCGGGCAAAAGCTGAAAGTCACTAAAGGGGCGGCTCGCCCCCAAAGTAGCGTTCCGGCTCAAGCAACTGTTCACGTGGTGAAATCGGGCGAGAGTTTGGGGCTCATTGCTCAGAAATACGGCATTAGCGTCAAAGACTTGATGGCTCTTAACGGCTTGAAGGATACTAATATTAAAATCGGACAAAAGCTGAAAGTCGCTAAAGGAGCAGCCGCTGCCGGCAAAAGCACTTACAAAGTTGTGGCCGGAGATACCCTTTACAGCATTGCCTCCAAGCACAAGCTAACGGTCGCCGCCTTGCGTCAATTAAATAATTTGACGGACAAATCTATTTTAAGACCCGGGCAAACCTTGAAATTGCAATAGTAAAACTGTGTTTTAAGGGCACAGGGAAATCAACTGGAAATGAAGCCAAAACGACATTTGACAAAATTCTTTGCTCTCATCTTATCTGGGGCTTCTTTGTTCTCTATTTTACTGATAGGCGCAGCATGGATAAATTTTGAAATCAAGCGTACCGATTCAGAGATAGAGGCTATCGCCGATGATTTCATCGCCACGCATCGTTATGCCCTCAACTTAGAAACAGACCGCATCAGCGATTATATCGTAGCCCAACACCAGCTGGAAGAAATTTTATTTTTAAAATACCTCAAAGCAGAAGTCTTAGAGGCATGGGGCATTATTGAGGCCATCGCCCAAGAAAAACAAAATTTGGGGATTGATGAAGACAAATTGAAAAAAATATCTTTAGCCAGCCTTAAAGGCTTAGCTGAAGGTGAAATGAAAACAGATATTTTTGTCGCAACCGTCGATGGTGAGGGATTATTAAACTTTCCGGCGAATAGAGTCCCCAGGGGTTCTGGTGGATCTTTTTCGGAACTATCTTTCCAAAGCAATCCGGCCGCCTTTTCTGATATTGTCAAAAGTCTCAAAGTTAATAAAGAGGGCTTCTTCCGCTATGAGCTCGTTACTGACGCGCGTATTGCCAGTGGAGTGGAAGAGTCTCCCATGGCTTTTTTTAAAATTTATGAACCTTACGGCTGGATTATTGGAACCAGTGAATATCTTGAAGATTGGGAAGAACAGCTGAAGGCTAGCACTTTAGCATGGGCCGATTCCCTCACCTTTGCCGAGGATACTTCTCTTCTTATTATAAATTACGATGGTGAGATTTTATCTTTTCCTGACAAAAGCATGGTTGGGGAAAATGCTTTTACCTTAAGTGACCAACCACTTTTTCAAAAATTGGTAGCAGATATAATTGTGGGGGCAAAAAAGCAAAACAAAGGCTTCTTTGATGTGGAATATCAACTTGGTTTTGATGATGACGCCCACGAGCATATAGTATTTTATCGCTCTGTGCCCGAATTGCAATGGGTAGTGGTCACATGGTTTTGTAACCGCAATTTAGATGAAAAGGTGGCTGAACGACAAGCGCAGCTCTCGGCAGATGTCCGAACTCAAATCCTTGAAATTGTTGTTATTGCAATTGCCATGTTACTCGTGACTTTGTTGATCTCCAGATTTTTATCAAACAGAGCCCAAAAGAGTTTCACAGCCTTTTTCGCCTTTTTTGAAAAAGCTTCGGTTACATATGAAGGCATAAACCCCGAAGAGCAACCATTTGAAGAATTTGCTCGTTTGGCGGTGGCGGCAAATGAAATGATTGAACAACGCATTTTAGCTACTGAGCTTTTGCAGGAAAACGAGCTCAAATTCAGAACCATCTTTGACACATCCCCGCAAGTTATTACGATATTAGATGAAAATGGCATCTTGCTCGATGCCAATTACGAATTCGATAAATTTTCTCACCTGGGATTTTTTCACGCCATGGGCACACCTCTGACCAACAGCTTTGTGCATCCAGAATCAGATTGGGAACACCTGTGGTCTGAGCTCCGAGGTAATTCCTCTGTTATTGGGCGCCACATCCAAACAGCCGGCCAAAACGGGGAACCTCCTTTGGAATGGCTGGTTTTTGGACGCCAACTAAAATTGAGCGATGCTATGGTCATGGTGCTAATTTTCACCGACATAACCGCATTAAAGACTGCTGAAACAGAAAAATTGGTTTTACAAGAAAAATTAGCTCGCTCAAATAAAATGGAAGCCATGGGTTTGCTGGCTGCCGAAGTGGCTCATGATCTCAACAATATCCTTTCCGGCATCATTGGCTACCCGCAATTACTTTTACTGGACAAAAATCTCACTGACAACCAGAAAAAAGTGGTGACCGAAATTATGGATGCCGGCCAAAGAGCTGCTGCGGTGGTGAAAGACCTGTTAAGCATTTCCCAAGGAGTGGCCTCCAGCAAAAGTAAGCTCTTATTAAATGAAATAGTTGATGATTACGTTAAGTCTCCGGAGTGTGGTCAATTTTTAAGTTTTTTCCCCAAGGCAAAACTAGAGGTGAATCTAGACCCCCAAGCCGGCTCTCTTTTAGCCTCCAGCATTCACTTAACAAGAGTGCTTGTAAATTTAATTCATAACGCCTTTGAGTCGTTACCTCCAAACAAAGATGGAGGCATTGTCAAAGTTGAAACGAAAAAAATAGAGTTAACTCAAAGTAAAACTCTTTTTAACGGAAAAAATATCGAGCCGGGACAATATTGCTGCATAATAGTTAGTGATAATGGCACAGGAATTACTTTTCAAGATGTAAATAAGATATTTGAGCCTTTTTTCTCTAACAAAATTCAAAGCCACAGTGGCAGCGGCACAGGCTTGGGTCTGGCCATTGTGTGGAATATGGTTTTAGATCATCAAGGCATGCTTGATTTAGAAACCTCACCGGAACAGGGCACAACTTTCACCCTCTATTTCGCCTCTGTAGCCGAAACTCCCCTTCCGGCCACTTCAAAGAAGCGAGCTTTGGAAAACTACAAAGGAGCCGGAGAGCGTATTTTAGTGGTTGATGACATTGACATTCAACGTAAGTTGGCCACCAAGATGCTCAAGACACTTGGCTACGAACCCATTTCGGTGGCTTCCGGCGAAGAGGCAGTGGAGTTTTTACAATCCGAAGATGTTGACCTGATTGTTTTAGATATGATTATGGATCCCGGTATTAACGGACGGGAGACTTATGGACGCATTAAAGAATTTAAACCACACCAAAAAGCTATCATCGCCTCAGGTATGGCTCAAACCGAAGAAGTCGCCAAAGCTCAAGCCTTGGGGGCCAGCCAATTTGTCAATAAACCATATACCCTTGAGGAACTGGGGCGAGCCGTTCAAGCCGCTTTAAATGAATAAGAAGCACTCCCCAAATTACGCAATTACGCAATTACGCAATTTCCCAAAAATCACGAAAACTACCTACAATATTTAACAACCGCCGGAAAACAAATTGTTTTTCAGCGGTTGTTTTTATAGTAATTTCAACTGAAATTACTATACTTAAGGAAACGCTGATTTATAAGCGTTTCCTTGCAAAGTAGGCAAATTTGCCTATTTTGTCGCCGCCGAAATGTGAGGGAAACCCGATCGTTTTCCGTCCCGAAGGGCTCATGTGAGGCGTGCGTGCCTTGCTGATTAATTCTGCAAGCAGAATTAATCAGCGTTTCCTTAAGCTTTGGCCGAGCTAGGGGCAGAGGCAGAAGGTGATGCTTTCGCCGCCGCCGGGGTAGCCGCTGCGCTTTCCTTCTTCACTTCTTTGGCTGTTGAGTCTGTGCTCTTGGCCGCTTCTTGTGCGGAGTTTTTGTTAGATTCAGAGGAAGGGAGCGTTGAAGGGTTGGTGCTTTTGTAATCAGTTACATACCAGCCGCTACCTTTTAGTTGGAAGCTATTCATGCTCATAAGTTTTTCTACCGGCCCTTGGCAGCTGGGGCACTGGCTCAAAGGAGGGCTGGAAATACTTTGAAGCACTTCGGTCACTTCATTACATTTGGTGCATTGATATTCATAGATAGGCATTGGAGAAAGATTCCTCTCTTTACAAAATAAAGGAAAGGCCACTTAAGAGGGCCTTTTTGCATAAATAAATATTTTGTTATGGTAGGCATTTTTAATGTAAAAGTCAAGAGGTGAACGAAAAATACCCAAGGGAATCAACTTTTAAAGATTTTGTGGAAAAAATATTTTAAAATAAGATATTTTCACCATAATCCTTCTTTAAATAACGCTTTTGGCGTCAGGGCTTTGGTCTTTTTACAAAGCAAAAAGCGCAAAAAATTTTTGCGCTTTTGCGGTCTATGCGCAAAAAGCGCAAAAAAATTTTGCGCTTTTCAAAACACATCCCCTACGAATGAACCCTATTGTTTTCAAGTAAAATCAAGCTATTACCTCCGAGATTTACATTTTTAGCACCTATTACTTCTTTTGGCCTCATACTTGCTCATATTAAATTGCAAAGCAAAACCGGGGCGCTCCCTTTGCTAATCACCATACAACCATAAAGTTTGCCTTAATAAGGAGGAAGTTTATGACCAAAGTCTTGACCAGACTGGGGGATGGCTCTTTTTTGGAAATGACCGAACAAGAGTTAATGGAAGATTTAGAGGCCGGCTCTTCTGATGCGGCATCTCGCGCCGGGGTTCCCACCTTAAGTAGCGATGAAATCAAATATATGAAAGAGCTCTTCATGCGACCCGACCGCATTGTCGGCTGCCAACAAGGTAAAGAAGTCGTTCTGACCTATGACGAAGGCACCTTGAAAATCAGGCGCCATGGCGGCACTGAAGACCGCTTACAATCACTGATTATGTATGAAAAATTCTTCGGTGGTGATACGGCTGAACTAGCCCACGTGGACTATAGCTACAAGCCCATCAAACCCGTTTTAGCCTATGAACAAACCATCATGCAACAAGCCGTGATGTTGACCCACGTTCCTCTGTTCTATGGCGCTATGCCCAACTTGGGCACCTATACCGAGCCCGACGGCCCGTGGCCCAACCCGATGATGTTGCTCCCGGCCGGAAAAGTCAAAGAAGCTCGGGAAGCTTACGAAAACATGATTCACGATTCAGTCAATGACATTTTCTTCATTGGCGAAGGTATGTGGGAAGCCGGTTGTGACGGCTTGAACCTCGACACTGTTGGGGCCTCCGGCGACGCCGATGCTCTGGCCTCTTTCCAAGCTGTGGAAAAACTTCGGGCTAAATATCCTGATCTGCCCATTGAAGTTGGTATGGCCGGTGAATTTATTTTAGGTCTCCATGGCGATTTAGAATACAAAGGCACGAAGTTGGCCGGGCTTTATCCCCACGATCAAGTTAAGGTGGCGGAACAAGCAGGCGTGAGCATCTTCGGGCCGGTGGTTAACACCAACACCAGCGAAAGCATTCCTTGGAACATCGCTCGGGCTTGTACTTTCATCAAACCTTGCGTGGAAGTGGCCAACATCCCTGTTCACCCCAACATGGGTATGGGCGTTGGTGGTGTGGTTATGAGCGACTTCCCGCCTGTTGACGCCTTGAGCCGCTGCTCTGTGGCCATGGTTGAGATCTGTAAAGCAGACGGGTTGTAGGTTGGCGTTGGCGATCCCTTTGGGATGGCTATTGCACACGCACAGTCCGTTGGCATGGGCGGGATGCGGGGAGCCGGAGATCTGGTTGCTCGTATGCAAATGACCAAAGGCATGAGAATTAATGAAGCCAAAAAATATGTAGCCGACAAATTAGGCGTGGGTATCGAGCATTTGGCCGACCCCATTGTCATGGCGGAAGTCCGTGAGGATATGGGCTTAGGAACCGTGCAGCCTACCGTTGGTCTCCAACACATGGGTATGGAAGCTCGTTTTAAAATAGCTGAAGCTTTGGATATTAAAATGAACTGCGTTGAGCGTTTCAAAAAAATGTCCGGTGCGAGCTAAAAGCTAATTTCACAACAACACTTTTTTACAATGAAATAGGAGTTACATATGTCTGAGGCTTTATATAAAGAAGCGGTTGCAGCAATCTTAGATCAAGATAAAGACAAGGCTATTGATGTGGCCAAAAAGGCCATTGACGCCGGGGTAGACCCCCTTGACGTGCTCAACAACGGTTTTATTGTGGGCATCACCGAAGTGGGCGAAGCCTTCAGCCGCGGCACCATGTTTTTGCCGGAACTGGTTGAATCAGCCGGAACCATGTTGGCCGCCACTGATTACATCATGAGCAAACTGCCGGAAGGCGCCCAAAAAGCCGGCGGCAGTGTCATCGCCGCCACCGTGCAAGGCGATATGCACGATCTTGGCAAAGGTATTGCCGTGGCCATGTTCCGGGCCAATGGCTTCAACGTCCATGATTTGGGCCGCGACATCGCCGTGGATGTGATCATTGATTACGCTGAGAAAAACAACGTCGACATTATCGCCACCAGTGCCCTTTTGACCACCACCATGGTTGAGCAAAAGAAACTGGAAGAAGCCTTGCGGGCCGCAGGCGTCCGCGAGAAATACAAAACCTTAGTCGCAGGCGGCCCGGTTACCGCCCGTTGGGCTAAACGCATCGGAGCCGACATCTATGCCGAAGATGCCAACGCCGGTGTGGTGGAAGTCCGTAAAGCATTGCAATAAAGCGCTTTACGTCAAAAGAGAGGCGCAATCGCTATGGCCTCTCTTTTAAAACCCTTTAACTTTTGGCCAAAAAACTATGTAAAGGGTGCATAAGTCCTCCCGCTCTTTATTAACGCACTGAAGTCGTAATTAAGTGGGAATTATAATAACAGTGCTTTGAGTTTTTTAGCCGCCAATGTAAAATTAATTTAATCGTGGAAAGCTAGACCTCCGGTTCAAAATGGTTTGAGCCGGAGGTCTTGTTATTTGGATACCTGAAAATTTTCCAAGGGGAGATTCTGTTAGAAGAAGACCGCCAAAGGTCACAAATTACTTGGCAAAGCCAACAGCTCTGGTTTCACGGATAACCGTGACTTTAATTTGCCCAGGGTAAGACATTTCTTTTTCGACTTTACGGCAGATGTCGTTGACTAAGATGGTGGCTGAATCATCAGTGATTTGCTCGCTATTGACGATAATGCGCACTTCGCGCCCGGCTTGGACGGCATAGCTCTTGGAGATACCATTGAAGGAGTTGGCTATGCGTTCCAGGTCGCCCAGGCGTTTGACGTAAGTTTCGAGCATTTCGCGGCGAGCTCCCGGCCGGGCTCCTGAGAGGGTGTCGGCGGCCTGGACTAAGACGTCCAACACCGATTCAGGCGGGGTGTCCTCATGGTGGGCCATGATGGCCTGAACAACCGCCGGCGATTCGCCATAGCGTTTGGCGAGCTCAGCCCCGATGAGGGCGTGGGGGCCTTCCACTTCGTGGTCAACAGCTTTCCCCAAATCGTGTAGTAACCCGGCCCGCTTGGCCTGTTTGACGTTTTGCCCTAATTCGGCAGCCATTATGCCGCAGAGGAAAGCCACTTCTTGGGAGTGCTGCAAGACGTTTTGGGCGTAGCTGGTGCGGTATTTTAATTTGCCTAAGGTTTTAATGATTTCGGGGTGAATGCCGTGGACGCCCACATCAAAAGTGGCTTGCTCACCTGCTTCTTTCAGGGATTGCTCCATCTCTTCGGTGGCTTTAGCCACAATCTCTTCAATGCGGGCCGGGTGGATTCGACCATCGGCAATGAGCCGCTCTAAAGAGAGACGAGCGATTTCCCGCCGCAAAGGCGAAAAGCCGGATAAAATAACGGCCTCCGGCGTATCATCAATAATCAAATCAATGCCGGTGGCCGCTTCAATAGCTCTGATGTTGCGGCCTTCTCGGCCAATGATTCGTCCCTTCATTTCGTCGTTGGGAAGCGGCACCACTGAAATGGCGTGCTCAGCCACATAGTCACCGGCATAGCGTTTGACGGCCAAAGCCAAAATTTCTTTAGCTTTTTTGTCGGCAATCTCTCTTGTTTCCATTTCCACCAAGCGAATGACTTTGCCCCCTTCGTGGCGGGCTTCTTCTTCCATATTTTTCAATAAAATCTCTTTGGCCTCGGTGGTGGTCATGTGGGCAACCCGTTCTAAGGTTGCCGATTGAGTGGCGATGATCTTAGAGAGCTCTTCACTTTTATGTTGAATGTGTTTTTCACTTTTTACGATTTCAACTTCTTGGCGAGCAACAGCGGCTTCCCTTTGGGTCAGCTGTTCGGCTCGGCGTTCGTAATGTTCCTCTTTTTGGGCCAAACGGTCTTCTTGTCGCTTTTGCTCTCGTTTCTTTTCGGAAAGCTCTTTTTCACAATCGGCCTTCATCTGAAAAATGACGTCTTGTCCTTCTAAGGCGGCCTCTTTTTTAATGTTGACAACGTCCCTTTGGGCCTCTTCAATCATCTTTTGCGATAAATGCTCAATGTCTTCCATTTGTGATTCAAAAAGTCGTTTACGCCAAAAAAACCCAGCTACCGAGCCCAAAGCCAAAAGGCCAAGGCCGGATAGAGCCATTATAATGTATCCGGTCATAAAATATTTCTCCGCGAGTAAAAACCTTTTATATAAAAAAGTTTCCTCGAGTTTTTTAATCGTCAAGTTCTCATTTTAAAAAGCGTGAGAATAAAAAGCAAATTCTCACTTAATATATAAATCGCAAAGTATCTATGCGAATTTGGTTAGATTTCTTGACAAAGTTAAAGGCAAGTGTTACTTGCCTGATTTTGGGGAATCTTGAACTAGATCCCGGGCGATTTTTTCTGCTTCACTGCGCACTTTTTCTAAATCAAGCTGAAATTGATTTTGCAAGCAATCTGAATCTAAATTGTTTAAACTTGCGTTAATGCGGTCGCGCAAATTGTGCCCCGTTGCAGTAAAAGGTTTGGGACTGCGAGCAGAAGGGATACTCTTATTAGTTGGATCTGGGATTTCCAAATCAGCTGTGATTTTACGAGCCAGCTTTTCGGCCTCGACCTCACCTAAGCCCATGTTGAGGCGGCGAGCAATTTTTTCAGCTTCTGCTTCGACCTGGGCTTTGAGAGTATTATAAGCCTCTTGAGCTCGAAAGCGGTCTAAAGCCAAGTGGAAGGCCACCTGCACAGGCCAATCAAAATGGCCGGGGCCCATTTTATTGGGTTGCATTTCGCGCAACTTTTTGGCCTCACGGTTAATCTCGGCAGCGAGTAATTCCACCAGTTGCGGCTGATCACTCTTT
Organism: uncultured Thermodesulfobacteriota bacterium; assembly: GCA_964368195.1. GTDB lineage: Bacteria > Desulfobacterota > Desulfarculia > Adiutricales > Adiutricaceae > Adiutrix. The sequence continues at coordinate 29,496 of CAYJAF010000022.1, forward strand.
ATTTGATATTCCCGCTCAAACAGACGCACCGTAACCAGTTGAGGCTCAGCATATGTTTGAAACCCTTCAGAATTTTCACTTTGTTGCTTGAAGTCATCAGTCATTGTTTACAGCCTAAATATATGGTTTAACTCAAGCGTTCCAAGAGAGTTTCAATGCGGTTTAAAACAGCACTGCGGTCAGCACTCATAGTCAAAATTTTTTCTTGGGCGGCGGTGAGTTCTTTTTGGGTATATTCCAAGGCGCTGGAAGTTTCGGCAAGTTTTCTGACTAAAGATTCTTTTTCTTGAGTCAACTCAGCCATTTGATTTAAAATGGCTGATATTTTTTCTTCCAAAACTTCAAATTTATATATATCCATAAATTAGCACCATTTCCAAAAGAGCTTTCTAGTAATTTCAGGTGAAACTACTATCTTAACTGCAAAGAGCAGCCAAGCGCTTTTCATTGGCATAAGTGCAATTAATTTGCACGTTTTACCAAAAGCAAAGTGGGCCTTTAAAAGTTGACATTGGTAATGTCAACTTATGGAGACGCTGGTTAATTAATCGATGCTAAAAAACTAAAGTCGTTTTTCAGCGGCGACTAATTAGCATTTCCTTAAAATGCTATAAAAAGCCCTCTTTCAAGAGCAATTAGGAGTCACCCTTTAAATAACCACGAATCGCCCTTAAAATCAAGTAAAAAAAGCACCCAAAGCTAAGGTGGGTGCTTTTAATGGCAAGAATAATTACTCTATCAAAACTAAAAATCTCCTAACAACTCAAAATCAAGGGCACAGATGGCAGCCGCAGGCACTATTCTCGTCTGGTGACGCGACACGGCGGCATATGACCGCCTATGGAACTGTATCGTTTGAAAACGGGCTGGCTTTTTTTCATTTGCATTATAGTTTGGCGCATTTTGTCCAAATGTTCGCCCAAAAAAGTGCTCAATTCGTTTTCCACCCGCAAAAGCTCGGTCATAATACTTTTGACTTTAGCTGTCAGCTCTTGGCGATTTCTATCTTCAGGGTCAGAAGGGATAGCGGCCAACATTTTAAGATTACCTTCAGCGGCGGCAAAAAGCTCGGCCCGAATCGCCACAAATTGCTCCAAGCGATTGTTATCAAAGTCCTTTTCATCAGATTGACGAGTGGAATCCAAATAGGCTCGGCTCAAATTTAAGCATTGATTATAGGTGCTCACCAGCTCTAACAGTGGGGCTTGGCTTATTGCCTCTGGCGTCATGGTTAATCCCTTCAAGGTTTCAGCGTCCCTTTGGCTCAGTGGCCGGTTTTAGCCAAAAGTGGTAAAAGAGCCGCCAACTGCCCGAGGGCGTCATCCAGTTCATATTCCAAAACGTCAGCCAAATAGATCCAATCTGTTTGCTTTTGTAATTCGCTAAGGCGGTCTAAAACTTCACCGAGGGAAGCTAAATATTCATTTAAAGAGCCGTGTTCAGCCAAAGGACGATCATCGGCCAGGCCCATGGTTATTTTAGCTTGCTCCACCATGCTGACGGCTAAATGAAGGGTCTCCAAAAAGCCCAAGAAGTGCTCATTGGCCTCAACTTCATCGCCCAAACGAAATTCTTCCACAATTTTACTCAAAGCCAAACGTAAAGAATTCAAAAAGTGAGGCGCGTTTTTAAGGAAGTTAAGGCTCAAGTCTTCAGCTGTATGAGTGATGACGGCCAACTCTTGAATGCTTTCGCGTTCCACCTCTAAAGCGGCATGGGGCACTTCTTCGGAATAAGATTCACCATTGACTAAAACATCGGTAATAACTCGATTATCAGTGGTGGGGTGTTCCATAAGAAAGGCTAAAATTTCTTCTAAATTACTGCCGACAACTTCATTGACGCTGATATTGTGGCCGTCTACAGTGAGAGTATGCATGGTGAGCCTCCTTGGGGGCTTGGATTATAGGAAACTTGATTCCTTAAGTAAACGCTGATAAATCAGCTTTTCCTTAAATTAGTATTTTATAGGCAAAATATACCCGATTTAGTTATAAGCAATATTGAAGCCAACTTCGCAAGCCAAGCTCCGAGCAGCCCCCTCAAACTCTCGCCCAATTTCAAGCGATTGCCCAAAAGCCCTTTGGACTACCCTTTTTAGGAGTGTATCGTCTATGGCTACTTCTCGGTTCTGGTAAGCTTCAAGTTGTTTTTTGAGGCGAGAAGCATTTATTTGATAACTTGGTCGCAAAAGATTTCGTCCGCATTCTGTTAAAATGAGAGCCAGAGCTTCACCGTCAATTAGAGGCGGAGAACCCAAAGGTTTGAGCGTCTGCCCAAATTCATCTATTTCCGTCTGCCAAAGGCGGTGGCCTTGGGGAAGATTCGGCAAATTATTTAATGAAGCAAGCTCACCTTTAAGCTGGGTAACGGCAAAATGAGCAGCTATTTGCGGATCAGGCAAAGAGCGGCAAAGCCTCTCCCGACAGGCCCCGTCCTCCCGACAAGGGCCGCAAGGAGCTTGAGCCTGATAAATCAAATGGCCGCTTCCGTAAGGGCCTGTTTCCGGGCCGTAAGCCGGGCCAAAAAAAAGAGCGAGAACTTTAGTGGCTGATGCGGCAGCCAAGTGCAGGACGCCTGTGTCTCCGGTGACTAAAAGATCTGATACGGCGCATAAACCGGCCAGCTCTGCCAAGTTGGTCTGGCCAATTAAATTATGGATTTCCAAAGGGACATTCTCTTTGGCCCACAAGCTTTCAAACTTTTTACCCAAAGATTTCTCATCTTTTGAACCAAAAAGCAACAGCCTGAAGGAAGGCAAAAGCCGAGTTAGCTCCGCAGTTAAAGCCGTAAAACTTTCCACCGGCCAACGGCGCAAGTGGTGGCGCGAACCCATTTGCAAGGCGATGGTAAATTGGGCCTCAGTGGCAGGCAAAACCGAGTCACTCCCGGAAAACCACTTAAGAGGGAGCGGCTCTTTGGTTTGGGGGCAAAGAGAGCTCCAAACATCAACCAGATTAAAGCGTCCCAAAGAGCGCTCTTCAGACATGATGGCCAAAAGAAAGTTTTGAACGGCAGTAAATTTTATTTCTGTGCCGCAAAGTTCAGGGCCATATTTTTGCTCAGCTTCAATTTTTTGAGCCAAAGCTAAAGCCCGTCGATGGCTATTTAAAGTATAGAGAGCTATAAATTTACGGCGTAAACTGTCGGGCAATTGCTCTCTATTGTTAATTGAAGCACCATTGTCAACAGAATCTTCAAGCTCTGAAATATCTACTACCGCATCAACTAATGGTAGCTGGGCCGCAACAGCCGAAAGCTCTTTTTGGCCACTTACCAAAGTAAGCTCTTCACCGGGATAATGGCGTTTCAATTGGCTTAAAAGGGGCGTTGTTTGAATCAAATCCCCTAATTTAGCCATTTGAATAACGCAAATGCCCTTACCGGAACCTTTATGAGCGGCAGTTACTTCCATTTAACTAGGCTACCTTTCGCAGAAGTTCGGCCAGACGGTGTTTATAGAGATGCTCCTTTAAAATGCGGTAGCGCGCGGCATGGACAACTTTTTCGCGAGCCTTGGGCCGAGCTAAAAACCAACAAGCTAAATCCGCGGCCTCTTCCGGGTGGCTATAAGTGATGACTTCGCTCCCGGGCTCTAAAACTTTTGTCAACTGCTCTTTGTAGTCAGTTAGTAAAAAGCCACCGGCCGCCGGGACATCAAAAATTCTTTGGTTAAGGCCGCTTTTCATTTGAGCGCTCGTGATATTGATATTCACTTGGCTTGTTCGATAAAAGGGAGCCAATTCACGGTAGTAATCAAGGGGCGGAACACTTTGAACTTTGGGTAAAATGGAGCCCCAATTTTTATCACCGGCTATGGTCAAAAGCTCAGCCGGAAAAGCACCCAAAACCTTTTGGCGCCAAAGACGGCTGGCCCGCCAGGTAACCAACGCACCCAAATCATTCCAAATTTCCTCAGTGGGCTCAATTTTAAAATCAGCAACCAAGCTCTTCAAGCCCTCGTTTTGAGGAAGTAAGTGGCTATCATTTAAAAATGCACTCGCCAAAGAATCTGTTTTTTGCAAAAAAGCCAAAACCGCTTGCCGAGGGAGATTTATTTTGGCCAAATATTTCTCTGTGGCCGCCGTTAAACTATCGCCCACGAAAGCCAAAGAGCGCTCAGCTGTTTGCGACAAATTCCCCGGGCGAAAATAGGTGCTATCGGTAGCCAAAGGCAGGTAGTGAACATTTTGAAAACCGGCCCTTTGGAGAGTGGGAAGGTAGTCACTGTCCCAGCTAAAGGCCGTCACTTGCGGGCCGGGGCGATTAGTCCCTAAAATAAAAGCGGGGCTATCCACAAACCAAGAGGCCACCGGAAGTTTTAGACGAGTTAAGATGTCGTCTAAAATCCCTTCAGCGTCAAAGCCCAAGTGGTTGACAGTTAAAGCCAGTTGAGGTTTAAAACTACCGATGAGCTCCAAGAGCTCTCGAAAATTTTCACCACTGGCCCGAAGGCCACGCTTAAAGTTCCAAACTGTTGTCTCTAACCCTAGACTTTTGGCGGCGTTTTGAATTTCACCATCTAAAAAGTAGCCACTTTGGAAGAGGAGCAGGCGTTTTAAAGGCTCCGGCCGTAAAGGGGGCGTTTTAGCTTGGGAGTTTGAAATGGGATATTCTGCGGCAAAATGGCGCAAAGTTGCCGGACGCCACAGAATTTGCGGCGGTGCAATTTCATCGTCAGCCCACGGAATTCCATTAAACGGCCCGACAAAAAGCCGAAAGCCGGGGCGAGCAAAAAGGGAATCCAATTTCCGGTGACGCAAAAGCAAAGCGGCCAGCTCCGGGCGAGATTCCAAAACCCACAGGGGAGCGTTGGGAGAAAGGCGAGCGGCCAACTCCTCTAGGTGATAGCCCCAGCCCAAACCTAAAACCAAAACACCTTTGTCAGGATCTAAAGAAAAACGCTCCACCAAGGTGGCATCTTCAGCTTGGGGGTTGACGGCACTGGTCAAGCGCAAAGGGGCTCCGCCCGGGCTTTGGTGTTCAAGGCCGAAAGCTCCTTTTGGCCCTTGAGCCAAGCGGGCCAAAGCCCCTTCCACCCTTTGGACACCATCTTCAGTAAAGGTGAGCCCATCACCCCAAAGATTTTTATCCGCCAGTTGTTTTTTAGTAATTTCAATGGCTTTTAGCATGAGGTGCCACCTCGGTTTCCAGCACAATATTGTGATAGTTTTTAGCGCGCAAGTTGAGATCAAAAAGACGGCCCCACTCGGTGGCGATGGTCTCCCAAGAGGCTTTGGGGCGCACTTTCGCCCGGCAAGCTTTGCCCAACTCCGCTAAGTTTTCGGGAGCACTTAAAAGGTCGATGGCCCTTTCCAAATAATTATTAACATATTCTGGCGAGCCCGGCTTGCCGCTCACTTTAAGGCGTTCTTCCACCACTGTTTCACTCAAAGCAAAGGCGTTGGAAGTTAAGATGGGGACTCCCAAGCTCTGAGCCTCCAGAGCGGCGATGCAGCTGATTTCCGGGAAAGTAGACGGGTAAAGCATCAGGGCTGATTCGCTTAAGTGACGATAATAACTTTCTTTATCCAGACTACCTAAAATAGTGACCCCCGGCGCCTTACTCAAGAGAGCATCAATTTGTCGATAAGTTTGGGTTAATTCCGACGGCAGAGAATCCTCTTTAACGCTGTAACCACAAATGTAGAGCCGCAAATCGGGGTTCCAAGTGTAAAGCCGCGGCCAGATGGATTCCAAAAGCAAACGAAGCCCTCGCTCGGGCCTTGAAGCGTAAATGAGCTTGTGGGGGTCGCGGCCGCCGGGGTTCGCTGATTTGTCGAGCAAATCCAAATCCAGCCCATTACGGGTGAGCACCAAACGGTCGTCCAACTGGGGAAGCCTTAGGAGAAAATTATCTTTATGGAATTGGGAAAGCACTAAAAACAAATCTATTTCATCGTGAATTTGCCTTAATTCTTTGGGGTTATCCAAAGTGTCGTGGTTCCACAAAACTTTGAGCTTGGCCGCAAAAGGCAAGGTAAAGAAAGAAAAATAGCGGCTCACCACAAAAACATCGAACTGCTTTTGGGCCAAGACAGCCAAAGAATCCTTCAAAGTGTAATATTCCACCCCGTGGTAGCGGCCGGGCCGCTGGCAATTGGTGAAGGCCAAAATTTGGTGGCCTTGACGAGCCAGAGCACGAGTGAGTTGAATGAAAGCCGTTTCACTTCCACCTAAAGAGGCGCCTTTTTCCAAGCTGTCGCCTTCAAAGGGCAGACCGGCGGTATAAAAACCAATCACTTTAGACATGGGCCATGGCCTCCTTTGCTAAGCTATTGAACAACATCAAAGCACGCCGGTGCTGGGGAGCGACTTTCAGCACTTGTTCTAAATGGTGGCGGGCAGCTTTCTCTTGTCCTTCGTGGAAGGCCATTTCAGCCAGAGCAAATGAGGGCTCGGGATTTTGGGGGTCTAATTGAGCTGCCAAAACGTAAGCTTGGCGAGCAGAAAGACCTCGCCCTTGGGAGCTCCATAGGTGCCCCAACATCAGAGCCGCTCGAAAGTGACAACTTTGGCTATCGGCTCCCCAAGCTTTATCCCCTGCCCCTAAAATCAGGGCACTTTCCAAACACTCGCCCACTTCTCGGCCCTTGTCTCCGCCGTCGTATAAAAGGCGGCCGAGGTGGTAATGCCCGGGGCCGTAATCCGGCGCTTGAGCCACTAAAGTGCGGGCTATTTCTTCGGCCGGGCCGTGTTGGCCTAAACGCTTATAAGATTGTGATATTAGTATTAAAGCGTGTCCCCACAAAGGGCGATTTTGGTTCGGCGCCTCCGCTGCCCTTTGAAGCCAATGAAGGGCTTCGGTAAAACGCCGCAAATTAAAAAGAGTGCGCCCCGTTTGGTAGAGCCAATAAAATTCCCCCGCTTTAGTCTCAGCGCAAGTGAGCAAAATTTCTAAATTGCGCTCACCCTTTTGACGGGCTTCCTTCAAATCACCATAACCCCAATGGAGAATTTCCACTTCCGTGGGGAGACCTTCCCAAGTTGGAGGGTGGGTCAATTGCTCGTGGATTTGGCCGCTAAAACGCACCTCGGGGTGATTGGGGAAAACACGCTTTTGCCACAAGCGATCCCCTTGGGGAGTGACAACTTCCGTAGCCCAAAGGATTGTTTCCGGAGCCAAATGCCTGCGGAACTCGGCTATGGCCTCCGGGCTCAGGCTGTTGTCGGCGTCAAGCCAAAGAATGTAATCTGTTTGCGCTTTGGCCAGCCCAAAATTGCGAGCGGCGGAAAAATCATTTATCCACTTGAAATCATAGACTTTTGCCCCGAGACTGCGAGCAATTTCGCGGCTTTCATCACCAGAGCCGGTATCCACCACCACCATTTCATCCACCAAAGACGCAACGGGTGCCAAACTGCGAATAAGATTATGGGCCTCATTTTTCATGATCATGGCCAGCCCCAAAGTGGCTGAGTTTCTGTGGGAAAAACTATCAAACCCGGTGGATTTAGGCGCAAGCATGACTTTCTCCCTTACTTCGTAGCAGAACTCAAAAGCCCAGCCAACATAGTCGTCAGGCGCAAATCAGCTTTATTCAGAGCCGCCACCAGTTCCGCAGGGTTGCGGGCCTCAAGCCCCCGTGCCAAAAGACGCCCCAAGAATTTAGAGACTGCACTCAGCTGTTTAATTTCATTTTGCACTTTAGGAGCCTGGTTGCGGGCCAAACGGCGTAAAGTGCCGACAATCCCGGCCATCTGCTTTAAATCGCCTTCCACTTCTTTTTTGACCAAAAGAGGAGATTTGGCCAAAAGATCTTGGAGGTCAGCTTTTTCCACCAGCTCAGGGAAGCCGGTAGTCAAAGTGCGCAAAGCAACTTCTGTGAAACCAGGGACTTGAGCTCCGCGAGCCGAGGCGTTGAAAAGGGTCGGGGGGTTGGCCTGCTTGGCCATGAGCCGCGCACTTTCGGCAAACCAGTTAATGGAGGCCATGAGCCCGGAATGGGTGAAGACCTGTTGGCCGCCGAGGCCGGGCACAGCAAAGAGATCATCGCCTG
>CAYJAF010000023.1:0-12037 GCA_964368195.1 uncultured Thermodesulfobacteriota bacterium
AGTAAAATCTTATTTTAAAATAACTTTTCCACAAAATCTCTGAAAATTGATTTCCGTGCCTCGACCACAGGGCCTACGCATCTAAATTTTTTTAGGTTATAATTATTTTTCACATGGTAAGCACCAGTAATTAAAGATGATTTGCAAGTGCAGCTTGTATTTAATTGTGAAATAAGCGAAGCCGAAGGAATTAAAATAAGGAATGTTTTGGAGAAGTACCCCCCGGAGGCGAGCGGCGAGAATTTAGATGCGTAGGCCCTGGCCTCGACCAGCCGGATTCTTGACAAATTATACTATATTTGGTATAATTAAATATTAGTTATACTAGATATTTGAAATCTAAAATTTGAACTTTTATGAAACGGGGTAATACTGACCAATCAATCGCAACAAAAAAAGATCATAACCACTAGCAATAGTTGATGAAGCTAATATCAAGTCAAGCAAAAAATATGCGCAAACACTTGCGAATTTTTAGGCAAAAACGATATATTTTCACCACAAGTTGCCTGTGGCGACGGCTAAGGCAACTGTCGCCCGGTGCATCCTTGCCGAAGATTACTTTCAGCATCATTCAGGCTATTGAAAAGTGAAACATGCGTGCCACACTGAAAGTGGCTAGGGCGTGTTCGTGCGCTTTGTATGTGCCAGTAAATCAGCCTTAAAGTATCCGTTGTTTTTAAAGAAGCGGTTTTTCATATTATAGCATTTGGAGTGTTTTTTGCCAGGAGGAGATTTGGCGTGAATTTAATTTTTTATTTTTTAACATTTATTTTAGTGGTAGTGCCGTTTTCCATCGTTAATGTGGCCTGGGCAGCCACTTATGTCTTACAAGACAATAACGCTGGAACTGGCCACCAAGTTTCGGTGAGCGACACTGTTAATGCCGTTTTGCGTTCCCATAAATCGCTGAAAGCCAGCCAAGAAAGTCGTCAAGCCGCCGCTTACGAACTGAAAGCCTCGAGAGCCAGCTATGGCCCGCGGCTGGACTTGACTGCCGATAGCGGTTTTACCAATGAAGATAGCGACAGAAGTCAAACCACGGCTAACGCATATTACACCGGGCAAGTTTCGCTTTTACTCACTCAGCCTCTCTGGGACGGATATGCGACTCGTGGCCGAGTAGAGGCCAGTGAATCAACTTTAGAATCGACCAGCAGCCGAGTTATTGACAACGCCACTAATTTAGCACTAGATGGCATCATTTCTCATATATCCCTGATTACACTTAAAAAAAATCTACAGCTGGCCCACGAAAACCTTCGGCAGCATCAAGATATTTTAGTCCTGATCTCTGACCGAGAAGACAGCGGTGCTGACACCAGAGCTGAATTGACTCAAACCCAAGGCCGCTTAACCAGGGCTTATAGCAACTTGGAAGATGCCAAAGCAGCACTAATGCAAGGGCAAAACGCTTATACCAGAAACACCTCCATGCCTGTCCCTCAAGCTTTGGGCCCAGTCAGACAACCTCCTAAAATGTTTACAGATTCCCAAACTGTTCTTGAAATTGCCAAAACTCATAACCCCGAAGCCATTGCCTATTTGGCCGATATACGCACAGCACGGGCCGAACAAGAAGTAATGAAAGCCGACTTCAGCCCCACTATAAACTTGGAAGCCGGGGTTAACTATTCAAACAGAAACACCAGCAGCTACGACAACTATTATTCCGACGATGAGTGGGAACCCAGCATGGATGTAATGGTAGTTATGCGTTGGAACCTTTATAATAGCGGAGCGGATTTGGCAGAAGTCAGGGCCGCTAATGCCAGCGTGCGCGAAGCCCACGAAACGGCTTATAATTTTTATGATGATTTAACTTTGCAAATTGAAGATTCTTGGGTAGACTACAAGACAGCTATTTCGCAATTCCGCTCTCACAAAAAAGCCATTGAGTATAATAAACAAACGCGTGATTTGTATTTAGAGCAATTTCGCGTAGGTGGCCAGCGCTCTCTTTTAGACGTGCTTGATGCTGAAAGTGAGCTGTATAACTCTGAAGTGCTGGCAGTCACGGCCCACGCCAATATCTTGATCAGCGCTTACACCCTTTATGCTTTGGCCGGCAAACTCTTGCCAGAGTTGGGGGTCAATACCGAGTTGATACTAAAGGCGGCGCAAGCAAATTAAAAAAACCTTGAGTTGATACTGTAAAACACCAGGGCGTGTTCACACAAAATAAATTTTCAAGTTATCTTGCCAAAGACAAGCGTGTTTAAGGAAAATAGTTTGATCCACCAAACTCGAAAACAAGTGAAATCTGACAAAGAGAGAGCCGAAAAATTGTTTGTGTGAACAGGTTTTAAGCCTCCCGGCTTTAAAATTCTGAAACACCGTGATTAAAATGAAAACAAAAGCTAAGCATAAAAGGGAGGCGAGCTCGAAAGAGCCCGCAAAAAAGCAAGCTGATGACTTGCCGACTCCAGACCAAGACCCAGAACTTCAACAGCTAGCGTCGCAAGACCAACCAACCGAGACCATAAAAACAACAGCCACATTGGCAGATTTAGAAGCAGCCAATGTGGCCCCCAGCGACATTGATTTCATCCCCCCTCTTTTACGCAGTTTAAGCTCACTTATGCGCCTTAAGGGCAAATTTGTCTCCCCGCAACATTTATACGCAGGTCTTTCCGGGGCCAGTGAAGTGACGCCGGGGGAATGCCTGCGCGCTGCCACCCGAGCCGGGTTAACCACACGACTTATGTCGCGCCCTACCCTTGATGACCTTGCAACCATCACTTTTCCTTGTGTTCTTTTATTGAAAAAGAATCGTTCTTGCGTGCTAACTGCCCTTAACGATCAAGTGGCCACGGTCATTTTCCCTGAGCTAACCGATGAGCCTGAACAAATTAGCCAAGAGTGCTTGGCCAAAGAATATACCGGTTTTGCCATTTTTGGTGCCGCCGACAAAGCATCAGACAAACGGGTGGAAAGTTTTCGACCGACCAAAGGAGAACACTGGTTTTGGGATGCTATCAGACACTATGGCCCCATTTATCGGCACGCCGCCATAGCCAGCATAGCCATCAACTTAATTGCTGTCGCCAGCCCGCTGTTTATAATGAATGTTTATGACCGAGTGGTGCCAAACAACGCCACCGACACCTTGTGGGCTTTGACTTTTGGCATTGTCATCGCCTATTTTTTCGATTTTTTACTGCGCAATTTACGTAACCACTTTGTGGATTTAGCCGGACGCAATGCCGATGTGGTTATTTCCAGTATGCTGGTTGATAAAATTCTCTCCATGCAGATGGATCACAAACCGGAATCCACCGGAGCTTTAGTAAATAATATCCGCGAGTTTGAATCATTGCGAGAATTTTTCAGCTCTTCTACCCTGCTTTCTTGCATTGATCTCCCCTTTTTGGCTATTTTTCTTGTTGTTATGGGGCTCATTGGCGGGCCTTTGGTGCTCATTCCCATCATGGCCATACCAATTATGCTGGCGGTGGGTCTTCTCTTACAGTCTCTGGGAAAACGTGCCGCCGAAAAAAGCTACGCCGAAAGTATGCAAAAAAATACCATTCTCACTGAAATGGTCAACGGCCTTGAAGTTTTAAAATGTTGCCGCGGTGAAACACGTATGCAGCGCACCTGGGAAGGAGGCGTAGAATCCTATGCCCAAGCCCACCTGGAAAGTAAAAAATACTCTTCGCTAGTAATGGGGTTTTCTGTTTTTCTAACTCAAATGGTCACTGTCGCCATTGTAGTGTGGGGGGTTTACCTTATCGGTGATGGCAGTTTAACCTTGGGCGGCTTGATCGGCTGTAACATTTTAGCCGGTCGCGCCATGGCACCTTTGATGCAGGTAGCCAGCCTCATTACCCGCTACCAAAATTCCCGCATTTCCCTTGAAGCTCTAAATATGCTCATGGAACTTCCCTCAGAAAATGACCGCTCTTCCACTTCAGTTGATTTTGGCCCCTTAGACCCAACTTTCACTTTTGAAGACGTGAGCTTTGCTTACCCCAAATCCCCCAGCATGGCCGTAGAAGGCCTTAATTTGCGGATTGCCGAAGGTGAAAAGGTGGGGATCATTGGCAGAATGGGCTCTGGCAAATCAACACTTATTCGCCTTTTGGTCGGCCTTTACCAGCCAAAAGCAGGGGCAGTCAAGTTTGGCGGCGTCGATATTCGGCAAATTTCGACCACTGACTTGCGCTTGCGAGTGGGCTTTGTCCCCCAAGATGCCATTCTATTTTACGGCACCGTGCGCGACAACATTATTTTAGGTAACCCCAGCGTGGGAGATCAGCCCATGCTGAGGGCCGCAAATGTTGCCGGGGTAACTGATTTTATCCGCACCAATCCCGAAGGCTTTGGTGCTCAGGTGGGTGAGCTGGGGAAAGCCCTCTCCGGCGGCCAAAGACAAGCCATCGCCTTGGCCCGTGCTCTAATTAGTGACCCGGAAGTTATTATTTTAGATGAACCCACCAGCAATATGGATAATACCTCTGAACTTTACCTTCAAGAGCGCCTGATTAAAGAGCTGAAGAATAAGACTGTAATTTTAGTGACCCACCGTATGAGTATGCTCCGCTTGGTAGATCGGCTTATTATCATGGAAGGCGGGCGCATTGTGGCTGACGGCCCCAAAGATATTGTTATAAGTAAATATCGAAGTAACCCGTCTGCTACCACTAATTAAAGAAATTGTGCCTGTGGCAATCTAAGTAAACGCATATATTTTATCGGTTACTTTGCTAAAAGAGCGGCAAACCTTTACTTATTTATTCTAAAATAGAATAAATAAGCACTACTAAAAATATTGACTTATTGTGCGAGATAATTATGCAACCGGCAAAAGACCCAACAAAAAAAATGCCCGCAGAAGATAAAAAGAATCCAAGCCCGGCCAAAATGTTAAGGCTAAAAAAGTTTATTCAAGGGGTAAAATTTTGGCTTCAAGCCTTGTCGCAATCGGGCAACTCACCTCAAGATGCCACAAACAACTCAAACTCAACCAAAAAAGCAACACTAAAATTTTCCCATGAAGTAAAACTTTGGCTTAAAGCCTTGCTTCGGGGTGAATCCCCAAGCAGAGAGAAAGTTAAAGCAACCCCCGACGAATTGCAATATGCCGATGTGGTGCAAGCCGCCCTTGAGCGTCAACCAAAACAAAAAGCACGGCTTTTAACTTTATTAACAGTAGTTTTACTCATTATTTTAATTATTTGGGCAGCTTGGGCTGAAGTTGATGAAGTCACCCGCGCCGAAGGCAAAGTCATAGCCTCCCAGCGGACACAAATCATCCAGAACCTGGAAGGCGGCATTCTTGAAGCCATTTTAGTCCGCGAAGGACAAGTTATCACCCAAGGCACGCCCTTGGTTCGTTTAGAAAATGAAATGGCCGCCAGCACCTATCGCGACGCCTTAAGCCAATCTTTAGAACATCGTGCAGCTATTATTCGCCTGACAGCTGAGTTGAAAGACACCGAATTTACCTTGCCTGAAAGTATAACGTCAGCAAATGCCCCCCAACTCTTAGAAGATCAGCAATCTATTATGCAGGCACGCCTTCTGGCACGGGAAAATGAGTTGCTCCTTTTGGAATCACAATACGAACAAAAGATGCGCGAAGTGGAAGAACAAGAAGAGCGCAAAAATACTATTGACCGCAATTTAGAATTGATCCGTGAGCGCTTGGTGACAGTTGAAGATTTACTTAGCCGAGGCAACTATTCCCGTTTGGATTATTTGACTTTGAAGCAAGAAGTGACTAATTTGGAAGGTGAATCAACCGCCCTTAATGCCTCCATTCCCAAAGCACATGCGGCCGCTCGCGAAGCCAAACAGCGCATAGCCTTCCGCGAAGCTGAGTTGGATTCTGAAATTACCGAGGAGATCAACGAACGTCGGGTGAAGCTCAATTCCCTTAGGGAAACCTTGGCCGCCGGAGGCGACCGCGTGACCCGCACTGTGGTGCGCTCCCCTGTCAACGGCACTATCCAACTGATTCACCTAAATACCATAGGAGGGGTAGTCAAGCCCGGGGAAGCCATTATGGAAATTGTGCCCTTAGACGATACTTTGCTGGTGGAAGTGCGGGTGCGCCCTGCTGACGTAGCTTTTTTGCACCCCAACCAAAAGGCCATGATCAAATTTTCCGCTTATGACTTTAGCGTTTATGGCGGTTTAGGTGGGGTGCTGGAGCAAATCAGCGCCGATACCATTGAAGACCAAAAGGGCGAGGTATTTTATTTGGCCAAACTGCGCACCAATAAAAACGGCATCACCTACCAAAATGAAACCTTACCTATAATACCGGGAATGGTTGCCACCGCCGATATTCTAACCGGCCGTAAAACAGTTTTAGACTATATCTTAAAGCCCATCTTAAAAGCGCATCAAAACGCTTTACGTGAAAGGTAAGAGCATGGCTACCCCAAACTATTTGCTTGGTGTATATCAACGCCACATAAGCGGCAGTGTGTTAGTTATCCTTTTACTCAGCACTTTTGCTCTTATCACCATTGCGACCTATGCCGTCTTTTATGTCGGCAAAAACACAGAAAACAACCTCACTTCAACTCTAAATGCCGAAGCGCACAACAAAGCTATAGACGTCACCTTGTGGCTTAACCGCGTCAAAGACGACGTCAACACCTACACCAACCGTGAACAGCTTTATATATATTGCTCTGAAGCTATGCTGCATGTCCAACAAACAGACCGAGGCGAAATTCCCATCTGGGCCACCCCGGGCGACGATAGCCTCACGGAAATAGAAAACATTCGTAACGTCTTGGAAAATGACTTGGCCGCTTTAGCCCTTGAACAAAATTTTAACGACGTCACTGTTTGGGGCGCGAATATGGAACCCTTATTACACATTTTCCCAGACGCCCCCCCCACCATAAATCCCGAACAAGACACCCTTCTGCGCTCGACTCTCAACACCGGGAGAGCTCATTTCTCCCCCGTATATATCGGGGCTCAAGGCTTGATGATGGATTTGGCTTCCCCCATTTTCACCAAAACAAAAAGCGAGCCGGTGGCTGTGATTTTCGTAAATATCCCGGTGAAGACAAAGTTGGCTGAGCTCTTTCCGACTGTGGAAAATGAATCTATGATTTCCCATCGTTTGTTGCAGTGGACTAAAAGCACGAGCAATTTACTTCAGTATATTGATATTTACCGCAACGACATCTTTGCTATGGCCGATTGGGAAGCTCCTTTCGGTGCGGCGTTACCATTTAAAGAGCGGAATATTCCCGGTGAGCAAACTGTATATTCTCTCGGCATACCCGTTAAAGGTTATGATCTTTTAGTGGCTTACGAAACATCCACCTTAATTGTGAAAGATTCATACAGCGGTTTTCGCTATACCATAATAACTATTGTTGTGCTCAGTTTAATTGCCTTAGCTGTAACTCCTTTACTCAGTTGGGTGTTCTTTTTAGAAAACGACGGCAAAGCCTTAGAAGATAAAATGACCAACCTGGCAGACGAAATCTCCACCAAAGAAGAGCTTTTAAACAACATCAACGCCACTTTAGTCGATGGGGTGGTGCTCACCAACCGTCTAGGCAACATTCAATACGCCAATAACAGCTTTGCCCAATTGGTAAATTACGAATCGGAAGCTTTGGTGGGCTGTAAAATGGGGGCCATCTTAAAACCAGAGGTGGCCGAACGACTTCAAAAACAAATAAACACCGTAGTGCGCACCGAAGCTCCCCACACTTTTGAAGTGCCAATTTCTATTTCCGGCAAAACAAAATACTTCCAAGCACTGTGCGTGCCTTATTTTGGGCAAAATCAGCGCGTCAGTGGCGTTGTTTCCGTCTACCGTGATGTAACCGATACTTTTTTAGAACGAAAGACAGAACAAAAACGCATCGAGCAATTGATAGCGGTGCTGATGCGTGCTGTTGAGCTGGTGAACCCCTATTTGTGTGGCCATTCGCTGGCCCTTGGCACTTTGGCCACTGAGCTGGCCAAAAAACTCAAATGCACTCCGGAAGAGCAAAAGACCTTGCACATCGCTGCCTCTTTGAGTCAAATAGGCATGATTGGTTTGCCCGGGGAACTTCTTAATAAGAAAGAAAAACTAACCGACAATGAACGGGAAATTTTAGAAACTCATGTTGAACGGGCCAGTAAAGTATTGGAATTTTTTGACTTTGGCTTACCAGTGCAAGAAACAATTGCCCAAATGAATGAAAAAATTGATGGCTCAGGTTACCCCCGGAAGTTAAAGGGAGATGAAATAAGTTTCCCGGCACGAATTTTAAATTTAGCCAATGTTTTTTGTGCCCTTTTGCGGCCCCGCATTTACCGTGACTCAAAAACCCTCGGTGAGGTTCTGGCCATTTTAGATAACGATAAAGCGCTCTACGACCCCTTGGTTTTATCCGCTTTAAATGCCTATGCGGCCTCTGACAAGGGGAAAAACTTCGTTAAAGCTTTGCAAAGTGAAGGAAAAAATTTTATTGAATCTTACAGCAAAACAATCGGTTTGAGGCTTAAATGAAAATAATATTTGTGCCTCATTCCTTTCCCGGGCCCTTTCGCTACACAGCTGCGAATCTGGCCGCCGACAAAAATAACAAAGTCCTCTTTATCACCAGCCGGACACGCCGCAACGTTCAAATCCCCGGGATCAATCGCCTTTTAGTCAACTACCCCCAAGTGCCGCCGAGCTCCGACCGTGCCGAGTTTGAGGCCCTTTCGGCATTAAAGCACGGTGCCCAAGTGGCCAAGGTCTTGAAACGCCTTAAAAATAGCGGGTTTCAGCCTGATATTATTATCACTCATGCTGCCGAAGGATATGCTTTTTACGTGAGTGAAGTTTTTCCCCAAGCCGCCTGCGTAGTTTACGCCGATGGTTTACGCCAAAACGCCCAAAAACCTTCGGATAAAATGCGTAACTTCTTTCACTTTGACGCTCTCCAAAACTCGAAGCTGGCCTACACCTCCACCAATTGGCAAAAATCAACTTATCCCCAAGAGTTGGCCTCGCACATTGAAGTTTTACATGAAGGCATTGACACAAACTTCTTTTCCTACACCACTAAAAAGCCCTTTGCCATTGATGGCTGCGACCTTTCCCAAATCTCTGAGCTGGTCACTTTTTCCGGTCGCAGTGCCGATTTCAACCAACCATTCCCCCAATTTTTACACTCGTTAGCCTCTGTTTTAAAACAACGCCCCCAATGCCACGCTCTCATTGTGGGGCTAGATAATAAAGAAACGGAAAATCTTTGGCGGGCAACGCTTCGCGATAAATATGACCTTGACGATCGGCGCATCCACAGTGTGGCTTATCTGCCTTATTTGGACTACCGTAAATTACTCCACGCCTCAACGGTTCATGTGTTTCTTTCGGCGCCAATGTCCCTTTCCAGCGGTCTTTTTGAGGCTATGAGTTGTGGTTGTTTAGTTTTGGGCTCTGATTTTGGGCCCATCTGCGAAATAATAAAAGACGGCGTCAATGGCTTTCTATATAATCTTAACGACATAGAGACATTTAGCCAAACCATCACCACTTTACTTGAAAATCACAGGCACCTAGATAAAGTGCGCCGCGCCGCCCGCCAAACCATGCTCGAAAATTATAATTCCCAAACTCAAACAGCAAAAATTATTAAATTTATAACCGGCGCCATATAATTGGGGCTGAAAACTCTTTCGTTTTTAGTAGCGGCTAGATAAAATTAAGCCCCTTTTTGGCGTAATGTTTACGACAAAAAGGGGCTTTGAGATTATTTAAGGTTAATATTAGATCTTTAACTCACAATATTGGCTTGGTTCACAAAAATAGTCATGTCTTTATAATCATCATTGCCGCCGCTATAAGTGTAAGAGTCGTATCCACTATTATCAACGTCTTGTTCGTTTAGTGTCCAGTCGTTCAGCTTGAGTTTGTCATTTTTATTTTGAACAATGCCAAGCTCGGTAAGAACCTCTTCACTATTATTCCCGGTAATCTCAGCAGCATTGTTACCCATGACAATAACTTCAGTGTTGGTGATATTTCCCTCTGAAAGAAGAGTTTTCACATCATCACTATTAAGCACATTAACAAGTAAAACGTCAACGCCATCACCGCCATCAATGAGAATATCATCGAGATTGAGTGTGCCATTGCTATACTGCAATTTGCCAACTGTCATGAGATCGTCACCATTCTCGCCATACAACTTATCTCTGCCGTCAACGTTGATTAAGAGGTCATCACCATCGCCACCAAAGAGGGTGTCTATGCCTGTGCCACCATCAAGGTAGTCAGCACCTTTGCCGCCGTAAAGCGTATCGTTACCTTCTTCGCCATAGAGCTTGTCTTTGCCATCATCGCCGTAGAGCGTATCGTTGCCCGTGCCGCCATAAAGCTCGTCATCATCATCGCCGCCATAGAGTGTATCGCTGCCCGTGCCGCCTTTAAGTGTGTCATCATTCAGGCCGCCGTAGAGCGTATCTCCGCCAGCACCACCGTCGAGCGTATCATTATTTTTGCCGCCATGGAGCATATCGTTGCCATCGCCGCCGTAGAGCTCGTCGGCACCTTTGCCGCCATAAAGCATATCATTGCCGGCTTCGCCATAGAGTTTGTCCGCACCATCGTCACCAAAGAGGTGGTCGTGACCTTCGCCGCCTTCAAGTGTGTCCTGACCGTCTTCGCCAAAGAGCACATCGTTGCCTTCGCCGCCATAGAGCTTGTCATTACCTAAGCCGCCAAAAAGGTCATCGTTACCAGCGCCGCCCGTAAGATTATCATTGCCTTTAGCACCGAAGAGGTCATCATCACCGGCACCGCCTACAAACGTGTTTGCTTTTTCATTTCCAATAAGATCATAATTGCCAAGCTGGCCGCTGAAGTCAATATTCAATTCATTTTCAATGACTTGACCATTAGCAGTCACGGTAATAATTACTTCTGCAGACGTCAAAACACCATGTTCGTCCTGAACATAAATGGTAAATTTTTCAGTGCCTGATTCATTTTCATCAAGTTTTTGAAGGTTTTTATAGCGTTCAATCGCCGCATCATCGCTTGCACTTGTGGGGATGCCTTGCTTAGTATAGGTGAATCTGCCCGTATCAGGATCAATGGTTAAAGTGCCATAGTCACCAATTTGACTTAGCTCCATTTCGGGCGGTGCGCTAAGGCCATAGGTCAAAACCGCATCATTATCGACGTCATTACCGTTGGCAATGCCGGAAACCGAGTTTCTATTAGCACTATCAAGAGTGCGGTCGTTGACCTTCAGTGTTGGCGCATCATTAGTTCCTTCAACCAAAATATTTAAAAAACCGTTATTCGTATCTTCACCCGGCAAATCAAGCTTAAGATCCAAAACCAACTCATCATCTTTGTCCAACCCGTTGACAACAGAATTATTGTTGTTCAAAGTAAATTCAAATGCAGTACTGCCAGTACTTGCCTTATCAGGCGTAAACCAAATATAGCCTAGGTGGTCATTTCCGCCGGGGTTTGTTTCCACCAACACATATTCGCCGTTTTCACCTTCTACCACAAAATATTTAACTTTCGCTGCAACAGTGAGGTCAACGTCGCCGGTCACTACAGGACTTTCAGTAGAATTCAAAACCCCTTGTTCGATAACGGTATCGTAATAGTCAGTGTTACCATTAAGGGTCACAGTGACGGTTTTGGTGTCAGTGCCGCCGTTGCCATCGTCTACGGTAATGGTAAAAGTTTCAGTATATTGTTGACCTTTGGCAAGATTTAGCTTGTCATAGGCGTCTTTGCTGATTGTGTAGAGATATTCGCCGGTATTTGGATCAATGGTCATATCGCCAAAATTCTTAGCACCTTCAGCAGGCGCCACACTGTAAGTGTGGGTATCGGTGAGATCAACATCTGTTTCGCTGGCTTGACCAGTGATGCTTAAATCACCTGCGTTCAAGATTTTGTTTTCCACCGTCAGCACCGGGGCGTCGTTGGTACCCGTCACTTTGATGGTGACCACTTCCGAGCGCCAGGCGCCATTTTCATCTTGCACATAAACGGTGAATTCAATGTCTTGGGTTTGCCCGGCAGCCAACTGTTGAGCTTGAGCATTGT
>CAYJAF010000023.1:12137-34011 GCA_964368195.1 uncultured Thermodesulfobacteriota bacterium
GTGAATTCAATGTCTTGGGTTTGCCCGGCAGCCAACTGTTGAGCTTGAGCATTGTCCAGAGTAAATGTATATTGGCCGGTGGCATTAATGGCAAAAGTTCCCCAAGCGTTACTCGTGCTTTGACCAAGGCCGCCAGGCATAGCTGAGCCGGTTTCGTCGTCGCTTGCGCCTTGGTTCCCGGTGGCCACAAAGAAGCTGAGGCTAGCCCCGTCATCGACATCGGTGGCTGTGGCTTGGCCGATAACACTTATATCACCTTCGTTCAATGCTCTATCTTCCACTGTCAAAACCGGGGCGTCGTTGGTGCCCGTCACTGTGACGGTGACCACTTCCGAGCGCCAGGCGCCATTTTCATCTTGCACATAAACGGTGTAATCAATGTCTTGGGTTTGCCCGGCAGCCAACTGTTGAGCTTGAGCATTGTTCAGAGTAAATGTATATTCGCCGGTGGCAGTAATGGCAAAAGTTCCCCAAGCGTTACTCGTACTTTGACCAAGGCCGCCAGGCATAGCTGAGCCGGTTTCGTCATCACTTGCGCCTTGGTTTCCATCGGCCACAAAGAAGCTGAGGCTAGCTCCGGCATCAGGGTCGGTAGCTGTGGCTTGACCGGTGGCAGTAAGGTCGGCAGCATCTTCGGTGACGCCTATTGGAGCCTCTACCGTCAAAGTGGGTTGAGTGTTGGCATCCGAAAGGGTCTGAGGAAAGTTGGGAGGCAAATCACCAGCAGCCGGAGGAGTGCCGTCGTTGTTGTCATCGTCTAAGTCTTGCGGCCCATCCTCAGGTAAATCGTCATCAATCGGGTCGATAGCAGGAGGATTGGCGGGGTCCGTCAGCCCGGCTAAAAGAGTGCCCACAACGAAGCTAACGCTGGTGCCGCTTCCGTTAGAAGAGCCATCGTTACCGGCTGCCGGCAGAAGAGCGTCTGCCTCTAATGCAGCGAAGAATTCTTCACCGGAAAGAATAACGTCGCCAATCATTATTTCATGCATATTTTCAGAACTATAGGTGTTATAGTAATTTTCCAAAACAATGGTGGAACCGTCGTCAAAGGAAAAAGTAAGGTTCTCACCTTGTTTTTCCAGCAAAACTTCAGCACTAGCGTCAAAATTTAAAACCAAACGCTCTTGCCCTTGAGGCACAATAGTGACAACTTGATTGACATCCCCCGGTTTATCCAAAACTAGAGTAGATTTGCTGGAATCATCGCCCGGTAGTTTTTGATCTCCGCCGTTGGGGTCATTGGGGGGTTGTTGAGTTTTGCTTACTTCAGACATGGGAAACTCCTTATCAAATTAGAGGTAAAAATAGACAAAAAATCATAAAGCCATATTATCGCTGCCCCTTAAAGGCAAGGTAATAATATGGCTAAAAAATTTTAACAATATGTTAGTGAAAAAACTTAAAAAGGTGATCAACATAAAGGAAGGGAAAGAAAAATAGTAAAATAAACCACAACCCCAAGCAGGTAAATTGCCGGAAGTAACAGTGAAAGCTTTAACTTTCAAACTATTTTGTTTTTGAGAAAAAACGAACATCACGCCCCTAGCCTAATTCCAAGAATAAAAGAAACATCAAGCACATAACGCACTTAATGCCGACAAATAATGGAAGTATAAGGTCAAGGTGGCGCAATAAAAATGCGCGTGGATTCACCATGAACGATAAAAGGTTATTGCCTTTTACCAAATTTTTAAAATATCATTTTAGCTATCTTAAGCTCGTAAAATGCTTATTTTAAAAACTCAAATAAGATATAAAGGAGCAAGAAACTCGAGAAAGTTTAAGCTCAGCAAAAGTATAAAAAATATACATTCCTAAAAGAAATATATACCACTTTAAATTAGCTGTCAATAAAATAATGGAGGCCCAAACTCTTTACCACTCCCCAGCAGGTTGCAAGTTTAGAACAAAGAAGGACAATGACCTTCCCAATAAAAGGAAAAACACGTCTTCTTTTACTGGTTTAAGTGATTTAAACTGGCTGCCGCTGTTTTTTTATGCGCCTTTTTTAAAATCTTTCATTTTATAATCAGTCATATAAAGCTTAGCCCAAATTTCCAACTGCTTAAGGACTGGCTTAAATTCTCGCCCTATTTCACTAAGTGTATACTCAACTTTGGGCGGCACCTGATTATATTCCAGCCGCACGACTAAGCCCTCTTTTTCCAAAAATTTTAATTGGCGCGATAAAGTTGTATGCGTCATACCCACGGGCATTAAACGTAAAAGCTCATTGAACCTAATTGGCTCAGCGGAAAGCAGGTGGATTAAATAAATCGACCACTTACCACTTAAAAGTTTTTGGGCGGTGACAAAGGGACACAATCCGAATAAATCTGGCTTTTCCATATAACACTTCCAATAATAGCAGTATCACAAAAGAGCGTACTTGTGAATTCATTCATACTATATTATAAAAGATGGAGGATAAAGTAAACCCTGATTTATTCTAAAGGAAACGCTAATTAATCAGCGTTTCCTATAATCCAAAATAAATCAGGGAGTATTTTCGCAATTCACCAAATAATGGTCATCAACTGCTTTAGATAGAACTTTCGAGAGGATAATTATGAAAATTGCAGATATTTATGAAAAATTCGACCAAATCGGTTGCCTGACATTTGCCACAATCAACAAACAAGGGGAGCCGGAAACCAGAATAGCTCACCTTCGGGCCTACGATGATGACGGTCTTTACTTCATGACCATGTTCACCAAAGAGTTTTACTGTCAATTAAAAGAGAGCGGCAAAGTGGCCCTTTGTGGTTTATCTGCCAAAACGCAAGTGGAGCATGATGAAAATGGCTTCCCCATTTTTGAATGTGGTTACACCATGCGCCTGACGGGCACGGTGCGAGAAGTTTCCATCGCTGAAATTAGAGCTAAAAACAACCCAATTTTTGATTTTTGCCTCAAAGACCAAGAGAAATATAAGGCCATGGTTATTTTTTGTGTAACCGGGGGCTATGGCGAAATTTACGACTATGACTTTGATAAAATTACGCGGAACAACAAGTTAGAGCGCACATATTTTGCCTTTGGCGACGCCCGAAAAAACTATAAAGGTTTACTAATTGACCAAAACAAATGCACAGCTTGTGGAATTTGCGTGAAAAAATGTTCTTTTTTAGCTGTTAAAGAACAGATGAAAAAATATTCTATTTTGGAAAACCGCTGTGACGAATGTGGCGATTGTTACCTTAATTGCCCGGCCAAAGCTATTTCTTACCGCGGCGAAGACACTTTCTAAGGAGACGCTAATCAATCAGCGTTTCTTTAGCTCCCCTGCCCTGGTCTTTTGTAAACGCTAATCAATCAGCGTTTACTTTTAAAAGTGGAGGCGGAAGTTCAGGCTACCTGTATGCACTTGTTGGTCGGAACCATATTCACCATCGTAGTCTAAAGAGACGGAAAAGTCACCCTTGCCATATTCAAGCCCTGTGCTGGCAAGGAAAGTTGTGGCGTCTTCGGTGTGCCGGGTTGTGTAACTTGAGCCCAACATCTGGACGCTAGTTTCGATTTCGTCATTATCGAGCTTTTGCCGAAGCCCAAGGCCTGCTAAAAGAGAGATGTTGGCCTCATCAAGTGCCCATTGGCTGCGCCAATCAAGGTTGACCGTGGCATAGAAAGCATCGTAAGAATTGTCGTTATAGCTCATATTATACAATTCACCGGCACCCCCACCTGACCAGTTGACGTCGTAGGCATCTGTTTGCGTGCTGAGATAAGCAAGGCCAACTTCCGGGCTGAGGCTATGGCCCTCGGCAACTTGCCAAGTGTAACCTGTGGCTAGTTCAGCATAAATAGCTTGGCCGTTAAAGTTGCTACTGGCGGTGTAGGGAAAGAAAGAGCCCATTGTGTAGGTGCTGTCATTATCTTGAGTAGAGCCCGTGACTTGCCCGCGCAAATACCATTGAGGCGTAAAATTATAGGCAGCGTGGAGACCAAAGGCAAAAGATTTGCTGTTAGTATCCATGTTCATAATGTCAGCTGAAAGGTCGCTTGTGTTAAAGCTCAAATGCCCGCCAAGGGTGAATTGTTCATTGAATCTGTAATTCACGCCACCGACAACGCCAAAAGAACTGCCATCAAAATTAAGCGCGCTGTTATTTACATCATTTACGTAAGGGGTGAAAAATGCTTGCCACTTTGGGGCCTCATAAGAACCGGCCGAAGGGGTGCTGGCCAGAGAAATGGCTTGGGTGTAAGTGTCAAGCAGTTGGTTGCGTAAAGTGCTTGAAAGACCACTAAATTGTGTTTGCGATACTGTGAGCAGTTGCTGTGTGGCGGCATTAGCTGAAATGGTGTTTGAATTCACATTGCTATCGAGGCGAATACTAGCATTAAAGGGATCGGCGCCATTGGTGAGGGTTGCAGTTAAAAACGGCACTTCGGTTACAGCTTCGGATATTGAACCTGTTATGTTGGCAGCAATTGAGGGAATAGCGGCACTTCCTTGGTTAATTAGGGAAACCATATCAGCCACTTTAAAATCTTGGCCGAAAGCAAAACCTTGGGCGGCTGTGTCGGGGCGCACAATGAGCGTTGCATTGTTAAAGTTGATTTTTTGAGTGTCAATCACCCCAAAAACAGCGTCAGTGGGCAACCAGTCTCTTAAAGATGTGGCAAAGGTGTCAACATTATAGTTGGTGGTTCCATAAACTTCATAAGCTATGCCACTATTTGCATTGGCGCTAATATACCCTGTATTGGTGACATTATGGCTTGTATTCCCACCTTGAACTTGGGCCACATACATACCGTAAACCAGATTAGCACCATAAGCTTCAATAGTTCCGCTATTATTTACATTCAGGGTATTAGATTTAACCTCGCCATAAATGCCGTAAACACTATCAACACCACTAACGGTAAGGGTGCCGCTATTATTTATCGTATGTGGGCTTTGGGCATTATCAAGGCTACTTTGAACATGCAAGCCGTGAACTTTATTTGCTTGGCTTTGAACAACAACAGTGCCGTGATTATCCACATCATGAGTGCCAACACCCTCGGCACTCATGCCGTAAAGATTGTCGCCCCCACCACCGGTAACAGTGATGGTGTTGGTATTGATGAGAGTGTGGTTACCTTCACCTTTGGCCTTCAAGCCGTAAATTTCAGCGCCGGAACCATTGGCGGTAACGGTGCCGCTATTATTCAGGTAATGGTTGCCGGCACCTACGGCATTCAAGCCGGCAAGAGTCACCACCCCACTGATGTTAATATCGTTGGTATTGATGAGGCTATTTTTGCCGCCATTGGCATTGAAAAACATACCGTTAATATTATTAGCACCGCTGGCCGTAATAGTGCCGCTGTTGGTTAATTCTTGGCTACCTATGCCAGTGCCAGCTGAGGCACTCATGCCAGCAACAGCATTTCCTCCACTCACATTAATATCGCCGCTATTATTTAATTCGTGGGAGCCTGAAACAGCGGCATCAGCCAGCATACCAACCACAGCATCAGCACTGGAATTATGAATTGTGATTTTACCAGCGTTATTAAAGTTAAAGTTTGCCGAACTACTACTTCTGCCAAACATACCGGAATATGTAACCTCACCATTTGTGTGTTCAATTCTAAGCCCACCTGAGATTGTGCCATAGTTATTAAGGGTGGGGTCGCTTGGGGTCGCCTCCATACCGGCCACTGTTTGCCCTGTCGGGTTATCGGCCGCCAAAGCATTGCCCACAACCCCTGGAGAGGCCAACACCCCGGCCAGGGCCATAATATATGCCTTATTTAAGAGAATAGATTTTTTTCGCCCCACATTGTGGCGTTTTTTCAAATTCAATAAGATATTGGGAGAGCGCATAATATTTTCCTTGGCAAAATTTCAATTACAACTTTAACCTATAAAATATAGTATATCTACTCTAAAGTTGCAAGAAAAAACGCTATACCTAGCAGGGCCTAGCGTCCCGTTTAACAAGTTCTGCCCACATTCGCAAGTGGGGCTTTAGTGAAGACGGCTTTAACAAGCTGGGTTCATTTTAGTTCTTAAGGAAGCGTTGATTAATTAGCGTTTCCTTAAAGTTCGCTTTATGGCTCACGTGCGAAGCACAAATTGAAATGCAACTTCTGAAAGTGTCGCCCTCCCCCCTCTTGACCAGAAACTAACTTTAAAACAACATTACCAACCCAACAGAACATGAGACAAATAAAACTTATTGTGCCATATCAATCATTTGGCAAGATAAAGAAAAGTAAATTTAAATGCCTAAACTCTAGATAAAATATAGCGTTCTGGCGAAGAGTGTGTTATTATGAAATATAGTCTAAATTCTCTTCGTGTAAGAAATATGTTAACTCTATTTTTATTTTACACTTTTCAGGGTATTTAGGCTCTCTTTTTTATCAACTTAGCCGGGCGCCATTGGCTACTTTATATATCGCTTGAAGATTTTTTAATTTGAGGATTTTTTAATTTATGGGAAATCACTTTACATCAAATATGAGCACAGCTGATCTTGAAGAGCGTTATGAACAGTTGCTAAAAGAGCATGAGGCAACCCTTAAAAAGTTGCACTTTATGGAAGCATTTATTGATGATATTCCATTGCCTATTTTTGTTAGAGATGAAAATGGAGTTTTTCTTTCGATTAATAAAGCTTGTGAGAATTTTTTTGAAATATCAAGAGATGTTGTTCTAAATAAAACCATAAAAGAATTAGATTATCTTACAAAGGAAGAACTAAATGCTAATCATGAAGATGCTCTGCAAAGCGTAAAAGATTTAGGCTGCCTGCACAGTGAAAGAGTCTATACCGTAAACAATAAAAAAAAGCCTTCTTTATTTTGGAGTAAAGCATTTGTCACACCACAAACGGGGGAGCGAGGCCTTGTTGCTGCAATTGTAGACATTACTAAACAAAAAATGCTTGAAAACGCTTTGGCGCAAAAAGTAGATGAATTAAATATAGCTCAAGAAAATATAAACCTTTCAAGAGAGCGCATGAGGGTGATGCTCGACAATATGCCCCTGGCCGCCCAAATTTGGTCGACAGACGGTCAGCTTTTAGACGCCAGCTTAGAGTCAACGCGTCTTTTTGAATTTGAAACTTTAGAAGATTGCCAAAACAACTTTACGAGCACAACCCCAGAATACCAGCCCAATGGGAAGAAAAGCCTTGAATATATACAAGAAACTTTAGATTTAGCTCATAAAGAAGGTTCAGCTTTTGTTCAGTGGCTACATGTTGATAAAATGGGGAATCCTGTCCCAATAGATATTAACGTAAAGCGCAGTTCTTTATATGGCGAAACGGTTCTGCTCGTTTTTTTAAAAGATATGCGCGAACACCATGCTCAAATGGAAAAATTGCACGAAGCTGATAATTATACGCGCCTCATGCTGGATTTAAACCCTTACGGAACTCTTATTTGGGATCACAACCTTACCTTAGTTCACTGCAATAAAGCGCTATCGGTTACTTTTGGGCTAAAAGAATCTGAGGATTTCATAAGGCACTTTTTAGAGCTCATCCCTGAGTTTCAACCTGACGGCAATGTTTCTTTAGAAACAATGCAAAATGTTTTGCTGAAAGCTTTAGATGAAGGTTTTGCTGAATGTTTTTGGCAGGGGATAAGCATTACCGGTGAAGAAATACCCTGTAACGTCCATGTGGTGCGAACTAAATATCGCGGTGAATTTGTACTTATTGCTTATGTAAAAGATTTGCGTGAATCTGAAGCTCAAAAAAAGAAGGTTGAGATAGCCGAGCAACGTATGTCGGCTATTTTGGAAGGAGTTCCTTTAGGCATAGTTCTTTTATCACCTGAG
The DNA here is from genome assembly GCA_964368195.1 of uncultured Thermodesulfobacteriota bacterium. Taxonomy (GTDB): domain Bacteria; phylum Desulfobacterota; class Desulfarculia; order Adiutricales; family Adiutricaceae; genus Adiutrix. The sequence goes on from CAYJAF010000023.1 coordinate 19,927, forward strand.
TTTCAAGTTTTAGATTGTAATGAAGAAGCTGTGCGCATTACAGATTATGACAATAAAGAACATTATCTGGAGCACTTTTATGAAACTTTCCCGCTAACCCAACCAGACGGGGAAGAATCAATGGAATTAAACCAGCGCTTGATGATAGCAGCCAAAGAACAGGGCTTTGTTCGCCATGAAATTTGGGCTGTAGACCGCCATCAAAGTGACTTGCCTTTAGATGTAAAACTTATAAATCAAACCTTAGAGCATGAAGATTTGTTTATTGCCTATGCGCATGATCTTCGCGAAACGAAGAGTATGCTTAAGGAAATTGAGCTGTCACGACAAGCAGCAGAGCAAAGTGATCGCGCTAAAAGCGACTTTTTAGCTAATATGAGCCATGAAATTCGCACCCCTATGAACGGGATATTAGGGTTATTGCACCTTTTATCGAACACAAGCCTTACTGACCACCAGCAAGAGTATTTACAGAAGGCCCTTTTTTCCACCAATGAGCTTCTACGCATTATTAATGATATTTTAGACTTTTCCAAAATTGAAGCCGGAAAATTGGAAATGGAAAACATAGATTTCACTGTTCATGGCGTTTGTTCAGAATTACATAATCTTTTTGAGCATACAATAAACAAGAAGAATCTGTCTTTTCAACTAGATGAAGGAAAACTATCAAACACAACACTTATTGGCGATCCTTTACGTTTGAAGCAAGTTTTACTTAATTTGCTTAGTAATGCTATTAAATTTACAAGTGAAGGTAGTGTAAGCTTACTTATTGAAACTGACTTAAAAAATATAGTAAATGGTGAAAATAAAGAGCTGCACTGTAAATTCACAGTAAAAGATACGGGTATTGGCCTTAGTTCTGAACAAATATCTTCGCTGTTCTCCGCATTTACCCAAGCAGACACCTCTGTGACACGTAAATACGGCGGCACGGGCCTTGGCCTTGCCATATGTAAGCGTATTGTAAAAATGATGCGTGGAGATATTTGGGTGGAAAGTATAATGGGGCAAGGCTCAAGCTTTATTTTTACAGCCACTTTCCCCTTGAGCACAAATCAAGAAAGTAAAAGCCCAATAGCTTCGACCTTTAATGCTCAAGAGATGAAAATTCATAATGAGCACTTACTTTTAGTTGAAGATAACGAAATAAACCAATTGATTGCCAAAGGGCTGCTCAAAAAGGCCGGTTACACCGTAGATATTGCAAACCATGGACAAGAAGCCTTAGAAATGCTTGAAAAAAAACAATATGCAGCAGTTTTGATGGATATTCAAATGCCTATTATGGACGGCCTCACAGCTACTCAACGAATACGCCAACAAGCACAGTTTGCAAACTTGCCCGTCATAGCCATGTCCGCCCACGCCATGAGTGGCGATAAGGAAAAAAGTATTCTTCACGGCATGAATGATCACATAACCAAGCCAATTTCTCCTGGAGTTTTATATGCCACCTTGGACTATTGGTTAAGTGGGCAAGGGAAAAAAGCACAGTTTGATTAAATAATTATAATATTTCAAGTGGACATTCAAATGTCCACTTTTTCAAGGCACGTTTTGCTTCGGCAATAGTAGTTTCAAAAATTACTGTAACCATAAATTAGGAGTCATGCCCATGACAACTTGTAGCAACTTAGAGGAAGGCGGCGTTATCACACGTGCCGAACATGATCGCCTCTTGGCTGAATTAGCTGAAACAAAAAACAAATTGCACTACTACGAAGCCTTAGTAGATTCCATTCCCATGCCTCTTTTTGCCAAAGATGCAAATGGCCATTTTACTATTTTAAATAAAGCTTATAAAGATTTTTTTAACGTATCAAAGGGTAGCTTGCTTGGCATCTCAGTTCTGGAGATGGAGCACCTGACAAAAAATGATCGTCAAAGGTTTCAAAAAGAAGATTTAGATGCTATTGAAAGAAGCACCGAATATCATTACGAAGTTTCTTTTGAGCTTCCCGGCGAAACAATGTCCACCCTCTATTGGAGCAAAGGCTTTGTAGTGCCACAAACTAACAATAAAGCCTTAGTTGGATTAATTGTTGATATTAGCCGCCAAAAAAACTTGGAAAAAACTTTGGCAGAGACGGTCACCCAGCTAAATGAAAGCCAAAATGAATTAAAACAGTCCAGTGACCGAATGCAGCTCATGCTTGACACCAACCCTTTGGGTATTCTCATTATAAACAGCGACTTAAACTTGATAGACTGTAATTTGGCCTTTCTAAAAACTTACGGCTATAAAGACAAAGCTGATTTGTTTAAAAACTTTGAAAACAATTCTCGGGAATTTCAACCGGATGGCACTCGCACTATAGAACAAAGAATTCGAAATGTGCAAAAGACCTTTGAATTGGGAGAGTATGAAACTTTTTGGATTGGCCGCACCGCGACAGGAGAAGATGTCCCGGCCCAAGTGAAAATGGTGCGTGTAACTTACCAAGGTCAAGACTTAGTCGTGATGTATGTCAACGATTTGCGGGCAGTGGAAGAAAGCCGCAAAAAGGCACAAATAGCAGAAGATCGCACCCAGGCGATTTTAAACGGTATGCCATTAGGTGTAACTCTTTTAACCTCTGATTTAAATGTTTTAGATTGTAATGATTTGTCCGTATGCCTTTCGGGCTATAACCGTAAAGAAGAGTTTTTGCGTCACTTTTTAGATATTTTCCCCGAAAAGCAACCGGATGGCTGTAACACCTTGGATCTGGTACACGAAAAATTTGCGGAAGTGACTCAAACAGGACACTGCACCTACGAAATTGTTAATCGGCATAAAAAAGGAAACCTCACCCCCTTTGAAATTACTTTAGTGCGCGCGTATTTGCCGTTTGAAGAACTTTACATAGCTTATGTGCGCGATTTAACAGAAATAAAATCTGTATTAAATGAATTAAAGCATGCCAAAGATGAAGCTGAAAAAGGAGCCCAAGCCAAAAGTGAATTTTTAGCCAATATGAGTCACGAAATACGCACCCCCATGAACGGGATTTTAGGCTTACTGCATCTTTTGGCCGACACAAATTTAGATTCCACTCAAGAAGCTTATTTGCAAAAAACTCTTTTTTCCACCAATGAGCTTTTACGCATCATTAATGATATTTTAGATTTTTCCAAAATTGAAGCCGGCAAATTAGATATGGAAAACACAGTTTTCACCATTGAAACCATTTTTACAGAAGTTGAAAACCTTTATGGCAACATCATAGCTAAAAAAGGTTTGACTTTCCACGTGGACAAAAAACCGGCCGCCACTTTACCGATTTTGGGAGACCCGCTACGTTTAAAGCAAGTATTACTTAATTTGATAAGTAATGCCGTGAAATTTACAGATCAAGGGCAAGTAAGCCTTGCTATCAGTGCCATTTCAACCGATCAAAAATATCTAAACTGTCAATTTACAGTCAGTGATACGGGTATTGGCTTAACTCAAGAGCAGATAGGTGGGCTCTTTTCAGCTTTCAGCCAAGGCGATGCTTCAGTGACGCGCAAATATGGCGGCACCGGTTTGGGATTGGCCATTTCCAAACGTATTGTGGAAATGATGCACGGCGATATTTGGGTAACAAGCACGCTAAAAAAAGGCTCGACCTTTTATTTTACAGCCCGCTTTGCCCTTGCCAGCACCAACAATGCCTCCGTATCAGATACCAAAGCCGAAATCGGGACACTAGCCGGCACCCGAGTTCTTTTGGCGGAAGATAACGAAATCAACCGAGTCATTGCCATAAAATTATTAGAAAAACTTGGCTGTGAAGTCACCTGTGCCGTAAATGGCCTTGAGGCTATAGAAATGCTTAAACAAGCTCCATTTGATGTGGTGCTGATGGATATTCAAATGCCTCAAATGGATGGCTTGACTGCCAGCTCTGAAATCCGTAAAGATAAGCAGTTTGATTTATTGCCTATTATTGCAGTTTCGGCCCATGCCATGAATGAAGACCGCCAAAAAAGTCTGGCAGCCGGGATGCAGGAACATATCACAAAACCATTCAAACCGGCAGAACTTTATGCGGCAATAAAAAAACATATCCACCAAAATGAAAAAAACGCCGAGTAATTGCCTTTTTTGCTTATCATTTACGCCTCGGCTCGTTTGGAAAAATTTTTATGAAGCGGAAAACGTTTCACTATAACTATCTATGAAGGAGAAAAGATGAAGCTATTCGGGGTAGAACGAAAAATCGTCATACTCATAATCAGCCTTTTATTGGCGACTTCAACGATTATCATCGCCCTTAATCGCTATGCCTTTCAAGAAGGTATGCGAACTCAGCTGGTTGACTACCAACTACCCTTAGTTTCAGATATGGCCCTGGCCACAATCACTACTAAAATTAAAACCGTCGCTGATGCTTTAGAGCTTTTAAGCCATAACCCGTTTTTCATCGACTGGCTAAGGGCCGGGGAACCGGCAAGCGGCGATGAAACTATTTATCAAAAAGTTAACTCCCTCATTGAGAGCTATGACACCATAGGGGCCAATTTCGTTTCGGCCAAAACCAAAAAATATTTAGACGTGCTGGAAGGTCAACGTTATCTTCGCCATGTGCGGAGCCCAGAAGAAGACCCTTGGTTTTACAACTTTCGAGACCGTGGCTTAGAACTAAATATTACTATTTACGTAGGCGATCCAATCTGGGGAACCAAAGCTTTCATCAACCAACGAGTAGAGGTTGACGGCGAGTTTCGTGGTCTTTTAACCGCTTCCATTGACCTGGAAGATATGGCCGACGCTTTAAGCAAAATGAAAGTTGGCCAAGACGGAGCCGCATTCATAGTCAATGGAAATGGCTTGATTCGCTTCAGTGAAGATAATGAAAAAATAGGCAAACAAATTGAAAGCGTCTATCCGGCCTACCAAAAAGAGTGGGCGCAAATTAAAAAAACAGACGGCTTCATCTTCTCTTATCAAGATAATCACACAGAACGCATTGCCATTGTGCGCCATATCACGCTTTTGGGTTGGTATTTGATTTGCGAAGTCAGTGAAAGTGAATTTTTAGCCCCCATGCGCCATTCCACCTGGGTTACCATGGGCATATCCGCTGTATTTTTGCTTTTTGGCAGTCTGATTGGCATCTGCTATGCCCGAACTATTACTAAAGAAATAAAATCTATATTAAATGAATTGAAACAGGCCAAAGATGAAGCCGAAAAGGGAGCCCAAGCCAAAAGTGAATTTTTAGCCAATATGAGCCACGAAATACGCACCCCCATGAACGGAATTTTAGGCTTACTGCATCTTTTGGCCGATACAAAGTTAGATTACACTCAAAAAGTTTATGTGCAAAAAACTCTTTTTTCCACCAATGAACTCTTACGCATTATCAATGATATTTTAGATTTTTCCAAAATTGAAGCCGGCAAATTGGAAATGGAAAATACTATTTTCACCATTGAGACCATTTTTACTGAAGTAGAAAACCTTTTCGACAACGTCATGGCTAAAAAAGGTTTAACATTTCAAGTAGACAAAGATGCTGCTGCTGCTTTACCTATTTTGGGAGATCCTTTACGTTTAAAACAAGTTTTACTCAATTTGATAAGTAATGCCGTGAAATTTACCGACCAAGGGCAAATTAGCCTTGCTGTCAAGGCCATTTCAACCGATCAAGAATATCTAAGCTGCCAATTTACGATCAGTGACACAGGTATAGGCTTAACTCAAGAGCAAATTGATGGGCTCTTTTCGGCTTTCAGCCAAGCCGATGCTTCAGTCACGCGCAAATATGGCGGCACCGGTTTAGGCTTGGCCATCTCTAAGCGTATTGTGGAAATGATGCACGGCGATATTTGGGTGACCAGCACACCCACTAAAGGTTCAAGCTTTTATTTTACAGCCCGCTTTGCCCTTTCAAACGCCAACAATGCCTCCGTTTCAGAGGCTGAAGTCAAGATTGGGAAACTTGACGGCACCCGAGTTCTTTTGGCGGAAGATAACGAAATTAATCAAATTATTGCCGTCAAACTATTAGAGAAACTTGGCTGTGAAGTCACTTGTGCTGTAAATGGCCTTGAAGCCATAAAGATGCTTCAAGAAGCTCCATTTGATGTGGTGCTGATGGATATTCAAATGCCTCAAATGGATGGCCTGACTGCCAGTTCCGAAATACGTAAAGATAAGCGGTTTGACTCTTTGCCTATTATTGCAGTTTCAGCCCATGCTATGCAGGAAGACCGCCTAAAAAGTCTGGCAGCCGGCATGCAAGAGCACATCACAAAACCATTCAAACCGGCAGAACTATATGCGGCAATAAAAAAATATGCCCATCAAACTTAAGGAAACGCTGATTAATCAGCGTTTCCTTAAGTAAAGGCACACTTGCTCCGACACTTAACAGTGAAAATAAATTGCACTTATGCCTTCGCGGGGTGTTTGACTGCTAGCGCAGTCAATATTTTTTACAATACCGGGAAAACGGTTTGTTCTTTGACATCAGCAGTCAAAGCTTCCAAGGCTGTTTTTGTGATGTCATACCGCAATTTATATTGCTCCTCTTTCGGCGTTGCCGGGTCGCCCATAGGATATGGGATGGAGATAGTAGGCACGATTTTGTTTGCGCCAACAACTGTAGCGACTACTACCAAGTTTGATAAAAGAACAACAGGGTATCCAGCTTTTTCAATAGTTTTGGCCATCGTTGCACCGCAACGAGTACAAGTACCTCACGTGGCTACGAGGAAGACGGCGTCTACCCCGTCTTCCTTTAAGAAGGGGAGCATTTCCTCGGCCATTCTTTTGGCTTCGGCTTGGGTTGTGCCCGTGCCCACTGTGGAGTAAAAATAGGGATGCAAACGACCGAAAACTTGTTCTTTTTCCAAAGCCCGCAAAGTGTCCAAAGGCACGATGACATGGGGGTCGGCGTTGGCTGCGGTGGGGTCAAAACCGGAGTGAATGGTTTTGAATTCACCACCCTTTAAAGCGTCCAATTTACCAATGTCATAGCGGCCCCATTTGGTTGCGGAAGCCGATTGAATGCGGTCGGGGTTGTCAACGGGGACAATACCACCGCAAGTAACCACGGCAATGTTAGCTTTGGAAAGGTCTTTAATCGGAGGAGCGACGGGCACTTTTTCCGCAATTTTAATGGGCAATTCCGTTTGGTAAGGCTCATCATTCAATTTTTTGACCAACATATCAATCATGCGTTCAGCAGAAGGCTTGCCGTCTTTAAGCCAAACTTGCTTTCTGATGCCGCGGCCAAAATGGCCTTCTTCTTCAGCGCAGTTGAGCTCTTCGCCGGTCAAGAATTTGTTAGCCAAGCTAACCATACCGGACACGTCTTTTCTCATGCTACCGGCGCTGTGACTACCTTTCATGATGTGCATATCAGAGCGGAACATTTCCACACCGGGGTTTTCTTCGTGCATGGAAGTAACGATGGGCACATTGAATTTGGCCTGAACAGCTTTCGCAATGGTGCCGCAAGCAAAACCATAACGACCAGCTTGGAAGGCAGGGCCAGCGATAAAAACATCGAACTCTTTACCTTCCAACATGGCCAAAATGCGCGCAACTGCTTCGTCGGTGTTGCTGCCCATAAAATTGTCGCCACAGATGACGGTATTGATGATCTCAGCCTTTAATTCTTTGGCCATTTCCAAAGCAGGGCCAACGGGGCCATCTTTGATCACCGGCTCAAAATCGGCTTTGTCTTCGCCGCCAACTTGGCCGAAAAATTGGTTCATATAAACGATTGCTTTTTTCATAGTTTCTGGCACCTCTTAGAATTCTTGAACTGTCTTGGGAGACCAACCGGCAGCCCGGTCGCCACAGAAAGTCGCATTGTTTTCAATGATAATCGAGCCATCTGGACGCACTGAAGGCCCTAAGAGGTCATCAACAGCCCAGCCACCGGAAAAACCATCTCTGGCCAAAGCAGTCAAGTTGCCCAAAACGGTTTCCATGGGGGGAAGCTCAATTAAATCAGAAACATTACCGGTGGAAACAATGGCGTTACATTTCACGTCAAGAGTCACCAACGGTTGGGAAGAGCCGTCACGACCGGTACACTCATTGGTGAGCCCAACGGTTTTGACACCGGCATCTTCAAGAGCTGCAAAGCAAATGACAAAGTCAACATCGGGGTTGCCATAACCTTCTTCAGCTAAAACTGCCCCATCGGCACCCAAGGTTTTGGCAATTTGCGCCATGAATTGAGCGGCCCGTTCTTTTTGTTCAAAAGAGACGTTGAGGTTTGACATAATCATGCCCAAGAAGTTAATGGTTTTTCCATGTGCTTGGTATAGAGCTTTGATGTTGGGGTTGTTTTGGAAATCATAGGTAGACCACTTGGTGGAAGCCGGCATAAAACTACCGGAGATAAGGGCACCATCTAATATTTCAGTGGGTTGTATTACGGTCGGCAACATATAATTAGTGTTCCAGCCGTAAAGCAAGGAGTTGTGCTCGAAACCACCTTCTTCCATTTGCGATTGCGTCTGAACAATGTAAACGACGGACGGCAATTTAGTTATGCTTTCCGAACGCTTAGTCATGGGCTCAAGTTCAAACACTTCTGTGCTTTCGGGTTTGAGGTCTTTAACGCAAGCGGCAATAAATTCGGCTAATTTATGACCGGCTAAACGCAGAGCCACATTCTTTTTGTGGGGCTCTATTTGCTCAAACTCTTCGTTGGTAGAGGCGATCAAAACAATGTTGTTAAGATAGCCGAAGTTAGTGAGTTTTTGACCTTCACCGCTCATGTCGATGATGCCGTCTTGAAAACCACCCCATTCTTTACCCACAACCAAAAGGCTACAATTTTTCAAAGCGTGAACAACACCTTCGCCAGCCGGCTTCAAATCTGAAGTGTAACCGGGGAAAATGCCGCGGCCATCAGGGCGCACTCGCGGCTCAATGGCTTCTTTAACAGGGCAAATGCGGATTTTGTCACCGGGTTTGGCCACTGCCAAGTCGGCATCAATAATGCGTTCGTCCTTTTTAACAAAATCGATAGCTTCTTGTTTGTTGATGCACAAAACACCATTGTTAAAAGACAATTTGTCGCCGAAGACAATGTCTTTCACATGAAAACTTCCTATTTCCAAGCGCATGGATATTCCTCCTGTTTGTTTGATAAGCGCGATTATCGCTTATGCAAAAACACTAGCACTCTTTCGGTGTTGTTGTCAACTCTTTTTACGCATAAATTTTGTGTTAAATTTTATAAGCGCGATTACTGTTTAGAAGGGAGACAGTGGCGCTCATTCAATGATGTTAATTTTCTCGGCAAAATCTCAGTGTTAAATTGGAATTTTTTAAAAGATTGTGTTAAAATACAAACATTCACCCAAATATATATTTTGACTATTGGAGCCGATTCATTGATTCGTGATAAAATTGAGCAAAAAAGAGATTTCTATATCCGCTTTATTAATGCCACCCAAGAGCTTCTTAATACAGGAGGCTTAGAAGCCATTTCCATTCGCAAAATTGCCGAAAAATCGGCCTTGCATAATTCCACCATCTATCTTTATTTTGAAGATTTAAACGAGCTTATTCTTCTTTCCTCTATGAAATATTTTGAAAAATACATCCAAGATTTAGCAACCTTTAGCTCGCAAGATCTTACCCCAAATGAAAATTTTAAACAGATCTGGGATTGCTTTCTAAACGCCTTAGCTTCAAACCCTCCAATCTTTTATAATTTTTTCTTTGGCCCAAAAAGTAACAAGCTCCATAAAATCATAGGCCTTTACTTTGAAATATTCCCCAACGAACGCAAAAGCCTTTCGCCATTTATTTCCGAGATGTTTTATGGCAGTAATGTTTATGCGCGGAACCTTCATCTCACCTCTTCGCTCATAGGGCAAAACAGCCGCGTTACTCCGGAGAATTGCCATTTGCTTAGTCAGTTGATGGTTAGTTTTTGTAAATTTAAGCTGGAAGAATTGTGCTCTGACCCTTCTTTAGACCATCAAACATTCAAATCTGACGTTTTAAGCATGTTAAATCATGCATATTTTACATCAAATTAGTCAATGCTGAAAAACTAAAGTCCTTTGTGTGAACAGCCTCTAGTTTTTCGCTCGGCTAATTCTGTCAACTTGGCGGAGGAACTTCGCGCTAGCTTGGAAACTAAAAAAACGCTGAGTAATCAGCGTTTCCCTAACTTAAACATAAAAAAGATACCGGTAGCCAAACAGGGGACTAGTCATCTGAAAACTCCTTGCATTCAAACTTGGAGCATTCAAGACTCTCCTAATCATATAAACACTACGTCGGCATTATCTAAGAGCGGATAAGAGCTCGCTCACATAACAGAAGAAATCAAGGTAAGAAAAAACGAAGAACTGTTTATATGGACAAGCTCTAGCTGTGGTTAAGACCGAAGATAAAAAATTTTTAGGCTTTTCCAATCCAAGTTTCAAGCGTCTCAAAAAGAATGCTCGGTGAAATAGGTTTGGTTATATGATCATTCATCCCATAGGCAATACTTTTTTCTTTATCTTCTTGCATAGCATGGGCAGACATGGCAATAATAGGTAAGTTCTTAAAACGTTCCTGACTACGGATGTTTTTTGTGGCGGTAAGTCCATCCATAACGGGCATTTGAATATCCATAAACACAAGATCATATTCTTTTTGATCAAGCATATCTAAAGCTTCTTGCCCGTCATTTGCAATATCAACACTATAACCAGCTTTTTTCAAGAGGCCTTTAGCAACAAGCTGATTAATTTGATTATCTTCTACCAATAAAATTTGTGCTGTCTTTTGAGTTGAGGCCTCAATTTGCTTAAACTGTTTTGGAGATGCTGACGCTAACTTATTATGGGCAGCGTTATTTTCGTTATAAAGTTCAAAGGTGGCTGTAAAACAAAATTCAGAGCCTTTACCAAATTCACTCTCAACCCAAATAGTGCCGTGCATAAGCTCGACAATTTGTTTAGAAATAGCAAGCCCCAGACCTGTGCCGCCGTGTTTACGAGTTACTGAAGTGTCAGCCTGTATAAAAGCAGAAAACAAGCGATTCTTTTGCTCCTCTGTGAGGCCTATACCTGTGTCACGCACTGAAAACTTGCAACATAACAGCTCTTTACCGCTTTCATTTTCTTTCGCACATTCAATACTAAAAGTAACACTGCCTTTTTCAGTAAATTTTATGGCATTTCCAATTATATTGATTAAAACTTGCTCTAACCTTAAAGGATCGCCCACAAGTTTGACACCTGCAAATTCATCTAGGTTAGTATATGCCGTAATAGATTTTTCAATCATTTTATGTTCAAAAATTGCTCTTAACTTTTCGACAACAGAATTTAAAGAAAAAGTTGTTTCTTCAAGTTCAAGCTTGCCGGCTTCAATTTTTGAAAAATCTAATATATCGTTGATGATACGCAATAGATTTTCAGCTGAATAAATGGATTTTTGCAAATATTCTTGCTGAACAGCTTGCAACTCAGTGCCGGACAATAAATGTAAAAGGCCTAAAACTCCATTCAATGGCGTCCGAATTTCGTGGCTCATGTTTGCCAAAAATTCACTTTTATATTTACTGTTTCGCTCAGCAATGTCGCGGGCAGTGCGTAGGTTTTCATTTGTGCTTTCAATTTCAGTCAGCATCGCCTTAATTTCTCTCAAATCGAAAATATAAGCGATTGCTAAAGCTTCACCATAGGCGTGCAGAAGTTCAAGATGAACTTTATGAGGGATTTCTTGGCCTTCAAGGTTATAAGCAACAAATTCACCACTGGCACTTTCCCCGGCAAATACTTTATCAAAAAGTTTTTGCATCAAAGGCGCAGTAAGCTCACCGTTCGGTTGATGTTCAACAATAATTTTATTTAAACTGGCCAGAAATTCTTCTTTACTTGAGCACTTAAACAAACGTAACGTTTCTTTGTTTATGTCTCTAATCTTTCCTTGTTTATCCCAAATGACTATAGCTGTTGGGGCAATGTCTAAAATATCTTGAGTATATCTTTGCGCCATTTCAGCTTGTTGAGTCTTTTCGTTAGACTCTTGGGTCATTTTCCCCAAACTATTGGCCATAACAATTAAATTCTCAGCTAAAGTGGAGATTTCATCACGGCGATGCAGGAAAAGCTCGTAATCTTTCCGCTCACGCTCAGTCAATTCGAAATTTCCGGCAGCAATATACTCGGCAAACTCAGCCATACTTTTAGTGGCAAAAGCGATTCTTCTCACAATCAGAACAATGACAAGTGAAACAATCGCTGTAACGAAAATAGCAATCCAAATACTGTTTCTACCGATTTTTCTGCTGTCAGTTTCAATTGTATAGACATCATTTACGATGACCACATACCAATTCAGCCCAGAAAGAAAAGAAAAAGAAACATACTCTTCCAAGCCTAAGGTATTACAAAGAAAAGACCCCGAATTCTGCCCAATTATTTTCTTGCCGATTTCAAGATTATTTAAATTAGCAACAGAATTTCGTGCGCCTTCATTGTGAACGAAAATTGTCCCGGCACTGTCGGCAATGAAAAATTCATCATTTTCGCCCAAGTTTAGCTTTTTAATAATTTCCTCTTCCCCTAAAAAAGAAACAATAAAAACAACGCCAATAACCTGTGAATTTTCTTCACCATAAACAGGAGAGGCAATAGTATAAACCATTTTACCGTCATAAGAATAAGGGGCACCGGTGGAAATTCCGCCGGCTAAGGCATTTTTAAAAAAGGGCTCGTTTGAAATACTTACCCCTTCAAAATTTTTATTGGAATCTACTAAAATTTTGCCGGAAGTATCCGCCAAACCGACGCGAGCATAACTGTAAGTATTTGCAGCATTGACAACGCGCCCTCGGGAATCCTCTTCGTTAGCTATTCTGCCTTTGGTTCCGCCATCTAAATAAGGCTTAAAGAAGGCTGTCTGTGAATAGGAAATAACATTGAGCATGTCAAATTCGTAGAGTTGCTCAAGTCCTGTTGCCACAGAATTTTTTGCCAAGCTGCTTATGCGGCTGTTTGCGACAAAAAGTGACTCATTACTCATCTTATAACTAAGAAAAATAAGCACACTCATACCTAAAATTACCACTGATATTGTCGGAAATAATAATTTTCTTGCAATTTTCATATATCCACCAATTTCTTAGAGTGTGCTAAACATAATTAATTCACAATCACTTCAGTTTTTCTTAAAAAACTGGAAATACTACAGAAGCCCAACAAAACTTCACAATTTCACAGAATGATTTACCCGCACCCGGTACATCTAGTCCATAACATCGGCAATCTTCATGCCATGACTATCTACAATAGCACCATCTACAACCATAAGTCATCTGTCATTTCAACCTAAAATGAAAATCATTATCAAGGCTATCAAGCTATTTTCTTACCATATCCCCCACCCCATTTCAATCCCATAATCAACCTAAGCAAGTGAGCTAGAGCTCTTGGGCGAAAGATTGGCATATAAATCATTTTCATAAAATATTATAGCATATTACTACCTAATTAGTCGATACTAAAAACCTTTTTTTTCAGGGCCTACGCATCTAAATTCTTTTAGATTATAATTGTTTTTCACAGGATAAACAGTTGTAATTAAATACGATTTGCAAGTAAAGCTTGAATTTAATCGCGAAATAAGCGAAGCCGAAGGGGGGTGCTTCTCCAAAATATTCTGCAATTTTAACTCCGCCTAATGAACGAAATGAAGGCGTCCGCCGAAGTGGAGTGAAGCCGAAGGAGTTAAAATAAGGAATGTTTTGGAGAAGCACCCCCGGAGGCGAGCGATGAAAATTAAAACGCGTAGGCCCTGCGAAGATAGTGCACAATGATTGCAAAAGTTAAGAAAATATGGAATAATTTTTAAATCATTTTTAGCTGCTTGGAGAGTAAAAGCGAGGAAAATTGTTTACGAAAACATCAAGGCCGAAGAATTTTCTTCACTCAGAGACAGAAGTGGAATGAGGCCCAGAGATGTTAAAAAAGCTCAAATTGCTCTTGAAAATACCTTATATATGGTAGGCATACGAGCTGACAATAATTCTTTAGTTGCTTTTGGCAGAGTTGTCGGAGATGGGGCTACTTCTTTTATAGTTGATGATTATCTAAAGACAGTTGCAAGTGAAAGTGCATACATCTGCCTAATTG
>CAYJAF010000023.1:34111-35859 GCA_964368195.1 uncultured Thermodesulfobacteriota bacterium
GTTGATGATTATCTAAAGACAGTTGCAAGTGAAAGTGCATACATCTGCCTAATTGCAGAAATACCTGCCAATAAATTGTATGAAAAATTTGGTTTTGAATATTTAAATGAAAATGAAGCAGTTGGAATGTATCGGCCATATAAATAAGTGATGATATTAGATATTTTCCGCAAGCTGAAAACTATACCAAAATTTTTAAAAATCGGCATACCTGGTGCAAATTTTTTCCGCCAAGAATTTATTGTGAGTTATAAGTAAAAGCCCAATATTTTTACCCCTCACCTCATCTAAAAGGAAATTCCAAATATTTGCCTGAGTTACGGCATCAAGCATCGTAGTAATTTCATCAGCTATAATAAATTTTGTCTCTGTTTTAAGAGCTCTGGCCAGGCAAATTCTTTGCAGTTCTCCACCGGATAGCTCAAAGGGGTATCTGTCTAAATAATTTTTAGGCAAGCCCAGCTTTTCAAAGAGATGCGGGTCGAAATCGCCTCCTTCGCTTAAGATTTTCCCAATGCGCCATTTGGGATTAACGCTTTTTTCCGGGTGCTGATAAATGAGCTGCACCGGTGAAAAGACTTTATTGTCAATGGGTTTTCCATCTAACAAAACTTCACCGGTAAGTGGTTTTTCAAATCCAGCCAAAACTTTGGCCAAAGTGCTCTTGCCTCGGCCACTTCGGGCAAAGAGGCAAACTCGTTCACCGGAGCTGATACTGATATTTACCCCTTCAAATATTTTCTTGTGCTCATAGGCAAAGCTTAAATTCTTACCACAAAGGAGCATTAGCGCACCTCACATACCCATTATTTATGCTCTTTAGCGGAATATGGCCCGCGCAGTTTTCATTAAATTTTGGGCAAAATTTTTGGCAGAAACAAACATTTTCAACTGCCTTCTCAAAGTAAAACGGTTTAAATCCATTTTGAGGTAGTGCGTGGAACAAAGCTCTTGAATAGTGGTGGCGCAAATGACCACTCTTAAAATCATCAGCCGCAGCGATCTCGACAATCGCTCCCTCATAAAAAACGGCCACCCGATCAGAAATTTCCATGGCCAAATCAAGATCGTGAGTAACCAGCAAAACAGATTTCTTTCGGTTGGCCATTTCTTTTAGAACTGCTAAGCTGCTCATCGCGGTAGCAATATCCAATCCGGGAGTCGGTTCGTCGGCCATAATGATTTCTGCCTCTTCGTTTTCGTGAGCCAAATCAAAAAGAGCATTTCTGAGCATTCCGCCTGAGCATTGAAATGGGTATAAATTTTTAGTTTTATCCGCTAATTCATTTTTGCTTAATTTAATTTGCCGGTCAACTTTCATAAGTGGATCTAAATAAGACGGAGACTGGGGGATATATATGGCTTTATTCCTAAGATTGTTTGCTTTTTTACCCTTATAATAAATCTCTCCGCTCACGCGAGCATTTTGGGGCAGAATGCCTAAGAGTGTGGAAACAAACACGCTTTTACCGCTTCCGCTGGGGCCGACTATAGTGAGAATTTCACCTTTGACCAAATTAACCGAAAGGTTTTTGATAACGGAAAAGCTCGTCTCTTTAAATTTGGCAGCGGCCACTTTAAAAGAAACTTCCAAATCTTTAACTTCTAAAATAATTTCCACGTTAACCCCACAATTTTATCCCAAATGAGTGTCGCTTGCCGAAAGTAATTTAAGGAAACGCTAATTAATCAGCGTTTCCTTGCAACGGAGGCAAATTAGCCTCGGTTGCCGCCGCCGAAATTAGAGG
>CAYJAF010000024.1:0-35556 GCA_964368195.1 uncultured Thermodesulfobacteriota bacterium
CAGCGTGTCTCGCTGAAAAACGACTGAAATGGAGTTTTTCAGCATCGACTAATTAGGAGCATAAAGCATGAAAGTATTACTCATTGGCGGCGGCGGTTATTTGGGCGGAGCTTTGGCTCCTATCCTTTTGGCCGCTGGACACGAAGTGATTGTCTTTGATAAACTCAGCTTCGGCTCAGATGCCGTTAGCCCTCTTTTGGAAAATCCTCGCTACCACTTCATCAAAGGCGATTTACGCGACATCTCAGCTGTGAGCCGGGCGATGACCGGGGTTGAAGCTGTCGTTTTACTGGCGGCTCTCGTGGGGGAACCGGCTTGCGACAAAGACCCCCAAGCCACAATCGACATCAACTACATAGCCACCCTTTCCGCCGTGAGATCAGCAATTTACCACGGCGTTAAACGATTTATTTTCACTTCCACCGATTCCTGTTATGGGGCCCAAGAAAATGTTTTTCTGAAGGAAGACGATCTTCTAAAACCCATTTCCCTCTACGCCCAACTAAAAGCCCAAGTGGAAAAAGAATTTTTCGCCTTTGATGCCCCAACCCATTTCCACCCAACCATTTTACGCCTGGCCACCCTTTACGGCCTGGCCCCGCGAATGCGTTTTGATTTGGTCATCAACCTTTTGACCAGAGAGACTGTGGTGGGAAATGGCGCTAAAATTTTCAGTGGCGAGCAATGGCGTCCTTTAGTTCATGTGCGTGAAGCGGCAAGAGCTTTCCTCTTGGCCTTGGAAGCTCCGGCGGAGAAAATCTCGCGCCAAATTTACAATGTGGGCTCCAACGAACAAAATGTGCAGTTCAAAGATTTGGCCGGAATACTCCTAGAGGCCATCCCCGGAGCAAAGGTGGAAACAATTCCCCAACCACCTGATTTACGCGATTACCACGTCTGCTTTGATTCTATTCGGCAAAATTTAGGCTTTGCCCCTGAGCTCACCCCGACCTTTGGCATTACGGAAATAAAAGAAGCTCTGGAAAGCGGAGTTTTGGGTGACCCCTATCAAGCTAAATATCGAAACGCTTAGACAGTTTTATTCGCCAATAATTTTTACTAAAACTCGTTTCCGCCGGAGCCCGTCAAATTCGCCATAAAAGATTTGCTCCCAAGGGCCGAGATCCAGGCGGCCATCGGTAATGGCCACCACCACTTCGCGGCCCATAATTTGCCGCTTCAAATGGGCGTCGCCGTTATCTTCATAGCCGTTGTGGGCATAGCGGCTGTGGGGTTTTTCCGGGGCCAGCTCTTCGAGCCACTTTTCAAAATCGCGGTGAAGACCGGCTTCATCGTCATTAATGAAAACCGAAGCCGTGATGTGCATGGCATTGACTAAAATAAGCCCTTCTTGGATGCCCGAGGCCATGAGCTCTCTTTCTACTTGAGGGGTTATGTTTAAATAGCCACGTCGTGAGGAGACTTCAAACCATAATTCTTTACGATGACTTTTCATAAATTACCTTATTTTTGCTATACTGTAAAAATCGTTCTCATATCATAACAAATTTCGTCCGGCAGAGGCAAATATTCTCATGAAACTATTTGACTTAAACCAACAAGAAAAGCAAGAGTTCCGCCGGTTATTTTTCTGGCATTTAGGATATATCACCTTAATTGCCATATTCTTTAGTGTAATTTATTACTTTGGCTTTTTCAAATCGACTTCGTGGTTAAAAGAAGGGCCCATTTTCACGCAAATTGCCCCTGTGACCACCGCTATTTTTGTGCGTCTCTCCCCGTGGTGGGGCGCCTGGAAGGGAGCCCTTTTGAACACTTACCGCACCCTTGGCGGAGAGGCCGTGTTTTGCGTTATGGCCACTGTTGTTTTTTGCTTCGGTTTTTTTATTTACAGCATTTTTCTCTGGAGCATGGGAGCTTTGCCACCATCTATTTTTTACATATAAAACTAAACCCTTACATCGCTGTAAGGGCTCATAGTTTAAGAGCAGCTGTAAAATTCCCTTCCGGAAGTTTTTCAGCCGACAACTAGAGCCTGTTCGCACAAACGACTTTTCGGTTCTCTTTTTGTCGGCCTTCGCTTGTTTTTTCGTCATGTATGTCAAATACACTACCTCAAAAACAAGCTCGCTCTTCGTGATAAACTGGCAAATTCATTTTGTGTGAACACGCTCTAGTTTAAAGTAAATCACCACAAAAGACATTTGGCTAAGCCAAT
Organism: uncultured Thermodesulfobacteriota bacterium; assembly: GCA_964368195.1. Taxonomy (GTDB): domain Bacteria; phylum Desulfobacterota; class Desulfarculia; order Adiutricales; family Adiutricaceae; genus Adiutrix. Next base: position 2,180 of record CAYJAF010000024.1, read on the forward strand.
GAAATAGCAAATAATTACTAAACTTTGCCCTCGGCATCGTTACAAGCACAAATCTGCTCTTGAGCTTTAGCCTTAGATGAACAACACCCACCGGAGCCACAAGCACATTTCGATCCCTTTTTTTTCAGAGAAACAATATAGCCAATAGCTGAACCCAAAACGAGAGCAATTACTCCCCAAGTAATAATTTCATTCATAGAAATCCTTTGTGTTAAAAATTTTTTATCTGCTCAATTGAAAGAAATATTCCGCACGCCTTATTGCTTTTGAGTGTCAATTGCAATACAATATAGCCCATCTAACTTCCGCTGTCAATCGCAAAACAAAATCCCTCTCAATTCCCTAATATTTCTTCCCCCCCCCGATTAATTTATATTGAGCTGTTTTAATTTTGGCCTGATGAATAATCTCATAAGCCCTTTGCCTGGTTATTCCCAGATGCTTTGCCGCCCGTGAAATATTACCACCATTAACTTTCAAAGCTTTTTTCAAAGCTTGAGCATCAAATTCGGCCACCATTTCTTTTCTGGCCTCATGATAATCAGCTAAATCGTCCCAAGCCTCATCTTCCAACTGCTTGGGGAGAGGCTCTTGGCTTTGGCGCAAGAAAATGCTTGGCAAATTCTCTAACCTGATCACCTTGTTGGACGGATCCATAACATAAAGGGCATGGGCAATGACGTGGTTTAGCTCCCGCACATTACCGGGCCAAGAATACTCCATAAAGTGTTCCATGACCTCCGGGCTGATGCCTGGAATTGGACGATTTGTCATGGCACAAATAACTTTTAAAAAATGGCGGCAAAGCACCGGAATGTCAATGAGACGTTCACAAAGAGGTGGAATATTCAAAGCAATAACTGCGATACGGTAATAGAGATCTGAACGCAAATCGCCCTTTTCCATAGCCTCTAAAGGGTCTATGTTCACAGCTGAAACCAAGCGGACATCACATTCTTCCTCTTTAGTGGAGCCAACTTTCGAAAAACGCCCCGTTTGGAGTACCCGCAAAAGTTTAGGCTGAATTTCCAAATCTAAAGAGTTGAGCTCATCTAAAAACAAAGTGCCCCCGTGAGCTTTTTCGAAAAATCCGGCCCGCTCCACCGCCCCGGTGAAAGCACCTTTAGCTGTGCCGAAGAGCTCAGCTTCAAAGAGATTCCCCGGAATGGCCGAACAGTTGACCGCCACAAAAGGAGCATAAAAGCGATCGCTGAACTTATGAATGCTTTGAGCAAACAGCTCTTTCCCCGTTCCAGTTTGGCCAATTAAAATTATCGGGGCTTGGGCGCGCGCCGCTTTTTTAGCCTGCCCAATTAAACTTTTCATCTCACTTGAAGTGCAAATCAAACTGGAAAAATCATATAGCCGCCGACGGGTGGAAAAATTATTTTTATCAAATAAAATTCGATCGCCGACTTTTTGTTTGAAACGCTCTACAGCCGTGTCTACTTCATCGTAATCTTTACCAAAAACTATAGCCCCTTCAATATTGCCATCTTCATCGGTTATGGGCAAGCAATCCATCATCAAGCGATATTCACCCTCACCTTTAATTTGCACCACCTGAATAAAATTGCGAGTGGGCATTCCCTTAAGAGCTCGCGAAACTACTAATAGCTCATCGTCATCTTTATAGCAATCGGTGATTTTGCGACCCACGGCCAATTGCGAAGTGAGTGCGCCTTCGCTCCCGGTGAGGCGCTTCATTTCATCTGAGAGCTCAGTGTGTAGGAAGTGATTATCTGTGGCGTAAATCCAAACTCCTTCCTTATTTGTTATATGAACAAAATAACCACAATTTTCTAAAAGCTTTATCAAATTCAAGTTCATATTTTTACGATCTCTCTAATGAGGCAAAATGATTTTGTAATTTTTTTCTGACAATATTATTATAGCAATATAGCATAAATACTAAAAACTGTCATTATAAATTACATTTTTGTACTTTTTTTCTGACATATTTCCATCCCAAACCCTCAAATCTCCCTCTAAAAAATAAAATTTGGCAAATTCAAGTAAACGCAACTAACATTCGCCCTGCCAAAAGCAGCAATGATCTTTTACGAGCTCTTTAGCCACCCGGCCATTACCCCAAGGCAAGCGCAAAGCAAATATTTAATATAAAAGAATAATTATGAAGAAGCTTCAATAGAGCAGAAAAATTCAATTTATTTTTTTAATTGTAACCTCCACTTTTTTCAACTCAAAGCACCCATTTCACTGGCTACTGGCACGGAGGTTGCTAAATATAAAAACGCTACGGCTAGATTTAAAAATATTACATTTGTTTTGTATTTCATAATAGCTTTCATTTGAAAGTAACAAGCAGCGTTTCCGGCAAGGCATTTTTATTGCTATGGCTAGGATTCGTAACTCTGTTGTTGTTTATTTTGGCTTATTATTTTGGAAACGCCGATGAACTAGCGTTTCCTTGTAAAGTAGGCAAAATGCTTACTTTGTCGCAGCCGAAATGAGAGGAAAAACCATGTTTTTCCGTCCTGAAGGGCTCATGGAAGGCAGCGGGCTTTGCTGATTATTCTGGCAAGCAGAATTAACCGGCATTCCCTTTAGTAAGTAAAATTTACATTATTCTTTCAAAAGCTATTATATTGGGAAATATTTTGTTGCAAGCTCATTTTTGGAAGGTAATCTGCGACCTTCTTAGTGTATTTTTGCGCTTTATTTACGAAAAATAGCCCTTTGGGCTATAAAACACTCTGTTTAACAACACTTATTGCGAAAGGATTAACAACAATGGGTAAAATGAACCGAATCCGCATGATGTCTGAAAATGAAATGGCTCAAATGCATGAGAGCACTTTGAGAATTCTCGAAGAAACCGGCTTGACCATGCTTTCTGATAAAGCTATTGAATATTTGAAAAAAGGTGGCTGTATCGTCGATGGCTACAACGTTCGCTACCCGCGGGCAGTTGTGGAAAAAGCCTTGAAAACCGTGCCGAGCTCTTGGCGCTGGCTGGGCCGCGGCGACAATGCCGTGACCATTGGCGGCGACAACCAAGTTGTCGGCCCCAACTTGGGTTGTGTTTACATGGAAGATATGGACAAAGGCCGCCGCATCGGCACTTTGGAAGATTACGCCACCTATCAAAAAATCTTGCAAGCCAGCAATGTTGTTGACGTCACCGGCTGTTCCATTGACGTTGGCGACGTGCCTTTGGAACAATTGCCCTTGCAATTGACCTATCAAACTTTGAAAAACACCAACAAACCTCACACCGGTTTCTTAACCAGTGTTGAAGGCGCCGCCCAAACTTTAGATATGTTGGAAATTGCTTTCGGCGGGAAAAAATTCTTAGACGAAAACATTGTCACCTATTTCAGCGGCAGCCCCCTTTCTCCTTTGGGTTACGATGAAAAAACTTTGGATAACGCCATTGAATACATCACCCGCGGCCAAGCCATGAGCTGGACTCCGGCGGCCATGGGCGGTTTAACTGCGCCTTTGTCTGCTTATGGCGTTGCTCTTTTGTGTAACGTGGAAAGCATCGGCGGCATGGTTTTTGCCCAGATGGTGCGTGAAGGTGCTCCTTGCCTTTGCGGCATCTCTTCCACCGTTGCCGACATGAGAAAAGCTCTTTACAATGCCGGTTCCCCCATGGAAAAAATGGTTTCCGTGCTTAACTTACAAATGATGGAAGATTTCTATAACATTCCCCGCCGGGTTATGTGCGGCATTACGGAATCTAAACAAGTTGATTACCAAGCCGGTGCTGAAACCATGCAAAACGTGCTCATGGCCACTTTGGGTGGCACTAACTTGTATTATGAAATCTTGGGCATCACCGAATCTATCATGACCACCAACTTTGAGAAAATCATTCTCGACTTGGAAGTTATTGAACGGACTCGCCGCATCAGAGAAGGCGTGGAGGCCGACGCCACCGAAGATGAATTGGCCCGCAAAGCCATTCAAGAAATTGGGCCTCAAGGCAACTACATGACCCAAAAACTCACCTTGAAAAGATGCCGCAAACTGTGGTATCCCTCCATCTCCAATTGGGATACTTACGAGCAATGGGAAGGTGAAGGAAGCGTAGACATCGTGCGTGCCGCCAACAAAAAATGGAAAGAAATGGTGGCCGCTGCCCCCGAGACTTTCCTCAGCCCCGATGTTGAACGCGATTTACAAAACTACATCAAAAAGAATTCCTAAGGAAACAAAGGAAACGCACACTTATTAGCGTTTCCCAAAAACAACCTTGAGACCTCAAAGGCAATGACCCAAGAGGTCTCAAGCTTCCATTTATAGCAAACTCTGCCGGGGAAATAAGCCCACTTCCCAGCATTGGCTACATGAACAGGGATTCTAACTGAAAAGGGCCGTTTTGTTTTTCTTGGCCCAGCGAAGGATGAATATTTATGGAAAAAACTACAGACACTAGCCAAGCTAAAGGCTATCAGTCCAACCCAACGAGTATCGATTGGGGAGTGACCATTCCGGTTACCCTGATTTTAGTTGCTTTTTGTATTTTCATTGTCACCTCTCCGGAAGTGGCCAATAGCTTTTTGCTTGATGTTTTCAGCATCGTGACCGGCTCCTTTGGCTGGTTTGTTCTTTTGCTAACTATATCATGCACTTTAGCGGCTCTTTGGTTTGCCTTAGGGCCTCTGGGCAAAAAGCGTTTAGGCGAAGGCATCCAAATGAGCACCACCGCCTGGTGGGGTATGCTTTTGGCCGGGGCCTGCTCTTGTAGTATTATTTCTCTTTCGGCAACGGAGTATATTTACTACTTACAAACTCCACCCTTCGGAGCTGAGGCTTACTCCCAAGAAGCCTACACTTGGGCTTCAGCTTACGGCCCCTTCCACTGGGGTGCCATGGCTTTTGGGCCTTACGCTCTTTTTGCCGTTTTCTTTGGTTTTTACCTCTTTGTGCGCAAACCCACTCGCAGCGTGCGCGTGAGTGATGCTTGCGTTACTGTTTTAGGTGAAGAGCGCGCCTACGGCCCCATTGGCAAAATCATCGACATCATCTACATCATGCCCAACATGACCCTTCATGGTGGCGTGTCTTTAGGTCTCAGCACACCCATGGTGGCGGCTTTGATCTCGCAGATCTTTGGTGTGGAACACACTTTAGCTCTCGATGCCGGGCTTCTCATTTCATGGTCTATCCTCTTTGGCATAAGCGTTTATACCGGCCTTCACAAAGGTATGAAGTTCATCACGACTTTGCGTTTTTGGCTACTTATTGGTTGTTTTGCTTATGTTTTGATTTGTGGCCCCACCAGCTTCATCTTCAATAACGCCCTTGAAAGCTTAGGCACCCAAGCCCAAAACTTCATCGCCATGAGCACCTATACCAGTGCCGTGGACGGCACAGCATTCTCACCGAACTGGACCATTTTCTACTTCGCCTGGTTCTTTGCCACTTCCATTGCCACCGGTATGTATTACGCTAAAATTTGCCGCGGCCGCACCATTCGTGAATCCGTTTTCGGCATCTTGATCGCCAGCGCATTCATCTGCTCGGTGTTTTACTGGATCTTCGGTAACTACTCCATGGATTTATTCATCAAGGGAGCTCTGCCCATCGAAGACCTCTTGGCTCAAAGCCCTTACGTGGCTACCGTGGCCATTTGGGCTCAGTTGCCCATGGCTGAGATTATCTTAGTGGTCTTGTTAATTTATTGCTACTTGGCAACTTGGGGCGTGGTTCAGAGTGCTGCCTATGTTGGCGCCATGGCCGGCACCAACAATATGGGCCCGGACGACGAGCCTTCCAAAGCTTCTAAAATTTTCTGGTCACTTATCTTATCCGCTTTGGCCCTCTCGCTCTTATTTTTAGGCGGGCTCCAAACGGTCAAAAATGCGGCCATGCTTTCATCTGTGCCGACGATTTGTATCTCTTTCCTCATCTTTTGGTCTTTGGGTAAAGACATGTTCAAAATTTGGGGTCAACCGACAAATGAAGTCACTAATAAAAGCTAACACCTAAACAGTGTCTCCCATGAACAAAGTGATTGTTCATGGGAGGCTCACATTAATTTGCATTTTTACATATCAATTTAAATTTTTTTCGTTAAAAGTTTCACTAACAGCCGACCCCAAAAGGAGAGGCCAATGCAAAATAATACTTCCCAAAATAACGCACCTCAAAGTAAGCTTTCTAATATTGATTTGCCCTTAACTATTATCAGTGTCTCGACAATTGTCTTAATCTGCTTTCTCCTCACTGTTTTCCCTACCCAATCGACAGAAATTTCCAATAGTATATTTCAGCTAATCATCGAAAGTTTTGGCTCAATCTATCTTTGGCTCGGACTAATTGCCGTGGGCCTTAATTTAGCCATCTCCCTTTCCAAATATGGCAACATTAAACTGGGAAGCCAAAAAACCAAATTCAGCCGCTTTCAATATTTTGCCATGATGGCCAGTGCCGGATTGGGGGCTGCCACCCTTTACTGGGGTTTTTTGGAAGTGCTCTATTACTACACCGGGCCACCGTCTTTTGCCCAGCCCCCACAATCACAACACGCCGCCGAATGGGCTCTCACCATTAACATAAACCATTACGGCCTGGTTTCCTGGGGTTTTTACGCCCTAGCCTCTTTACCTCTCTGCTATTTATTTTACGTCCGCAAAGATGCCCAACTGCGCTTGAGTGCCGTCTGCCAAGCGGCTTTGGGCCCAAACATAATAAGCAACCCCATCAGAAAAGTCATCGATTTTTTAACTATTATTGTCACAATCGGAGCCGTAACCATCACCTTGGGCTTAGCGTTACCTGTGATTTCCAACGCCATTGTGGTGCTCACCGGCTTAGAAGCCAGCCTCTCCATTGACATAGCAGTCGTTTCCGCCATTGCCCTGGTCTTTATTGTGAGCTCAGCCATTGGCATTGAAAAGGGCTTGGGGCGTTTGAGCTCAGCCAACATCTGGCTGGCTTTGGCCTTCATCACCTTTATTTTTATCTCCGGGCCCAGCTCTTTTATTGTCTCAAACCTCACCAGTTCCTTAGGCCGCTACTTCCAAAACTTCATCGTTTTAAATACCTGGATGGATCCCATTGGCGAAGGCGGATTCCCCCAAGCTTGGACTATCTTCTACTGGTCTTACTGGCTGGCCTATACTCCGCCAATGGTTCTCTTCATCACCCGCATATCTAAGGGACAAAGATTGAAAGACGTCCTTTTGATAACCATGTTCGGTGGCACCCTCGGTTGCGCTTTCTTTTTAGGCATTTTAGGTGGTTACTCTTTAGATGCCCAGCTAAGCGGAGCCATCGATGGAGTCAGCTATATCAAAGCCAATAATGGCCCGGGGCTCATTTGGTTGCTTTTGAATTCTCTCCCTTTGCCTTTAATTTGCGTTTTTGTCTATGTGCTATCCAGCATTCTCTTTATGGCTACCACCATGGACGGCTTCTCTTTTTCAATTGCATCGGCCACCACCAAAAAGCTAGATATAAACGACAACCCCTCCACCACTTTCCGCCTCTTTTGGTGCGTGGTGTTAACTTTAATGCCCCTCATAATGGTTTATATTAAAGCCCCACTCGACACCTTAAAAACGGTATCCCTTCTGGTGGGCACACCGTTTTTAGCTATTTTCAGCATCATGGCTTGGGGCTTACTGAAATGGTTAAAGCAAGATTTCGGAACGAAATCAGCTGCCGAAATTGAAAGTTATAATCACTCTTTGCCGCAATGAGTTAAGGAAACGTTAATCAATCAGCATTCCCTTAAAGTTCACAACCACACAGCTCCAAAAGTGAAGTCCGTATGTTTCACGTGAAACATACGGACTTTGAACTTCAGAGCCTCCGCATCTAAATTTACTTTCCCCAGCCAAAGCATATAGACATAACATAACAAATTGGACTTGACTTGGGGGAACACTAATCAGTCGATGCTGAAAAACTCCTTTTCAGTCGTTTTTCAGCGAGGCACGCCGGCTTTCGCACCCCTTTTGCATTCGCAAAAGGCCGCCGGAAGTGAATTCCGGCTTGCGCTTCGCCTCGGGGGCACCTGCCAGGCGGCAGGCGCCTTAGCCGCCGCTATGGCATTTTCGAAAGGAAAAATATACCGGGTTTCGCTAAAAAGGACGTAATTACCTTGCATATTTTTCACATTATTTTTCGCTGTTTCATCAATTATTGCTAGCTGTTATTACATTTTTCAGCGGCGACTAATCAATCAGCGTTTCTTTACTTCCAGGGGAATCACTTCTTATCTCGCTTTTTCTTCCGCCTTGGAGTCACTTTCGTGCTCGCCTTCAACCGCTCAAGGCCTTCAGCTGTAGAGACTTGCGGCACATAACCAAGCTCTCGCCAGGCCCTTTCCAGCTTAAACCAATGGGGTAAAGTGAGCTCTTCCACCACGAAAGTAGTAAGAGGCGGCTCACTCTTCAAAGCCAAAAGACTCCAAATGCGCTCCAAACCGGAGGCCAGAACACGGCTCAATGCGGCCGGTAAATGACCTTTCACCTTAAACGGCTTTTGACCGGACGGGGAAACGGCCGCAAGCATTTTAGTGATGAGGCTGGAGGCTGTCATTGGTTCGCCTTGGGCAATAAAGTAGGCCCGCCCGCCAATGCTCTCCCCTTCGCCGGTGAGCATTTTGGAAGTGGCCGCCATGATTGCGTGGGCGGCATTATCAATATAAGTAGCGTCGACCAAAGCATCAGAACGCACAAGCCAAAGGCGTCCGGCCTGAGCCCGGGCCACTAAACGAGGCAAAAAGTGGGGATCCCCCGGCCCCCAAATAAGGTGAGGACGCAAAGCCACAGTGCGGAAGCCGGGCATATCGGCGGCCAGCACAAGCTTTTCAGCCAACATTTTAGAATATGGGTAAGCAAAGGCCGGATTGCGTCCGTAAGGAGCCGTCAACTCGTCCAAGCCGTCTAAAGGAGCGCTGGTATGAACCACGCTGGGCGTACTGGTATGGATAAACCAAGGAACTCCGCAGGCTTTAGCCGTCAGTAAAAGATTTGCGGTATTGAGCGTATTGGCCTCGACATAGCTATCTAAAGAGCCCCAAACTCCGCTCTTAGCCGCACAGTGAATCACCCCATCTACCCCTTGGCAGGCTCGCCGAACAAGGTCAGCATCACTCAAATCACCCAAGATAATTTCGGCTCCCTTAACGGCTAAAGTGGGGGCTGGGCGACGCACCAAAGCCCGCACCTTAAAGCCGGCCTCAACGAGAAAATCTAAAGCCCGCCCACCTAAAAAGCCCTGTCCACCGGTCAGTAAAATTTTAGTCATAATTTCGCAATTCCTCAGAAAGAAATTCCAGTTGTTGCGGCAACCAAAGAGCCCAATAGTCCCAAGTGTGCCCGCCTTCACTTTCCCTGTATTGATGTTCAATACCCAAAGATTGCAAAAGCTGGTGATAAGACCTGTTTTCAGCTAGAGTTAAACTATCAGCCCGACCCACACTTAAGCTAAGCGGACGCCCCCCCCAAAGTTCCGGCTTTGCCTCCGTTATGCCGTAAGCACTGAATTTGCGCCAATGGCTCCCCTTCTCACCCGGCTCACCTAAAACGTTTTCTATCTTCAAATCATCATCAGCAGGGTGACGATTCCCGGCGTGAAGAGCTAAATCGGTCACGGCACTTAAAGCCCCAACTGCTTGAAATTGGGCGGGATGTTTCAAAGCCAAAGTCAAGGCCCCGTGGCCGCCCATGGAAAGACCCAATATTCCCACTTGCTTGGGATTAGCTCTCTGTTCTGCGGCCATCACTTGAGGATAGAGCTCTGACATAAGGTAAGTTTCAATTTTACTATCGGGGCCATCTAAATACCAACCAAATGGTTCACCGTCAGGCATGACTATGATGAGGCCATATTTGGCAGCCCAAGCAGATAGTTTTTGCGGGCCAAGACGTTCGGCCCAAACTGCTGCGCTATCCCAGGCCCCGTGGAGTAAAAATACCACCGGATACGAATTTGTTTCAGCGGAAGGTTGCGCCACAAAATACGGCACTTCTTTCCCCCGAACGGCGGAGTAAAAACTCCGCTCTAAAAACTCCCCCTCAAGCTCGGTAGTGCTCTCACCTTCTCCGCCGGAAGGAGCTATCGGCTTATCTTCTACTACTTGGCCGCCGCCTTCACTATTGCCACTTTCAAGCTCGCTCGCATCTTCAGTAACTTCTTCGGTTTTTTGCTCATAATCAGCCCAATCAACAGTATCTACCAAAAACTTTTCCGCCATGATGCGGCCGCCGCTTTCGGTGAGGTGAATGGCGTCCTTTGCCCGCACCCGCAGGGTTTTACCATTTGGGCCAGGGAGGAAAGTGCTATATTTACCCTCGCTATCAGCCACCGAGAGCCACGAATCCCAAAAACGGCAATTGGTTTCGGCTTGGCAAACTTCCTCAGTCAAGCGGTTAATATTAACCACCCGCTCGCCATAAGGTTGCCGCCCCATAATTGGTAAGCCCACCCAGAAAACATGTACGCCCTTCTGCTCCGCCCTTTGAAGCAAATCTTTCACGCGCTCTTTATAAATTTCATTCCATTTTTCCGAAGCCACCCGCACTCGTCTTTGTCCCGGCGGCACCATGTCTTGAGTGTCGTTGGCTCCAACAGTGAGAATAACTAAGTCGGGCTGGTGCTTGGTTAAAATTTGGTCAAAATAATTCAGCCAGTCAAAGACTTCCAAACGCACCAAACCCGTGCCATATCTACCATCACGCACAACAGTGAGCCCGTCGTTTTTCTTTAAAATTTGTTGTAACGGAGGCCCGAGCCCTTCCAACATCATAGAATCCCCCAACAAAAGAACTTTGGACGGGTTCAGCTTTGTTTTTTCTAAAACGGGGGGAGCTGTTGTTATGTCAGAACTTAAATTTGATAAACGTAAAGAATAACTATGCCAAAAATCAAAAGCCGCAAGGGCAGCTTTCACCATTTGTTCAGAGCTGAGGGCTGGTGCTGATGAAGATGGAACTGATGAAGATGGATTTGCCGAAGAAGCCTCGGCAGAAGTAAGCAAATTATCAGCTGAGGGCTTGGGCGACAATTCGCTAAAGGGGCTGCGCTCCTCTTTCGTTTGCTCGCTTGCTAATTCGGTCGTTGGATTTGGGGCTCCAAATTTTGTTTGCGCTCCAAAAAATGCTAAAAATCGATCTTCAAAAGTGTTGAGTTGCAATGGGCCGTGCGGCCAAATCTCTTGACTTATAAAAGACGATGCTGTAAAAGCCAGCTCAGAGACCAAGCCTTCACGGTTAATGGCAAAATCGTCCAACCAAGCTGCCAGGCGATTTGACTGGTGCCAAACCACCAAAAGAAGCGCAAAAATATAGACAAAAATAATTGTAATTGGCGACAGCCCACGCCGCCTGGCATAAAAGGTGCCGCGAGCCCGCCTCATAATTTTAATTTCCCTCTAAAACAGCCAAGAGTTTTTTGGCCAAATCCAAACTCAAACCACGTTTATCCAGCTCAATGAGGCCGATTAAAGTTGCAGTAACACCCACTTGATCAGCCAGTTTTTTTTGGCTCAGGCCCTTTTCCTGACGAAGGTTACGCAAACGCTCCGGGGTTAGTAATTCAGCGGCCACGGCCTTTTCTTCACGCCTTGTTTTTAAGGTGCCTTTGGCTAAAACTTTGGAATCGAGCCTCTCATCATCGGGAGTAGAAAAAATCAAGCTTAGCTTTTCAGCCATCAAAGCACTAATGTTACGTTTCCCCCGCTCCATCAAACTGACGTAAATAGGAGTAACGCCCATCAACTGAGCCAATTGCCCTTGGCTTAAGCCTTTTTCACGACGCCAAGCCAAGAGTTGTTCCGGCGTAGTCACATGTTCACTGCGAGCTTTTTCTCGGCCGGAAGTTGTCGGTTGTTGGGCTTGGCCTTTTTTACTGTCAACAACACGTCGTTGGGGCTGAGCAAAGCCACTCATTCCTTTAGGAGCCAAGCCAAGCCTAAAGCCGTTCATTTGGTAAATTGGTAAATTATCAACTAAAAGTAAGCCATCGGCTTCTAAAGTCCGCTTAACGTTATCTACTTTTTTCACCACAACGCTTAAAGACATTTCTTTATTTTGCGGAGTTATTTGCCCACGATATAGCCAGTTGTGCGCAAGCCCAACAGCCGGAGAAGCCCACCTGGCCGGTTCATCACCAAAGCGTTTGCTCCATATAACTTTTAACACTTGTAAGAAAGCCTCTAAGCCCAAAGAGCCGGGCCAAACGGGGTCTTGGTAAAAATGGGCATCAAAGAACCACGCTTTAGGGTCGACAGCTGTTGCGGCAAAAGCTGTGCCCAAAGCTTGCGGGCCACCACTTAAATCTATGGCCAAGCGCTCAACCATCGGCCAAAGTCCGCTGGGCCATTGCTCCCCTTGGGGGTAACTTTCAAAATCAGCCGGGCGTGTTGGCCATTTCGCTAAATCCAAACCACCCAAACCGGCTTGACGAGCCAAAGAATCAGAACTGAAGAAGCCAAATTGAGTCTGGCCTTCATAGATAGCGCGCCCTTCAGCTCGGCAGTTGAACTGGTAATGTTGGATGAGCATATCACCCATGCGGCTAGAGCGCATTAAGCTTGCGGTGGTCTCCACCCGTTCGCCTCCGTAAATAGCGCCTAATACCGTAGCCTCTCCACCTAAATTGCGGAAGTGCATGGGGTGGGTAAAAGGCAGAGCAGAGCCCATAAAGGCGGCTAAAAACCCGCAAGGCTGCAGAGCGACTTCGTTTAAAGCCGCATAAGGTAAGCTGGGGGCCTCCCCACCTGCCGATTGAAAAAGCCAACTGTCAGCCGGAGGCGTCCAAACAGCTTTCACTATCGAACCGGGCTCCACCTTATAGCGCGACCCCACTGTCACAGTTGCCTCATCTATAAAATCATAAGGCGGACGAGGCAGACGAGCGACAAAATCGCCCTCATCAAAGCGAGCATATTGCGGCCCTAAAGCTTCTGAAGGAGCCCCTTGAGCAAAGGCTAGAAGCTTGTCTTTAGTAAAGTAGTTATCAGCGGTTCTGGCAATTGGCTTAGCAGCCACCACCTTTGAACGCAAAGGCCAAATGCTTTTCAGCATTTCTAAAGATGCCCCGGCCAAGCGCAAATTCAAGCCCCGCACTTCCACCACCGGACGGTTATCGGCCAGCATAATGGCTTCAGCTTCGGCCACGGGCTCGCCGTCTTGGAATTCCAAACGGCGCACATGAATTTCGTAAGCCGCCATTTTCGTCTGTGGGGTCACCTGACCTCGGCACTTCAAAGTGGCCGATCGTCCTAAAGCCGGTTGCCAAGAGACTTCGCCCTCTTCACCAACCCAGCCGGAGGCCATTAAAAAGACTCGCAAAGTGTGAAGACAGCTTTCATACATCAATGTTCCTGGCATAACCTCATCGCCCACAAAGTGGCTGGTTAAAAACCAAGCTTTGGGGTCAATATCCATCTCTGACCTAATAAAACCGGCTCCATAACGACCACCGTGGCGCTCCATTTTAGTAACCCGGCTCAGAAGAGTCATTTGCCCACCAGGTAGCGGCACCGGCTTTTTCAAATTAGGCGTAAAGTCTTGACCTAAGCCGCGGACGAGATCGCCTGCCCGCAGAGCAGCCAAAGCTTCGCCACTAAGGCTGGCCGGTAAGCTTCTAGCCGGAGACTGCCGCAGGTCTTTGAGTTCAGGAGCCACAAAAGCAGGAGACGGTTCGTCAGTCAAACCACCACCGGGTAAGCCCCGACCGCCAGCCAATTCAGCCGGAGTAAAAAAGCCGGCGCAACCACCTTTCATAGTCAACAAAGGAGCTCCATTTACTGTCCCTTGGAACTCAAAACGGAAGAGATTTGTTTGACCATATTTGAAAAAGCGCAAAATTTTAATATCATAGCGAGCTGTCTCCCCGATTTTGGGAAGCTCCCGGTGGAAAGTGACCTCAGCATCTAAAAGGCGATATAGAGCCAAACCACGGGTGGTAAAGTCAATACCAGCCCAAGCAGACAGCATAAGGTCAGCTTGGCCCGATTCAATGGCCAAGCCCACCGGAATATGACCTTGGTCTAAATACCAAGCTTTGGGGAGCACATCGTGCTCAGTGACAATGCGCCCCGGGCCTAGAGACAAAGCTTTGCCCTCCAAAGCCAAAACGCGATCGACCAACATCAAGGGTTCTGCCGGCAAGCGCACCCGAGAAGGAAAGGAATCCACTTCCACAAAACGATCCCCAAAGACTTTGCCTATTTGGCCCACCGCAAACTCAAGACATTGAGAGCGATTCAGGGGTGCAGGGCTATCGGCTTTGAGAGCGGCTTCATTTTCTTTCCGCTGGGCGGTTGTTTCGGCCAGCCAAGCTTTAAATTCAGCCGAAGAATTACTCTGAGCAGAATCGGCTTCGTGAACTGAAGAAGAAGGGGTAGCTAAAGGCGCAGATGTAGCCGGCGGCACAGCAGAAACCTCCATTTGGTTTGGCTGAGGCTCAGCTGTCAAGTTCTCCAATATCTCTTCAGGCTCCGGCCATAAATTAGTCAGCGGCTCCAAAGCAATGGGCACCGGCAGAACCATGTTGGCCTCTTTGGCATCGGGGTATAAAACCGACATCTTTAAGGGGTAACCGGCCATCCACAACTCAACCAATAAGCGGTGCAAACCAACCCATCCCTCTTCTTGAGGACTGGGGGAAAGAGAGGCGGCCAAATGAGGACGATCGCCTAAAATATTATTGATAAGCCTGGTCATGCTGGAACCGGGGCCCATATCCACAAAGAAACGCACACCATCTTGATAGGCTTGCCTGATCAAACGGACAAAGTTAAATCCACGTAAGGCCTGCTCTGTCAAAGATTTTGCGGCTAGCTCTGTGGTGGGAGTATAAGCTTTTGCCCAAGCGGTGGAATAGTAACGCACGCCGGGAGCCGGAACCGTGGCCCTGGTGTGAAAACGCTCATAATCAGCTTGAACTAAACTCACGCTAGGATTATGGACAGCCGCCACTCCCTCCAAGGGCACAAAGGGAATTCCCAATGCTTGAGACAGAGCATCCACCGCCGCCTCTTCACCACCCACAATGCCTTCGGTTGGCGAGTTTATTATGGATAGAAATACTTGATCGCGATATGGTTGGGGAAGTTTTAACAAAGCATAATAAATTTCATTAGCCGGTTTGGCTAAAACTCCCATAACCCAGCGGAAGTGTTTACTTTTTGGGATATTAAAATATTCTTTCGCTGCCCGAAAGTTAGATGCCAAATCTTTCGTAAAAAGTGGGGAATCCACGAGATCGCCATATAAGCTTTCCCGGTCAGTCCACGCACCGGTGGCAAGTAGGGAAGTTGTCTCACCTAAAGAGTAACCCAAAACAGCATCAGGGGTCACTTTAAATTGCTCAAGAACTTGGGCCCCCAAAAGACCAAAAGAAACTTGGGCTAAAATCGCCTGTAAAGGAGTGGCTTCTTTGGGTTGTGGCCCCCAAAAGACAGAGCTCTGAAACTGGTCTGCCAGGCGACTTACTCCGTCTTCGAGTTTACCCATTAAATGGGGGAAATTCATGGCCAAGCGTCGTCCCAAGCCTTGGTAATGGCTCCCTGAACCAGGAAAGACCCAAGCCAATTCCCCTTTAAGACGCTCCCCTTCCATGCCCCAAATAATGCGGCCTTTGAGTTCCGGGTTCGGAACTTGAGTTTCACCGCGCAAATGGGCCCGTGCTTTGACAAGAAGCTGATGTAAATCATCAAAGCCTTTAGCTAAAATAGCCAAGGTTGGGCGGGCCTCGGGCAGCTCGCCATATTCGGCCCAAAAGCGGTCTCCCAAATCTTTTAAAGCCCGCTTTTCAGCTCGGAAAGCCCCTAAAACATCCACCAGACGTTGGTCTTCCTGAGCTTCTTTAGCCATCATCTCCAGACGCTGCAGAAGCTCTAAAGCATCTGTGCGGTGGCGAGCCCGAACTAAAAACCAAGTCGATTCTTCATAGGAATAAGGAGGAGACGAAACCTCTTCACCACCTTTTTCAGTGATGGCAAAACCGGCAGCTTCTAAACGGCGCGGTGGGTCACATTTGTTTTTGATCCAATAAGCGGCACCGGCCCCTAAGCCTCGAGAAACTAAACGGTGATTGATAAAAAAAGCATTTTTAACTAAGGGAAAAAGCCCGCCGAGGCTGCTTAGGCGCCCCACGGTTTCAGCCTCAGCCGAAAGCTCAGGAGCCTCAGCCCGCCCCAGAAGTGCCGCCGCTTCTTCCGAGGCCAAAATCAACATGGCCGCCCCCTCTTCCCAGAGGTATTGAGGTTCCATCGCCGCCGTTTTAGGATCCCCCATGGTATCCACCAAGCCGACAAAAGCCAAGTCGATTTCACCCTGATTAATGGCTTCCATGGCTATTTTCAAAACACGCAAGCCGGAAGTTTTGCCGTCGGTTACAGTGTAGGCCGGGCCACCTGTGCCCAAATAACGAGCAACCCGACTAGCCACCAAGCTCCCTAAGGCACCCACCACCCGGCTGGCGGCCAAAGGCGGGTGACTGAATTTGCGCAAAGCGGCCACAAATTCCGGAATATCTCGACGTTTGAGCTGGCCTCTGGCCACTAAAGCTTCAGCCGTGCGCAGAGGTGCCAACCAACGATAGGCGTAATCAGCCGAGCGAGGGTCAATATCAACCCCCATAAAAACCCCGACCCGCTTTTTATCCACCCCAAGATTCTCACTGAGCTCTCCATTTTCAGGCATGATTTTATCATGGCCGAAAACAGCTTTTAAATGGGCAGAGCTCAAAGCTTCTTCCGCTATTTTCAAAGCCAAAGCTTGCTGGGGTAAAATGTGGGCTAAATCTTTAGGGGCCAAACGCAAAGAGGCCCCTTCCATAACTAAATTATTGAAAAATAAACCGGTAGCCCTAAGAGTGCCGAAGCGACGAGTTGAAATGATGGGAGGCCCTTCGGAATCCATCCAATTTTGGGCTAAAGAAGCGAAATCAGGCCAGGGGGCCGAAAGAGCACGGGCCGCAAGTAAGCGCACCGGAGAAAGTTGATTCCGTGCCCCTACTTTTGATTCTGCCGACTTTGGTCTAGAAGAAGCCGAATATTTTTCGACCAGAAACTCTTCCACAATAACTTGAGCATTAACGCCACCAAAACCAAAAGCGTTAACCATAGCCACTCTGGGGGAGCCGCCTTCTTGCTCCGGCCAGGGTTCCGGCTTAGTTAAAACTTTGAGAGCCGGGCTTTGGGCTAAATCGAGCCCTTCAGCCTCTTTTTGGAAATCAGCCATGGGCGGTAAAATTTTATGTTCCAAGGCCAAAATCACTTTTGCCAAACTTGCGGCCCCGGCAGCAGATAAAAGATGACCAATATTATTTTTAACCGAGCCAATAACGGCCGGGAAAGAGCGGGGTTGAGGTTGAAATTCCGGATCAACCAAAAGTTCCTTTAGGGCTCCCACTTCTGTTTTATCGCCTAAAATTGTGCCTGTGCCGTGAGCCTCAATTAAATCCACTTGCCACGGTTTCAGCTCGCACTTGTGCCAAGCTGATTTCATAGCCCGCAATTGTCCTTCGGCTTGCGGAGCTAAAATATTACCCGTCTGGTCGTTAGAAAGCCCCACCCCGCTAATGAGCGCCCGAATGCGATCGCCATGGGCCAAGGCGGTATCCAGCCGCTTTAAAACAAGGGCCACCGCTCCTTCACCAACAACAAGGCCATCGGCCCTTTGGTCAAAAGGATTAATTGCCCCGGAAGGAGAAAGAGCTCGCAACTGGCTAAAGCCAAGCTGAGTAAACAGAGCATCGGCTTTGGCGACTCCGCCACTTATAACAGCATCCAATCGTCCACTCAAAAGCTCTTCTACTGCCAGGTGAATGGCGTAAAGAGATGAGGCGCAGGCGGCATCTAAGGTGAAAGCGGGCCCTTTGAAGCCTAAAGCTTCCGCCAAGAGCCTTGCTGAATATCCTGCTAAACAAAAAGCGTTTTTAGGTGGGGGATCAAGTAAGGGCTTATTTTTCCAGCTACGGGTTGCTTCTTTAGTATAAAGGCTGACCACCGCCTCTGCCATAGCAGTGGAAGGCAAGATCACGTGCCCGGCAATGACCCCGACTTTTTCCGGATCAAGTAAATCCAACTTTAAATCAGAGGTGGCCGCCCTTCCGGCATTGAGCCAAAAAGCAAGTGAACCATCGGCACTTTTAGCATCGAAATTGGGTGGTAAATTAAAGTTTTGCGGATCGATTGTGCGGTCTTGATTAAAGCCGCCATTTAAGCTATAAGCTTTATCCACCGCCGCAGGAGGCCCAGGCTTGTAAAAGCTTTCCGGTTCAGCTCCCCAGTCAAGTGTGGTTGCCTGTTGCAAGAACTGGCGGCCTTCCAAAATATTGGCCCAAAATTCCTCTTCTGTGCTGGCACCCGGCAGACTGAGCCCCAAGCCCACCACCGCAATAAGCCGGTGGTTCGGGAGTTTTTTATTTTTTTGCCGTTCGCTCATAATTTGTCCTTCAAAAAGAGGTTCTTTGGTAAAAACATCGCCCAAACCTCAAAGGGGAAACAAAATCCTCATTTGCCCATTTTATAAAGCTCAAAGAGTTGTCAGGTCAGTCTCAGGCCCTAAGACCACAATCTCCACGGGGTCACTTTTAGGGCTAGCCACTAAGCTAGCAAAGAGGCGCGCACCTTCGGTCATGGGAATAACTCCCACGCCTTCTTTGGCAAACAGACGTTTAAGACCCTCATCAACCATGCCGCCTTCCCACGGGCCCCAGTTAATTGAGATGCTTTTGGGGCCTTCTAAACCTTGGAAATGACTTTGAGCTATTTTGTTTAAGAACTCATTTGCGGCCCCATAATCACTTTGTCCTTTACGACCAAAGCGGGCAGTGGAAGAAGAAAAGAAAGCCAATAAGTTCAGGGGTTCATCTTTTAACACTTCCAAAATAGTTTGGGCCATTTGAACTTTTGTATTAAAAACAGACTGAAAAGATTCATCTTTTTTGTCTAAGAGTAAAGAATCGGCCAAGACGCCGGCTCCATGGATAAAACCGTAAATTGGCCCATGGCGGCTAATCAATTTTTCGATGGCCGCCCGCAAATTATCTTTATCTAAAAAATCACCAGCCAGGTAAGTAGTTTTAGCCCCGGCTTTTTCCAAAGCGGCCAAATTGCTGGCCACTTCCCGTCCGGCCATAATTTGGGCGCACTGTTTAGCCAATTGAATCGGGCTAAGCTGCTCACCATTTTTTTGGGCCCGTTTAAAAAGAGTTTGTTTAATAGAAGCTTCATCTTTAAGGGAGGCCAGCCATGAAGGCTCTTTGGAAGGCAACGGAGTGCGCCCTAAGATGAGTAAATGTGGGTGCCAATAATGGGCCAATTCCAACAGAGCGGCCGCCGTAACCCCGCGAGCTCCACCGGTGACTAAAATGGCCTGGCCTTCGCGAATATGCCTAACGCGAACATTGCGCATTTTAAAAGGCTCAAGATGGGGTTTTTGAGCCCGCCCACTAGCTGAAATACCCAGCTCAACCGGAGTCCCCAGGGTCGTGGCGTTTAGCACTTTGGGCAAATAGAAATCTGCTTTAGACCCTAAAGCTGCGAGGGGCAAATCAACTGTTCGCACCCGCACCAAAGGCCATTCCCTGGCTACTGATTTCAATAGTCCATTGACGGCCCCAGCTCCGGCTCCCAATTGAGCTGAAGTGCCAAAGATACCAAAGTTTCCACCCATGAAGCTCAAGGCCATCAGAAGAGGAGATTTCCCTTCCCGCAAGGCCTCTTCAAAAATATGCCCCACACCTTGAACAGCTTTAAAGGCCGCAAAAGCTTTAGACGCATCACAACTTTCGCCGGGCCAAATTATGATCAAAGCCTCCCAATCAGTGCGCTGAACTAAAGTTTCGCTTTGATCAAAGGGGATTTGCTCCACCGTCAACCCTTTTGCGCTGAAATGATTGGCTAAAGCTGTGGCAAGTGGGTTATTTTCAGTGAGCAAAGCAACAGCAGCCCTTGGGGATAAATCAACTGTTGGCGAAGCAGTTGGCCGTGCGGCGACAGATTGCATTTTGATGCGAAAAGTGCTGACAGCTGTGGTCATTTGAGGTTCACTCAAATCAGCGGGTTCAGCTTCTTTAGTCGCCGCAAAGCCTTGATCAATTTCGCTCTGTTGAATAGCAGGTTTCGTTCTCCCGGCAAGCGGTGAAGCTGTGGTTTTGATTGAAGCTGCAACCGGGTTACTGGTCATCTTGTCGCTACTTAAACTTTCCACAGAAGCACTTTTAAAATTCGCAGGCGCATTTTGTTGAGATTGGCTCCCCAAAGAAGCGTAGGCAGCACCACCGCTCCCCTTTGCTCCACCGGCCATCTCCACTAAGAGCTTACTTAAGTCCTCCAAAGTGAGGCTATGACTCAAGAGCTCAGGGGCGGCAGAACTCAAGGCTTCATCGCCTAATTTCTCGCTTAAAGCAGCCATGATTTCCACTCTTTTAATGGAATCCAAGCCCAAATCGCCTTCCAACGTGGCCGACATATTCAAAAGCTCTTTTGGATAGCCTGTTTCAGCGGCCACCACATCCAAAAGAACATCAATAACAGAATCAACACTTTGATGCTCTGACCGAACATTCATTGGCTCAAGTGGCTTTTGAATTGGCTCGGAATGTTGAGCAATCAATGGTGACGGAGACGGTGAAAGCGGCTGTGGCGATGGTGGTTCAACAGCACCAACTAAAGAAACCAAATCGGCCAAGGTTTCCAAATCAGCCAAAGCACTGGCCTGACCTAAAGATTCAAACTGTGGAAACTGTTCGCTCAAAGTGGCCATGATCTCCACTTTCTTAATGGAATCTAAACCCAAATCACCTTCAAGGCTCATGGCCAGATTCAACATATCGGCCGGATAACCTGTTTCACGTGAAACCAACTCCAAGATCAACTCCGCCGTTGAAGCGTCTTTAGAGGTCGGAGTTTGAGTTTCACCGATTACAGACAAATCGAGCTGCTCAGGAGCAGAAGGCAAAACAAGCTGAGTGGTAGCTTGTGGGGCTGCATTAACGGCTTTTGTCCAAATATTGAGTAAATCGCCCAATGTTTCCACTTGGCTTAAATCACCGGCCGCAATAATTTCCGCCTGGGGGAATTTTTCAGCCAAAGCACTGGCTATTTCCACCATTTTAATGGAATCCAGACCTAAATCATCACTTAAGCCCAACTCCGGACGAAGGGTCTCCAGCGGATAACCAGTTTCGGCACAGACCACACCACAAAGAGAAGCCCAAAGATCGTCGCTACTATTGTCTTGAATTATGAGCTCAGGTTGAAACGACGAGTTGCCACTTTCCGACATGGTGACATTCGTCGAAAGCTTAGCCAAACCACCGGTTAAATTTTGCGGCGGGGCCAAAACAGAGGAAAAATCTCCAAACTCATCACTAAAATCAACTGCTAAACCACTAACTTCCGAACCATTTAAACCGGGGTCTGCTCCCAAGGGAGTAAAATTTTCCACAGAATTTTCTGCGGCAATTAAATCACCTAAAGTTTGAGCTTGCGCCACCAGATCCATAGAGTTCAATTGATTTAAGCCAGGGACTTTTTCGTTAAAAAGAGCCATGATTTCCACTTTTTTAATGGAATCCAAGCCCAAGTCTCCCTCCAAATCCATTTCCGGGGTCAACATCTCCAAGGGATAACCTGTTTCGTCTGAAATGATTTTGAAGATTATGGGAGGCCCTGTCTTCACTTGTGGGGCCGCAGGCAAAATAGCCGGGGCCACGAGCTCAGCTGAAACAGACGCATCAGTCGCCGGTGCCTTTAACTCCGGGATATTGGCCAAAACCGAAGGCGTTGAGTTTTCAGACGGCAAACCAAAAAAGTGTAAACCGGATTGAATTAGCTCCAGAGCGGCTGTTTGTTGGGCAAAAAATTCTTTTTGCAGGCGAGCTGACTCTTTTGTCATATTGGCCAAAGCATTCAGTAACGGAGCGTGGGCAGGCGCCACTGACGGAGCTGGCGAAGGAGCACTTGCCTCAGCAGAAACATTTACTGAAACAGAAGGCACTTTGGCGGGCACAGGAGGAATAAGTGTTTTAGTAACTTGGTTAGCCCCGGTAACTTTAACGCTAAAAGTTTCTTTCCTTTCAGGCTCTTGACTTAAAAGTTCAGAAACCGGCCAAGCACTGAAATCAACCGGCACTCCACTTGCGGCCAAGCGTCCTAAAAGAGAGGCAAAAGCCAGGTGGTTGTTAGGTTGTTCGTCCAAAACCAAACATTGATAGCCATTATCTTTAGCCAAAAACGATAAGCCCATCGACGAGCCAACTTCTACCCAGAAGTCAATTTCAGGCCGGGCCGCTAAAGACGAAACGAGCTGAGAAGCATCAGTAATCTCTAAAGTTACTGCCGGCTCTACTTTAAATTTGCGAAGCATTTCCCCCAGGGCGCTGTTAAAGGCTTCAGCTACAATTTGACGAACTTCAGAATCTTGGAAGTCATCGGCCCACTGAGCTAAAGCGGAAGCTGATGCTAAATCAGGGGGATAAAGCATTGCGGATAATGGCGACAATTCCGGGCGCAAAGAGGCTATCTTTTGGGAAGCTCCGTTTAAAGCGGCCAACATCTCCGGCCAATCCAGAGCTAAAGCGCAAAACATACCGGAACGCACAGCTGACGGTGAAACTCCCAAAAGCCCGATCCGGGGGGGCGTCATCGTTCCTTGACCAAAGAATACATTTGGTAGATCTGGTTTAATTTCAGTGCCTGCGACCGAAACATCTGCTAAAGCATCTGATAACTCTAAAGCCATGGTAGCAAAAAAATCATCTGCGGCTAAAAAGATCAAGCGAGAATTATCGCTGGCGGAAAAAGATTGGATGCTCTCTTTAGAAACAATTGACGGGGCCAATGAAGAGGCTGCTTTTAAACGGCTGGCCAATTCGGAATTTGAAGCGGCACTGAAAGCGAATAGTTTAAAATCCACCGGGGCTTCACTGAAGGCTTTTGTGCTTTCAGCCTCTTCCAAAAGGCAGTGGAAGTTACTCCCCCCAAAACCAAAGGCACTAACCCCGGCACGACGCAGTTCCCCACTTGTCAACCACGGGCGTAAAGTGGTGGCCAAAAAAAACGGAGATTCAGGCGCAACTAAACTGGGGAGAGGGGCTTTCACTTTAATAGTTGGTGGAAGCGCCTTAAAATAAAGGGCCAAAGCCGCTTTAATCAACCCGGCAACCCCGGCGGCCGCTTTAGTGTGGCCAATTTGGCTTTTAACTGAGCCCAAAGCGCACCACGGTTGGCCCTGTTTTGCCCGATTTGCTTGGCTGAAAACTTGAGTCAAGGCTTCAACTTCAACAGCATCTCCAACAGCAGTGCCGGTGCCGTGGCCTTCTAGAAGCTCAACGCTATCGGGAGTAAAATCAACGTTGCCATAAGCACTGTTAATAGCCTTAACTTGCCCCTCGGCTTTAGGAGCAAAAATAGCAGCACCCTTACCATCGCTGGCGGCACCCAAAGAGCGAATGACAGCATAAATGCGGTCGCCGGCCGCTTTTGCATCAGCCAGGCGTTTTAAAACAACAACGCCTAAACCTTCGCCTAAAATCGTCCCATCACCATCTTTGTCATAAGCCCGAACTTCACCGGTGGGAGAAAGGGCCGGAGTCTTGGCAAAGCATGTATACATAAAGGGATCGCTAAAGGTATCCATGCCGCCGGTGAGCACTAAATCAGCCTGTCTGGAATTCAGCTCCAATATTGCTTGCCGAATGGCGCCCAAAGAACTGGCGCAAGCGGCATCTACCACCATATTGGCTCCACCAAGGTTCAAACGACCTGCAATGCGTCCGGCTGTGACGTTCCCCAGAAGGCCTGGAAAAGAATTTTCTTGCCAAGGGGAGAATTCAGCGGCAAAGCGGGCTAAGACATCTTGGGCTGTTTCGGGGTCAATTCCACTGTCAGCCAAAGCTTTGCGCAATTGCGGATGGGCCAGACGCGAACCCAAAGATACCACCATCTTAAGGGCTCCGGTCACCCCTAAAATAACAGCTGTGCGGCTGTGGTTGAATCCATTTTCTGCCGGATACCCAGCATCGTTTAAAGCTCTGTCGGCGGTGATTAAGCCAAGAAGCTGGGTAGTATCAATAGCCGCCAAATCGTTGGGGACAATACCATATTTAAGCGGTTCAAAATCCACCGGAGCCAAAAAGCCTCCGCGCCGACCATAAGTTTTATCTTGAGCTTTGGGGTTCGGGTCGTAATAATCAGCGACAGACCAATGATCAACCGGGATGTCGCCAATGGCATCACGCCCTTTTTTAATAGCCGCCCAATAAGCCGCCAAAGTTTCGGCCCCGGGAAAGAGGCAACTGAGGCCGATTATGGCCACGGGTTCCAAGAGAAATTTATCAGTTGGCACGCCATTATTTTGCGTCATCAGTTTATCATCCATAATATTTTATTCTGTATTGTAAAACAGTTAACCGTTAATGAGTGATTGTTGTTGAAAACAGTAAGCTAAACAGGGTTATGTCTGCAAAAATAATAGGTTAGCTAAAACTTTTTTCGCCCCCTTTACCAAAGAGGTAAAGGGGAAAACAAAAAGTGCCTATAGTTTACAAACTCAAAATTAAAAAATTGTTACCCAAAATTATTATCGAAGATAAGGAACTATTTCCGCCAAAGGACGCGGCGCAACCCGAGGCACACCGGCAAAAGGCAAGGCCCCCATGGTGATGGCCAGATTTTGCCGCATTAAAACTGAAGCACCATAGAGTAAATTAATAGCCAAATCCATCACTTGGCGGCTTTCTGGCGCTTCATAGCAGCTCCCCTTGGCCCACTCGTTAAAAGCACCCATAGCCGAACCGCAAAAAATCTGCCAATCGGTGCGGCGATCCTCATCACCCACAATAGCCCAACGCGAAGCTTGGCCCAAATACCACCTAAAAACCAGGGCCATTTTATATTTAGGCTCTGCTTCGGCTTTCGTAACTTGGGCGGGGTCCCGCTCTAAGAAAAAGCTTTTTGTTTGCTCCCAAATTTCAGGCAAAGGTTGTTTAAAAATTTGTTTTTCAAAAACTTCCCGCTCAGCGGCCGGAATTTCATCCATAGAGCCGTAAAGACGGTAAGCATCAGCCAGCTTTTGGGCTCTCATCGCATAAAGAGTTCCGAATTTGAGCACTTGAACTTTTGCGCCCATCTCAAACATATCAGCCGCCGGCCCGGAGATAATATCAGTTGTCCCGGCTTTAGCCAAGAGAGCTCGCGCCCCCGGAGCCAAACCGGATTCCACACACGACTGATTAACAGAACCAGTAACAACATAAGAAGCCCCAGCCTCTCGCGCTGCCAAAAGGGCCCACGGAGTGCCCACGCCACCGGCCATGCCCACCCGCAAGGGGTTAGCAAAACCGTGTTCAGCTGTCATTTCCTGAGCCGCCAAAACAATGGAGGGCCACAGAGTTAAAGCCGGGCGGAAATCGGTGTGCCCACCGCTGTCGGCTTCGGCCGTAACATCTTGCGCCATGGGAACAAAGGGAGCCAATTCTGCTTCGGCTTCCGTGATCCAACCTTTTTGCAAAGCGGCTTGAACCATTTTAGGCGGCGGTGGCGAAAAGAAACGACGAGCCAATTCCACCCGCGAAATTTTTGCCATTATACTGTTGGGAATTTCAATAGTCCCATCGGGGAGGCGTTTGGCTCCACTTAAGCGATAACGAACTAAGCTGGGGGTAAGCTGCATAAAAGCTGAGGCTTCAATAAGCCGCACCCCGTGATTTAAATAGATCTCCACCACTTTTTCTTCCCAAGAAGCGTCATGGGGAGTATTAATAAGGCAAGAACCATAAGGCTTCCCGCCCAACTCTTCATTTAAAGCCACCACCTCTTTTTCCACTTGGAGAGGCGGCAAGCCAGAAGCCCCAAAAATACCCAAGGCACCACCATCGGCCAAAGCTTTAACCATGCGACGAGAGCTAATTGCCCCCACCATGGCCCCTCCCACATAGGCATATTTCACCCCATGCTCTGCTTTAAAAGCCGGAGAGCCAAAGCTCTCCAACGGCACCGGGGGGATATAGCCCAACAAGTTATTATCTTCAGCTGAGCCTATAGTTTGGTCTTTTTTTAAATATATTGGTTGGTTAGGATCAAGCAGAGCTTCAATCAATTTTTGTTGATTTTGGTTCATAAATTATTCTACCTTATAATTTTTATTAACTGCAAAAATACTTAAGCAAACGCTGATTTATTCTTTAACAGAATAAATCAGCAAGGCACGCACGCCTTTCATGCGCCCTTCGGGACAGAAAACCATGGGTTTTCCTCTCATTAAGGCTTGCGGCAAAGTAGGCAAATTTGCCGACTTTGCTAAGGAAACGTTAATTAACCAGCATTTCCTTAACTTAAAGCTTCTATCTAAACCAAACAAGAACTTTAAGCTGGGCCAAACCCATTAACAAGTGGCTATTGCCACCAAAAAATCATCAACATCCAGCAAACGCACCGCAAGAGGCTTTTCCGGAGGCTCTCCCAGCCAAGCAACTTTCACGCTCTTTTCCGGACTTTTAGCACAATCCACAACCCGAACGTGCGCCAAATGGTTCAACAAACCACGCCCCCAAGCCTTTGCCGCAGCTTCTCGCGCACACCAAAAGGCTAATTCGCCACTATACTTTTCCCCGCCCAGCGCACCGACTAAAGCCAACTCAGTTTCACTGAAGGCCCAAGCCCGAACACTCTCTTTAATGATTCTATCTGAGCGTTCTAAATCAACCCCCAAGGGTTTACTTCCCACAGCGGCCACTGCCCCGCCTTTAGTATGGCTGATAGACAGATAAACTCCCCCCCTCAATACCTTTGGCATTTCAAACGATGCCTTATTTTGCGGTCTAATCAACTGAGGTTGCCCTGAGGCTCCCTTTAAAATCATTATCTCAGCCGGGAAAACATCAAAATACTGAGCCGCAGCCGCTTTCGCTGCCAAGCGCCCCAAAAACCAAGAATTTCGAGCGGCCAAAGAGCTTTTTCGGCTCCCTTCCGCCATTTCTTCCGGATAAAAACACAAGCTTAACCCGGCTTCAAAAGAGGCGGACAAACAGGAGTCTGCCAAAAAAATCAGTGAGATTTCAGCCTCATATGATATATTAAACATGGCTTTGTCAAGCCACGGAAAGAGCTTTTCTTTTTTCACATCGGCCGACAACAAAACCTCCCACTTAACTACTACAATGTATACTATTCAAGCCCACGAATCAACCATTATTACAACAAATTTAAACATTCAGTAACCATGTTGTTATTGTCGCTGTCGACCATGGTTTAGAGGAAAGAGGAAAGATGAAAAATGTTTAGAGAAACGCTAATTAATCTGCGTTTCCTTAGAGAATCGCAAATTAATAGCCGCATCCTCAACTCACAATTTCGCCAAGCAAATCATAAGCCGTAGCCTTGACAATTTTAGCCCTGACTATCTGCCCCGCCTCCGGTTGCTCTTTCGTAAAGTAAATAACTCCGTCAACTTCCGGAGCCTGAAAAGGGGCTCGGCCCACGGCTACAAAACCGGTTTCAGAATCCAAACCCTCCACCAAGACAGGGTAAACTTGCCCGACTCTCTTTTTGTTATTGGCCAGAGATATTTTCCGCTGGGTAGCCATGATTTTCCGCCGCCGCTTTTCTTTAATATGTTGCGGCACAGGGTTCGGCAACTTGCTGGCCGGAACCTCAGGTTCGGCACTAAACTTAAATACACCTAAATGGTCTAAGGCCGCCTCATTGACAAAATCTAGTAAATGCTGAAAATCATCTTCAGTTTCACCGGGAAAGCCCACAATTAAAGTGCTGCGCAGAGCTAAACTCGGCCACCACTTTCGTAAATTTTTTATAAGTGCCAAAGAAGAAGTCTTCGGTCGACCCATTTTCTTTAAAACTTGCGGTGAAGAATGTTGCAAAGGGAGATCCAAATAAGGAACAACCTTATGGAGCTCAGCTATGCTCCGGACTAGATCTTCCGTCAAATTTTCAGGGTAAAGGTATAAAAGACGAATCCATTCCAAATGGGGAAGCTCATTTAACTGCCGCAAAAGACCAAGCAAAGCCAAAGACTCGTTTTTATCGTTACCGTAAGCGCTTAAATCTTGGGCAACTAAAGTTATTTCTTTCACTCCCCCGGCCACCAAAGAGACAGCTTCCGCCAAAAGCACCTCCGGCCGATAGCTCTTTAAGGGCCCGCGCAAGCGAGGAATAAGACAGTAAGTGCAATGATTATTACAGCCTTCGGCAATTTTTAAAAAAGCTCGGAAAAAAGGAGTCGCCTGCTGACGACGGCCCAAGCTCTGCCCATCGTTACCAAAAGCCGAAAAGTCTTCTCCTCTTTTGCTAAAGCCCAAAGCGCTGAGCCGCCCTTCCAGTTCAGAATAGTTAAAGTTGGGAAGCCACATATCCACTTCCGGAAGGCCCTTGGCCAATTCGCTTCCTTCCGCCCCAAGATAACGGGACGGCAAACAACCCAAAACAAGCAATTTGGCCGTCGGTTTTTTCTCTCTCCCCAAATCCATTATCGCTTCTAATGCTTCTGAGACAGCGCTTTGTAAAAAAGCACAAGTGTTAAGCACCAACAAATCAGCTTCAGCCGCCTCTACGGTCGGTTCCAAAGCAAAATTATCCATCAATGAAGCTAAAACACGCTCACTATCAACTAAATTTTTAGCACAACCCAAGCTATTTAAATATACTTTTCCCATAAAATTCAAACCCCAGTAAATTATCAACCTTTAAGGAAACGCCAATAAACATGCGTTTCTTTAACTATTATGCCTAAATAAAAGAAAAGAGTCAAAACAAGAGAATCAAAAGGTCGCTTACAACGGCACTATCTAATGAAAGTTTTTTAAAATACTATTTAATGTTATAAAAAAATTATGATATAATATTATTTTGATTTTTTAAGGAAACTCATGTTTATTAACGCTTCCTTAAAAAATAGGCAAAATTGCCTACCTTGCCGCAGCCTTTAATGAAATGAAAACCCATGGTTTTCCGTTATGTGTGGGCTCATGTGAGGCATGCTGCGCCTTCGGTGATTTATTCTGCCACAGAATGAATCAGCGTTCCTTAAAATAAGGGCATAACTTTATTATTAGTAAAATATACACCTATGACAGCAAAAACTAAGAAAAATAAAAGCGGAGCTTCCTTCGGCCAATTAGCAATTTTGGCTCTATTACTCATCGGTTTAAGTTTAGGAGCGTGGTATTTACTCGCCCCCCAATCACTGGCCCGCTCTTTGGGCCAAATTTTCCCTAAACCACTGGAAATACAAGGCCTTGACTTCCGTTTGGAATCTAAGCCTGTGCTCCTTTCACCAGGGGAAACCATAAAAATACACCCAACCCAACAGTTCACTATCGAGGCCCTAAATAGTAGCCGCTGGCTTAACTATGACCTCCACCTTGTTGCCGACGATTTTAATATTCATAAAGTAACTAATGGCAATTTTGCTACTCCTTTAGAGCTAAACCAAAATGTCTCTAAAGAAGCCCAAAGCTGGGTTTTGGAAATCAAAGACGGCTCAGCCGACAGCTCGGAAGTTGTGGCAACATTTATCATTTCCTCACGCTACACAGCTTTAGATTTTGCTGCCAAAGCCGACAAAGCCCATGACCTCGTTGAAAAAGCTGAACTATATGCCCAAGCCGCCCTTTTAGAGCCTGACAATCAGGCAGTTAAAGATAAACTGGTGCAAGCTTGGTTAGCAGCCAAAAAACCGGAAAAAGCCGCCGAGCTTTTAGAAGGGGAAATCGCTAAACAGGGGTCCAAAATCAATTTGTGGCAACAGCTTTTAGCTATTTATCAACAAACAGGCGACTCAAACAAACAAATCACAGCCTTAAAAGCTCTGATAGACTTAGGTGATGCGGCCGCCATTTGGGAATATCGTTGGCAGTTAGCAGAGATATATAAAACTTTAAAGCGTTGGCCGGAAGCCGCCCAAATTTATGAAGAGGCTTTAGCTGATGTTCCAAATAACCAAAAGGCCGCTATTTTAAGCCAACTTATTATTATTTATCGTGAAACCGAAGAGATAAATAAAGAAGTCGGTGCTTTAAAGCAACTATTAGATGTAGTCCCCCCTGAACAAAGTGTCGCTATTTGGGGCGAAATTGCTAAAATTTACGACCGTTCAGGCACCTTTGATGAAAGATTGAAAGCTTGGCAGATGCTCGCTAAACTTTTAACCGAAAAAAGCGACAAAACAAATGCTTATTTAATGATAGCCAACCTTTTAGTAGAGGCCAAACGCTACACCGAAGCCCAAAAAGCTTATGAAGAAGCTTTGAACTTGACGCCTCAAAATCGAGTGGCCCGTCTGAACCTGGCTAGATCTTTTGCCGCCAGCGGAAACCAACCTGCTTACCGAGCACAACTGGCACTATTAGTTGAGAACTCTCCAACGGAAATGTCATATCGGCAAGAATTAGCTCAAGCTCTTTTGGAAGATAAGCAAATCAAACAAGCCAAAAAAGTCTATCAAGAAATAGTCAACATGATGCCAAACGATAAAGCTTCACGTTTAATTCTCATTGATTTAATGGAAAAAACTAACGATAAAAAAGGATTAATTGAACAATATAATAAAATGATGGCCGACTACCCCCAAGATGCCGTTTTAGCCTATAACTTGGGAGTAATGCACTATGAACAAAAACGGCTACCCCAAGCCATTGAAGCTTTTAAAAAAGCCACTGCCATTAACCCCAAAGACGCAGATGCCCACGGCTATTTACTTCTTGCTTACCAGCAACAAGGCAGTAAAGCTCGCCCTGAAATGCTCCAAGAAGCTTTAGAGCTATTTCGTCTTGACCCTTCAAAAGAAGTTTACCGCACTTTGATGCTTAACACCTATGAGAACGCCAAAGATTGGCAAAACTACCTCAAAGCAGCTGAAGCATTTGCCAAACTGGCTCCCAATAACCCGGAAAGCTTTCGCCTTTTGGCCAGGGCACAAAATACATTAAACCTCAAAAGTGAAGCCGCCCAAAGCCTTTGGCAAATGGCCACGGCCTCTGGCTCTGAAACAAAACCTTGGTTTGAGGCAGCTAAAGCATTTGCCGGCCTTGGCCAAAATGAAAAAGCAATAGAGGCCTATCAAAAAATTCTAGAGATCGAACCCAATAATGCTCAAGCTCTAAAGGCTAGAAAAGAATTAGAAGAAAAATCCTAAACCAAAATTTTTAAACTATTACTGGTGTGGGACTTCGGCTTTTTTCTTCGTAAAAAGACCGAAACCCAAGCGCCGGAAATTTTATTTAAGGAAACGTTAATTAATCAGCGTTTCCTTAAAAAGTGTAATTTACATTTCAAATAGTTGTAGCTTTTTTCAGCGTCAACTATCTAACACATAGCGAGAACTTTATGGAATTACTAAGCGATTTATTACAACGCGGGGGCTGGGTTATGTATCCCATCCTCTTGTGTAGCCTATTTGGTGTGGGCCTAACTTTAGAACGATTTTGGGCCCTTAGAAGGGGCAAAGTGCTCCCGAAAGCCTTCCTGACCTCAGTTGGCAAATTACTTGAAAATAAACAATACGATGAAATCGCCCTCATCAGCCAAAATGGAAAATCATCGGCTGCTCGTTTAGTCTCCTTAGGCTTAAAACTAGCCGGACGCTCACGCTCACTCTTTAAAGATTCCATGGAAGAAGCCGGCCGACGCGAAGCCGCCCTTTTAACCACCCACTTAGGAGCACTGCACTTAGTTGCGGCCATTTCACCACTTCTGGGCCTTTTAGGCACAGTCTCAGGCATGATTAATGCCTTTAACTCCATTGCTGTAGAAGGAGTCGGCAACCCCGGGCTTTTAGCCGGAGGAATTTCAGAAGCTCTTCTGACCACTGCCGCCGGCTTATGTGTAGCTATCCCGATTTTAGTCTTTCACCGAATGCTCCAAAGCAAAGCCGACAACCTTACCCGCGATTTAGAAGACTTATCTTCCGACCTTTTGGAAACTCTCGCTTTAACCGAAACACCTCAAAGCTCCGGCCTAAGCTCTAAAGATTAATCTATGAATTTCCGTAAATCACTTAAACAGAGATCACCAGATATTAACCTCACTCCTTTAGTAGATGTGGTTTTACAACTTGTTCTGTTTTTTATGGTCACCACTCAATTTGCCGTTTTGCCGGGGCTTAAGTTAGTCCTGCCAGGCATTAACTCTGAGGCAAAAGTGCGCGTTGAGGCCACTGAACGCTTGGAAATTAGCCTCACTAGCAGCGGAGATCTTTACTTTGAAGACCAGCCAACTACCATTAAAAACTTACCTCGCTACCTTGAACGCACAGGAGCGCGCGGAGCTGAAGTGATTATTGTCGTTTCAGCTGATGAAAATGTCCCTTATGGAAAAGTAGTCCAAATTATGGATACTTTACGGGAAAATAACTTTAATCGAGTAGTCTTTGCCGCTCGCAAAATATCCACTGTCAGTGGCAAGGCCAACTAAGTATGGTAGAACCACAAAAAAATAAGAACCAAACTGTTGAAGGTGAAGTTACAACTGAAAAATCTACCTTCAGAAATTTATTAACTTCACTCGTCGGTCGCTTGGCTTTGGTTCTGTTTATTATTTTGGCTTCAGGCGGTTTATACTTTATTATAACTTCCGGTGGCTTTGGTAAACAAGAAGAACTGGCTCACGAAAAAGCAAAACTTGAGGCCGAAATAGAAGCATTGAAAGATGAAAATCGTCTTTTACGCCACAAACTGGAAAGAGTTGCTACCGATCCTGACTATATTGAAGATGAAGCCCGCAAAAAATTGGGCTTGGTGCGTGAAGGCGAAATTGTTTTCCGCCTAGCAGATGAACCAGACGTGAATAATAACCAACAATCCAACCAGGATTTACCATAAACTTAGGAGATTTGAATATGTATTCAACCAGTGATTTTCGCCGTGGCCTTAAAATTCAATTTAAAGGGGAGCCATGGATTATTGTTGACTTTCAGCACGTCAAACCCGGTAAAGGTGGGGCCTTTGTGCGCACTAAATTAAAAAATTTAGTTAGCGGGCGCGTTTTGGACGAAACTTTCCGCTCTGGGGAAAAATTAGAACGCCCCGATTTGGAAGAGAAAAATGTGCAATACCTCTATAATGACCCCAAAGATGGCTATGTCTTTATGGACGAAGGCACTTATGAACAGCTCCACTTGACCGAAGAACAAGTGGGCGATAACCGCTTTTATCTTCTTGAAAACATGAGCTTGATGATTAACCTCTACCAAGGACGTCCCATTGGTCTTGATTTACCCACTACCGTTAACTTAAAAGTTACGCAAAGCGACCCCGGGGTTAAAGGTGACACCGCCACCGGTGCCACTAAACCGGCCACTCTTTCCACTGGCTTAGTCGTTCAAGTCCCTCTTTTTATTAACGAAGGTGACAATTTAAAAATTGATACCAGAAGTGGTGAATATATAGAACGGGCTAAATAATTACAGCCTCAATAT
>CAYJAF010000025.1:0-15525 GCA_964368195.1 uncultured Thermodesulfobacteriota bacterium
GCCCTTGCGGTACAAAGCCAAACAATGTTTGCTGTGTTATATTAGATGTTTACCACGAGAGCGAAGCCGAAGGGGGCGCTTCTCCAAAAGATTCCGAAATTTTAATTCCGCCTAATGAGCGAAACGGAGGCGTTAGCCGAAGTGAAGCGAAGCCGAAGGAATTAAAATAAGGAAGCTTTTGGAGAAGCACCCCCAGAGGCGAGCGGCAAAAAATAATAAATTAGATTGACGTGCGGAAACGCTAGCGTTTCCTTAAATCTCTCGCCGCAACATCATCGTTATCCAACGGTCAGTGCGAACTTGATCCACCATCTTAAAACCATCTTTTTGTAAAGCGGCCCAAAGCTCATCACCTTCGCTGGGCAACAAGCCGGAAATAATGGCCCAATTTCGGTTGGCAAAGGCTCCCAAGTTCAAAAGCTCCAATTGCAAAGCTAAATGGAGGTTGGCCAGCAAGATTTCAGCCGGGTAGGCGGCATAATCTTGCGCCGGGCCGCGCCGAAATTCGACTTTTGCGCTCAATTTGTTTAAAGCTAAATTGTGGTTGGCGGCCTCCACAGCCAAGTGGCTGTAATCAATGCCTAAAGTCTGCTCAATGCCCCAGCGGGCGGCGGCCAAAGAAAGAACTCCCGTGCCGCTGCCAAGGTCAAGGGCAGTGCTTGGGATTCCGCTTGGGTGCTGGCAAATTCTGTTTAAAAATTCCAAACAGCAATGGGTGGTGGGGTGTCCACCAAAGCCAAAGGCCAAACCGGGGTCAATGATGAGAAGTTTGGAAGACTCCACGCTTTTGGCCAAAGAGTGGCCGGGAGCGATAACAGTTAAATCGCCAATAGTGAAGGGTTCGGCTTCTGCCCCGTCTTGCCATTGCCCGTAAGTTAGGTGGTGAGTTTGGACGAGGGCCAATTCCGGGTGGTGGGTGAGAAATAAATTGGGCTGTGGCCCCGGTTTATCGGTAAAAAAGATGAAAGCAAAATCGCCTTCCCAGTGGAGCCCGGCCAAGTTGGGGCCCAGTTCCGCCAGTTTCCCTTGGCTTTCAAAGAGGTTTAAGGCTTCCGTTGAGGTGGCCCGAATTTCTAAAATTGTTAAAGGCTGGCTGGCTAGCATAAAAATATCACCATCTTCAATATATTACGCCCGCAATCCGCCGCTTTGAGCTGCCGGCAACATTAAAGTAAAAGAAGCGCCTGATCCAGGGGTGAACTCCGGGTGGTTTTCAACTGTTAAAAAGCCGTGGTAGCGATCGGCAATTTTTTTGGCAATGGAGAGCCCAAGGCCGGAACCATCGGCTTTAGAGGTGTAAAATGGGTTGAAAATATAAGGTAAAATATCTTGAGGAATGCCTGGGCCGGTGTCGGTTAGAGACGTGGTTACATAAGCCTGATCGCCTCTGTTGGCCAAGAAAATCTTGATAAAAACCTTGCCGCCTTTAGGGGCCATAGCTTGGGCAGCATTATAAAAAAGGTTGAGGAAAATATGCATCACTTGGTGGCTGTCAGCGGTCACGCAAGGTAGCCCCGGCTCCACTTTTGTTTCAACTTGAACTTTTTGCGAGGTTAGTTCGTGGCGCAAGGAACTAATGGTTTCGGCCATGAGGTCTTCCATGCGGAAATCAGATACCAACCCGGCTTCATTACGGGAGAAATCCAACACATTATTGAGCACTTTATTAAGCCGCTCCACCTCTTCCCAGATGACGTGAGCATATTTCTTTAAGGGATCGTCGTCTGACATTTTTTTCAATAAACGCTGGGTAAAACCCCCGATGGAAACAAGGGGGTTGCGCACTTCATGGGCCAGTTGGGCCCCCATTTCCCCTTGGGCGGCAACTTTTTCAGCTTCAATTAGCTGCCCGCGCACTTGAGCAAGGGTGTGGTTTGCTTGGGCGAGACTATCGTAGAGGCGAACGCTTTCAATTGCTAACCCAGCTTGGTTAGCCAGCATGGTCAAATCACGCAAGCTCTCTTTCGTCAAAGGCTCTTCGCTTAAAGACCTGTCAACGGCAATGACGCCCACCTTTTGATTTTTAGCAAGCATAGGCACCGCAGCATAAGTTTTAAAGCCGAAATCTTGAAGGTCAGCGTCGTTTTCGCTGTTAAAAAGCCGAAAGCCCAACATTGGTTTTTTTTCTAAAATAACTCGGGAAAAAATGCGGCTATTTTCCGGGTAAACCGGGATTTTCAGGCCCATTTCCCTGCCTCTTTTCAACATCAACGCCGCCTCTTCCCTGAGGGGAGATTTTAAGATTTCCGCAAGTTTTTGTTCGCCCACAGCTCCGCCGGTATTTTGTTTGCAGCTCCAGAAAGCCGAGCTGTTTAAAGTGGGCGGCCCCGTCTCTGAATCATGCAGTAAGAATATCAACACCTGATCAAAGGCCAGCCCCTCACGGTCGGTAAGCGCTCTGGTGATGATCCAAACCAATTCATCATAGCGGACGGTTGTCATCATGGCACTGGAGATGTCGTAAAGGGCAGAGAGGTAGGTCACCATTTTCTCATTGGTCTGAGCCAAAGCCGCCACTTCCCGAAAGGTGATGGCATTTTCCAAAACACCGGAGATAATGTTGTTCATGGAAAATAGAAGCTCCAGGTCGTCGCGGTCAAACAGGCGTGGAGCTTTGATGCCTTCGGCATCATGGGCAGCCAATTTATTAAACAGGGAAATCGTGCCTTGATGAGGGCCTTGGAAAGTCAAAGGACAAGTGATGATGGTGTATTCCATCTCAGAGTCAGAAAGTTCCGGGGCTTTGGGTAGATCTTTGAGGTAGCCACTAAAGCTGGTTTTTAGAGAAAGAGGTTGGGAAACTGATTGAGGCAGCGGAGCTTTGGAGCCGCGGTAGCGTTCAAAGTTACACGAAGGAGGCACCGGCCCGTGTTGCGAGCTCATCAGAAGTTCACGCCCGGATTCGTCTAAAATGTTCAAAGTGCAAGCGTCAGCTAAAAAAATGCCGGTGGCAATTTGAGGAATCATGGCCATTACTTTTTCAGCATCAATGGTTGAGGACAAAGTGCGTCCCAAGTCGCTTAAAACATTTAAAACGCTCAAGCGTTTACGGGTGTCTGTGGCCAATTGAAAGCTTTTAATGGCAATGGTCAATTCATTGGTAACAGCTTCTAAAAACAAAGTGCGAGCCGGGGTGCTTTGGTAAGGGTTTTTGCCCAATAAAACTAAGGCACCGTAAACTGTTTTGTCGTCACTTAAGGGAGCGGCGAGGAAAGAGTTGTTATATGAGGCGATGAGCTGTTGCCAATCGGCGGAAAATCCGTTTAAGTCATCTTTTTCGGCCAAAAGGATTTGCCGCATGGCCAGAGAGCGGCTAACCATATTGCCATCTAGCGGCAAGGGGCTTAGGGCTTGGCTGGCGGTGTCGGCCCGCCACATGGGCACGAGTTGTTCTTGGTCACGATTTAAGGTGAGCAAAACCGCCAGGTCAAGATCCAGCTCCCAACAGGCGATGTTGAGAACACTGTTTACTTTTGACTCATATTGAACGTTGGAGTTTGAAACTTTTATCAGCTTAGCTAGAGCCGTGGCCAATTCACTTTGCGGGGGGTCAAACATTTTTAAACTCCGACAAATTGCAAAAGGTAAAAAAAATTAGTTAAGGAAACGTTGATTAAATATTTGTTTCCTTGCATGTTTATTCTATTGGCAGAATAAATATGCGTTTCTTTAGGTGTTTAAAAATGGTTACTATTAGCCGCGCTTATTTTCAAGTGCTTGTTTATAAATATTTTGGTGATGAAGTGCTGAGTTCTCCCAAGAAAAGTTTTCACGCATACCTCTGCGCATAATTTGCGACCAAAGCTCAGTTTGGTTAAAATCAGTAACTGCGCTACTTAAAGCCGCCAGAAAGGCTTCGGGGCTGTATTCGGTAAATTTGTAGCCCGTGCCTTCGTGGGGGTTGGTGAGCTGGTCACAAATAGTATCATCAAGGCCGCCGGTAGCCCGAACCACCGGAACTGCGCCGTATTTTAAAGCGTAAAGCTGCTCAAGCCCGCAAGGCTCAAAGCGGGAAGGAACAACAAAAATATCGGCTCCGGCCAAGAGTTGGTGCATCAAGGCCAGATCATTGGCTTCTTTATAGCCCATTTTATGAGGCCAACGGGTAGCTGCCTGAGCCAGAAATTCTTGATAGTAAGCTTCACCTAAGCCCATAATAGCTAAATTGATAGGCATTTCCATCAGATGTTCCATCGCTTTGACAACAATATCCAAACCTTTACGAGATAAAAGACGACAAGCCATAGCAACGGTTGGTTGATGAGCACACTCAAAGCCAAAAAGCTCAGCTAAGCGGTGACGACATTTTTCTTTTCCGCTTAAATTGTCTGAGGTATAATTGGCGGCCAAGTGGGGGTCTCGGGCGGGATCCCACTTTTCGTAATCCACGCCGTGCAAAGCCGGAACAATGTCGTTTTGGCGGCTCCGCAAAAGCCCGTCTAGGCCCATGCCGTAGGCGGGGGTTAGGGATTCTTCGGCATATTTTCGGCTTACGGTGCTGATGAGATCGGCCGCCAATAAGCCTGCTTTGGTGAGGTTTAGTTGGCCGTGGAATTCCAAGCCCTTATAGGTGAAGAGGTTCCAATCTAGGCCTGTCAGAGCGAAATCGTAGTGAAGAAAAAGCCCCTGATTGGCCAAGTTGTGGTAAGTATAAACTCCGGCGGCATTTTTTAGAGAGGGAAAAGCTTCGCGCCAAGCTTTCAAGGCCATCAAGACAAGGCCCGTTGGCCAATCGTGGCAATGGAGCACAATTTCTTGTTCGGGTTGGGCTATTTTAGCGGCTGCTAAAAGGGCGGCCCGAGAGAAAAAGATGAAGCGTTCGGCATTGTCGTCGTAGTCGCCGAACTCATTGCCGTAAACTCCGGGGCGGTCAAAGAGCTCATCACAGCCCACTAAAATGGAATCGTGCGCCTCGTTAGTTTGGGCACGGTAAAAAATGGCCTCGCGCCGGGAAAGAGACAAATTGATTTCCGAACGCCATTCCGGGATTTCCACCAAAGGCACTTTCTGCTCGGAGCCTCGGTGTTTGGGCACGACCACAGTGACCTGGTGACCTAAGCGAGCAAGGGCTTGGGGCAAGTGGAAAGACACATCGCCCAATCCCCCAACTCGAGAAAAGGGCACGGCCTCAGGTGAGATGAAAATAATCTGCATGGGCCTTCCTTCCAAGGTTCCATTTGCAAAACTATCGGAAACGCTGATTTATTCTGCCTGCAGAACAAATCAGCAAGGCACGCCCGCCTCACATGAGCCCTTCGGGACGGAAAACGATCGGGTTTTCCTCTCATTTCGGCGGCGGCGAAGTTGGCAATTTTGCCAACTGCGCAAGGGAACGCTAATTAATCAGCGTTTCCTGTCATTTACGCTATTACTATTTATGCCGCTTCCAGCTGTGAAAGCCTATAAAATATTATATGTCCTTTGAAAATAATTAGCAAGGAGTTTACGTCAAAAGTCAGGGGATATGCATCTGAATTTTCGCCACTTGCCTTGAGGGTGCTTCGCCAAAACCTTCCTTATTTTAACTTCTTTTGGTTTCGCTTTGCGCTAGATTAGGCTTTGGTTTTAAATTTAAAATCATCTTTAATTACAGCCGTTTATTTTGAAAAAGGCAATTGTAACAAAAAAATTCAGATGCGTCGGCCCAAGGTATGTTTGCTAAAAAGCTTTACTCCGAGTATAATGCAAAATATATAAGTGGGCTTTTTTTATAAAGTGGCCCCTTTCCTAAAATAATAAAACGCTGTTAGCTTTGGATTAAATATGTCAAAAATTTTAGTTTTTTCACCAACTGAGCAAGAATATGAAGGCGTTAAGCGGCACCTTGAAGCCCTTAAATTGCAAAATTTTGAAGTTCTGGTTTTGCATAGTAACTTAGGGAAAATCAATGCCGCCTTTGCCGTGGGGGCAAAAGTTGCCACTTTGCTGGCCGAAGGAGAGCTGCCGAAGTTAATTGTGGGGGCCGGTACTTGCGGCTCTTTGAGCCTTTCTTTGCGCGACGGAGACGTCATTGCCTCGACTGCCAGCCTCATCTCTGATTGGCAGATGAAAGATGAAACAACTGAGCTCTTTTCGCCATATGGCCTTTTGGATTTTCGCTCACCCGATTCTAAGCTGGTAACCGATTTGACCATAAAATGCACCGACCCCCACCTTGTCCAGCTCATGTCGATTCTAGCGGCTCAAGGTTTTAAAACAGGCCGCCTTTTGACCAGCGACACTTTTGTCAGCGGGAAAGATTTAAAGTTGCGTTTAGGGAGGGATTTTAATTCCCTTGCTTGTGATATGGAATCCGGTGCGTTTGCTTATGTCGCACAAGAATTGGCTGTGCCGTGGTTAAATTTTCGGGTGGTGGCCGATACTATAGATGAATCATTTCAAGAATATGTGGCCAAAGAAGAGAATATGGTCGACATCTTAGGGGCTAAAGTGGCTGAAGCACTGCTCGTTTATGATAGCCTTTGGTGTTAATAACTCAAGGCTTTCTTGGGGCAAGTTTTTATGTTAAGATGATTAAATTTAATATGGCCTGTTGGCCAAGCCAAGTAGGATAATATGCCCCGGAAACCAATAAAAGATAAATTAACGAAAGACAAAGCGGGAGGCGGCCAAGCTCCAAAAGCATCTGCCCCGCCGAAAGAGCCTCTTATTGCTGAGCTCGTGGATTCAGCAGAGTCTCCTAAAGAACAGAGCCAGGTTCCGAGCTTGAAGCCGGCCAGCTCTCCACCGGTTGTGCGCCCTGAGGCAAGACTGCCGGTTGAAAGGCCCGTAAGCCCTCCCCCGGCTTTAGCTCCCGGCACCGACCCTTTGCGGGCCTATTTGGCTGAAGTGCGCCAATTTAAGCTCCTGACCAGAGAAGAAGAAGCTCTTTTAGTTGCCGAATATAAAGAAACAGGCTCACCTGAGGCGGCGCAAAAACTAGTCACCGCCAACCTCCGTTTGGTGGTGAAAATAGCCATGGAATTTCAGAGCTATTGGCTCAACAATCTGCTTGATCTTATTCAAGAGGGTAATGTCGGCCTAATGCAGGCCCTGAAAAAATTCGACCCCGGGCGCGGGGTGAAGTTCTCTTATTACGCCTCTTATTGGATCAAAGCTTACATCTTGAAATATATTATGGATAACTGGCGTTTAGTAAAGGTGGGCACAACTCAAGCTCAACGTAAATTGTTTTATAACTTGCGTAAAGAGCGAGATAAAATCCTCAAAGAGGGGCTGGAGCCCGGCCCCAAACTCTTGGCCGAACGTTTGGGCGTCCATAGCCACGAAGTAGAGGAAATGGATTTGCGGCTTTCGGCCGGGCGAGAAGTTTCGCTAGATGCCCCCGTAGGCCCCGATAGTGACCAGACTCAAATCAGTTTTTTGCCCTCGGAAGCTCCTGGGGCCGAAAGCCTTCTGGCCACCAGTCAAATTCGGCAATTGCTTCAGGATAAGCTGGAAATTTTTCAAGAGACTATTTCCGAACGCGACAAAATTATCTTAAATAAAAGGCTGTTAACAGAATCTCCCGTCACTTTGCAAGAGGTGGGAGAAGAGTTCGGCATAAGTCGCGAAAGGGTTAGGCAGCTGGAAGAACGGCTCAAAAAAACACTATTGGTTTACTTGCGCAAAGAAATGCCGGAATTAAAAGAAGCTAAAGACCTTGCGTAAGAACTAAATTTCAGGTTATAATAGTTGATTATGATTATTTTAAAATATTTACTTTCTTCATCACGACGAGTTTTTTGGCTCGCTTTACTAATTTCCACTAGCTTGTTGGCTTGTGCTCACCCCTCTTGGGGCCTAAGCGGAGCCGAAGGAGAGCGCTATTTCTATTTCATTCGCTCCAATTATTTGGAGATGAAGAAAAAAGATCAGGCTGCTCTCCAAAATATGCTGACGGCGGCACGCTTGGATAGTCAATCTTACTATTTAAAGTTGGAAGCCGCTCGCCTTTACGCTCGCACCGGAGAGGTGAATAAAGCTCTTAACTTGGCCCAAGAAGCCGTGGTCATGGAGCCGGAAAACCCCAAGGCTCACCTGTTCATTGGTCGGGTAGCCGCCGAGTCAGAGCGTGAAGAAGAGGCCATTTCAAGCTTTCAAAAAGCTCTGGAGCTAGATTCGAAAAATCATGAGGCCATGACTCGTCTGGGGCTTTTATACCGACAGGCCGGTGAGCCTGAAAAAGCTGAAAGCACCTTTAAAAAATTAGTAACCATTGACCCGAGTGCTCTTTCACATTATTACTTGGGTAGCTACTATGTTTCGAACAAACAAAATAAAGAGGCAATTGCCGCCTTTAAAGCGGCGTTACGAAAAGACGCTGCCTTTGCCCCGGCTTTGAAATCACTAGCTCAGCTTTATGAAGACACCGACCAGCGCAAATTAGCTGAGCAAACATATCGGCAACTTTTAGAAGCGCAACCGGAATACTCCCCGGCCAAAGTGCGTTTGGCTCGCCTTCTTCTCAAAAGGGGGCAAAAAACCGAGGCTCAAAAACTTTTGCGCCAAGCGATAGGGGCTGACGTCTCCCCGGGAGACAATCCGGTTGAAATTCAAACAGCTTTATATTATTTGGAATTTAACGAAATTGAAAAAGCTTTAGCTGAGCTTAGGGGCATTATTGCTGCCTCTCCGGCTAACGATAGAGCCCGTTATTTATTGGCCACTATTCTATTGGAGCTCAAAGACCCTAAAGATAAAGATCGAGCCCGCGGACATTTAGCTCTGATTTCGCCGCGCAGCGAGTTCTACGTCGATGCTCAACTGCTTTTGGCCTCGACCATTGAAGCTAATACAAAAAATGACCAACTAAACGATGCTCTGGCTAACCTTTCGGTGGCGGCGAAAGTGCGGCCGGAGGCTCCGCAGTTGCGTGTGGCTTTGGCTTTGATTTTAGAAGATTTGGAGCAATTGGAAGATGCCCGCAAGGTTTTAGTTCAAGCTGCTGCTGATTTCCCCAATGAAGCCGAAATCTTTTTTCGCCTGGGGGCCCTTGAAGATCGCATGGGTGATGTGGATAAAGCCATTGAAGCTATGAAGACAGCCATAGAGATCAACTCTGAACACGCCGATGCTTTAAATTACTTGGCCTACACTTGGGCTTTGCAGCAAGAAAACTTGACAGAAGCTTTGGTCTTGGCGGAAAAAGCTGACCGCTTAAAGCCAAACAGCAATTATATTATTGATACCTTAGCTTGGGTTCATTACCAGTTAGGTAATACAAACAAGGCTTTGACTCTTTTAGAGCGGGCGATAGAGCTTGCGGCTCAAGACCCGGAAATCTATGATCACCTAGGCGATGTTCTGGCCACTTTGGGCCGTAATAAAGAAGCCATAGAGGCTTACCAGCTCGCTTTAGACCATGGCTTTGCCAAACCGGAGCAGATAAATGAAAAAATCAAACGCCTTACTGACTAAAATCCGCAAAACCCACAAGTTATCCTTACTTTGGATTCTTACAGTTCTGATGTTTGCGTCGTGTTCGGGCTTAAGTAGCACGTCAAAAGAGACGGTCGAGGCAGGGGCTGACCCTTCAGGCTCGGCTTTGCGTTTGGCAAGTGAGCTATATCAACGGGGCGCAAGTCTTCAGAC
Organism: uncultured Thermodesulfobacteriota bacterium; assembly: GCA_964368195.1. Classification (GTDB taxonomy): domain Bacteria; phylum Desulfobacterota; class Desulfarculia; order Adiutricales; family Adiutricaceae; genus Adiutrix. The sequence goes on from CAYJAF010000025.1 coordinate 9,574, forward strand.
CTTGGCTGCCCGCGGTGGGGCCAGCTACACTCTTGATGGCAAACGCAGCCACTTTAAATTCGAAGCGGTAATGGCCAAGCCGGGGCGAATGCTCTTCACAGCTTTAGATCCCATGGGGCGCCCGGCTTTCCGTTTAGTCAGCGACGGGCAAACTCTCACCGGGCTTTTATATAGCGCCAAGCAATACGCCACCGGCCCGGCCACGGCTGCCAATTTTGGTCGTTTCATTCCCCTTGGCCTCAGCCCTGACCAGCTCATTGTTCTGATGACAGGTTCTGTTCCTCAACCGGCTAAAGCTTCGGCCCGTTCCACCGGCGGCTCCACTGAGCTCACGGTCTTGCCGGTTGGCATGCCTGAGGGAACCGCCAACCAGTGGCGCATAAAAGTAGAAGGCCCCCTTGACCAAAACCCGGCCACTGCGAAGGTAACTTCCGCCATTTTAGGCCAGGCTAATAATCCTAAAATGTCCATCAAATACCTCTCCATTAAAGACGTGGCTCGGGAGGATTTAAATGGCCAGATGGAGCCTTTCCCCAGCTCGGTTGAGGTGGAGTGGAATGATGTGAAAAAGCAATCCTTAAGGGTGACTTACGAAGAAGTTCGTCTGGGCCTTCCTTTAGGGGATGAGCTCTTCACCCTCACTCAACCGGAAGGCTTTGAGTTTATTCAATTACCCTAGATAGTGTTGCCAAGAGCGACTTTTTGGTTCTCTCATCGTCAGATTCGTTTTCTTTTTCGGTCATGTATGTTTATACACTCCTTGAAAACTCATCTTCCTTGATATAACTCAAAAATTCATCTCTTGACAATACTATCTAAAGGAAACGCTGATTAATTACCGTTTTCATAAATAATGGATTGAACCTCATGGCAGATAATTGGCGCAAGGTTCGAGCTCGCTTGGACCAAGAGTTTAACGATATTTTCGAGCAGATGGATACCATTGTCGGTAAAGCCCAGACGGGGGCCGAAGAACTTTTGCCGGAGGCTGAAATTTTGCCCGATGAAGACGAGACCGCAGGCGAACTGGATTGCGATTTCGACCAAACCGCAAAGTTGGTTTCGCCTCTGGCTGCCTGGGAAGACGCCGAACCTCCGGAGCTGGATCTAACCGCCTCTCAGGAGGATTCCGAGGATTTTCTCGAAACTTCCACTCTAAATAATAAGTCTTTGCTTGCCTCTGAGGCTCAGGAGGATACGGGCATGCGAAAGGCTCCCGAAGTTTCACCTGCGGCAAAAGTTTCCAAACTTTCAGCAGTTAGAAATACTCAAGAGCCTCTTGCCGCTTCCAATATTTTGGCTTTGAGCCCGGCGGAGTTGTCGTCTTTAATCGCCAATGCGGTGGAAAAAGGCGTTTTGGCGGCCTTGAAAAAATCAGGTAGCCAGTGATTTTATCTGCCTTCTTTGGCAACGAAATTTTACCTAATTGATAATGAAAAGGCGTCTTGTCAATTCGGGCAAGATGTGTCCTTAAAGGATAATTATGGCCAGCGAAAAGAAAACTAAGGTAGTGCGCAACATCGGCATCATTGCCCATATTGATGCGGGTAAAACCACGTTAACAGAGCGCATTCTCTATTATACCGGGCGTACCCACAAAATAGGCGAAGTCCACGACGGCGAAGCCACCATGGATTATATGCCCGAAGAGCAGGCCCGCGGCATAACCATCATGAGTGCGGTTACCACTTGCGTTTGGAAAAACGCCACCATCAATCTTATCGATACTCCGGGACACGTGGATTTCACCATTGAAGTGGAGCGAAGCCTTCGGGTGCTCGATGGTGCGGTGGGAGTTTTTTGCGCCGTGGGTGGAGTTCAGCCGCAATCGGAAACTGTCTGGCGACAAGGGGATCGCTATGGAGTGCCCAAGCTTGTTTTCGTCAATAAAATTGACCGAGTGGGGGCTGATTTTGACCGGGTGATGGAGCAATTGCCGCAAAAGCTTTCGGCCACGCCCTTGGTTTTGATGCGTCCTTGGGGAGAAGGGCCTGATTTCAAAGGTGTTTTAGATGTTTTGAAACAAAAGCTCTACGTTTGGGAAGAAGATAGTTCCGGGGTCGAGATGGTGGAAAAGGAAATCCCGGCTGAATTGTCCGACGTTTTGGCCGACGCCCGCACCCAAGTTTTAGAAACTTTAGCGGAAACTGACGATAACATCATGGAGGCTTACCTGGAGGGGCAAGAAATCGCCGAAGACACCTTGCGCTCAGCCATTCGCAAAGCAACCATTGATTTAAAGCTTACCCCCGTCTTTTGCGGGGCGGCTTTGCGCAATAAAGGTGTTCAGCCTCTTTTAGATGGCATTGTGGATTTTCTGCCATCCCCCACCGATTTACCGAGCTTCCAAGGGGCCACCCCCGAAGGGGAGACGGTGGAAGTTCTTTTGCGTGAATCAGAGCCCTTGGCCGCCCTTGTTTTCAAAATCCAGATGATGGAACAGGGCCGTAAAATGAGTTTTATTCGCCTCTATAGCGGTAAACTGGCCGAAGGTGACGAAGTTCTGAATCCTCGCACCGGCCAAAAGGACAAAGTGAGCCGCCTTTTGCGAGTTCACGCCGCTAAACGTGACCGCATCACCGAGGCCAAAGCCGGGGATTTAGTGGGCATTATTGGTTTGCGTTCGGCGGTCACCGGCGATACCATTTGTGCGCCCAAGCGGCCCTTGCTTTTGGAATCCATTGAGGCGGCAGAACCTGTCATCAGCATTGCCCTTGAGCCCGAAAATTCCGGCGACATTGATAAGCTTACGGATACACTTAATAAATTAGCCGAAGAAGACCCAACCTTTCGGGCTCGTATTGATGAAGATACCGGTCAAACAATCATTTCCGGCATGGGGGAACTTCATTTGGAAGTGCTGACTCAGAGGCTGGAGCGGGAATTTTCTCTGGCTGTGCGGGTGGGGAAACCGCAAGTAGTCTACCGTGAGACCGTGACGAAAGACGCCGAGAGCGAAGTTCGTTTTGAGCGGGAATTGGCCGGAGTGCTCTATCAAGTCACCGCCAAAGTGGGCATCAAGGTTTTGCCCCGCGGGGACGGCTATCGGGCTCACAATGCCCTGGCCACGGAGACCGCCGCGGCTTTGCCTGAAAATCTCTTGGCCGCAGCCCTGAGCACTTTGGCCGAAGGGGAAAACTCCGGCCCTATTTTGGGCTATCCCTTATTAGATATGGCCGTTGAGCTTCGCTCTTTGACCTTTGGCGAAGGGGATACCAGTGAAGTTGCGGTGCGCATGGCTGTGAGTCAGGCCATGCGGGAGGCCATTGGCAATGCTGAGCCGGCCATGATGGAGCCCTTCATGCGCCTTGAAATTACAAGCCCTGATGAATATATGGGTGAAATTATTGGCGATATGAACTCTCGTTTGGGCACCATTGAAGACATTGCCGCCCACAGCGGCTATAAAATCATCACGGCGATAGCGCCCATGGGCGAGCTGTTTGGCTATTCCACGGCCATTCGCTCCCAAACTCAAGGCCACGGCTACTTTTCCATGCAGTTTTCTCACTATGATGTGGTAATGCGAAAATCAGCCCATTGATGCTTGATTAAAGGGCAAATTCAAATTGCCAATGACAAGGTAAGTGAACGGAACTATTATGATTATAAATATTAATCCCCAAAACCCCCAAGGTCGACTCATAGACCGCACGGTACAGATCCTTCGCGATGGTGGCCTTATTATCTATCCCACCGATACCCAATACGGCCTAGGTTGCGACCTCACCAATAAAAAGGCTATTGAGAAAATATATCGCCTGAAACAGCGTAACCCCAAGAGCCCTTTTAGTTTTATTTGTGCCGATCTCACCCATATTTCCGAATATGCCAAGGTCTCGAACTTTGCTTACCGCACCATGCGGAGGCTTTTGCCCGGGCCTTACACCTTTATTTTAAACGGCACGAAATTGGTGCCGCAACTGATGCTCACCAAGCGCCACGAATGCGGCATCAGGGTGCCCAACCACCCAATCACCTTAGAGTTGGTCAAAACTTTGGGGCGGCCGATCATCAACACCTCTGCCTCTCTTGAGGGGCAAGACCCTCCCGTTGACCCTCTGGAATTGGCCGACCTTTTCAAAAATCAGGTGGATGCTATTATTGATGGTGGCCCTGTGGCCGGGGAGCCTTCGACCATTGTCTCTTTAATTGAAGATGAGCCGGAAGTTATCAGGGAAGGTTTGGGGCCCTGGCCTCTTTAAAATTATTCCAAAGGAAACGCTTTTGAACATGCGCTTTCTAAGTTTATGACCTTTTAATATTTAGCGGGGGAGGAAAACCGTTGTTAGAACTTAAATTTGTTCGTGAAAATATTGAATTGATAGAAAAAATGCTGGCAAACCGTAACTGGACGGAAGAAGCAGGAAAGAAGATTTTAACAGATTTCCAAACGCTGGATGAAAAAAGACGCTCTCTTTTGGCCGAGGTCGAAACTTTAAAAGCTCATCGCAATCAAGTGAACGATGAAATCACGGCCTTGAAAAAAGCCAAACAACCGGCGGACGAATTGATTGCCAAGATGAAATCGGTTTCGGCTCGCATTAAGGAAATTGACCCGGAGGTCAGCAAAATCGAAGAGGCAGAGGAAAACCTCCTTTTGAGCCTCCCCAATGTTCCTCTTGGTGACGTCCCCGTCGGAGCTGATGAAGAGAGCAATAAAGAGATGCGCCGTTGGGGCGCCCCACGCCAATTCAGCTTCACCCCCAAAAATCACTGGGAACTGGGCGAAGACCTGGGCCTCATGGATTTTAATCGAGCCGGGAAAATTGCTGGGAGCCGCTTTGTGGTCTTGGCCGGGGCCGGAGCCCATTTGACCAGGGCCTTGATGAATTTTATGCTGGATTTACACGTAAATAAACATGGTTATCGGGAAATCTGGCCGCCGGCCATCATCAATTCCGATTCCATGCGCGGCACAGGCCAACTGCCCAAATTTAGCGAAGACTCTTTCAAACTTGAAAATAGTGACTACTGGCTGGCCCCCACGGCTGAAGTGCCGGTGACGAACCTCCACCGGGCTGAAATCATTGAGGCTGAAGACCTTCCCATTAGCTACACGGCTTATACCCCTTGTTTTCGGGCCGAAGCCGGGGCCGCCGGGCGCGATTCGCGCGGGATGATTCGTGTTCATCAGTTCGACAAAGTCGAGCTAGTGAAATTCACCGCTCCGGAAGATTCCGCCGAAGCTTTGGAGCGGTTGACGGCTGACGCCGAAGAAGTGCTACAACTTCTGAATCTCCCTTACCGAGTAATGCTACTTTCCACCGGCGACATGGGGTTTTCTTCGGCTAAAACTTACGATCTGGAAGTGTGGTTGCCCGGGCCCGGGGTTTACCGCGAAATTTCTTCCTGCTCTTGCTTCACTGATTTTCAAGCACGCCGGGCTTCAATTCGTTACCGCCCCAAAAAAGGAGCTAAAACCGAATTTTTGCACACCTTAAACGGCTCCGGCCTGGCCATTGGCCGCACTTTATTGGCTATTTTGGAAAATTATCAAAACGAAGACGGCACAGTCACCGTTCCCGAAGCCTTGCGCCCCTACATGGGTGGCCTGGAGATAATTAGTCGTTAACCCCCCTCTGCCTTGCTTCAAAAGGCTGGCGAGAAATATAGCAAATGGGCTATAGTCTTTTAACGAAAGTAGAAGACTATAGCCCATTATTTTGCTTTAAAATCAAAAGTTTTTAGTCATTATCACCAAGCAAGGAGTCAGGCCATTTTACGTCTGCAAATGGACCGGTTTCGTCATAATCATCGTTACTACATGCGCTAACACTTAAACTTCCAAGCATAAAAAGTAGTATTAACAAAATACTTGCTAATTTTTTCATGGTTACCTTTTTTTTTGTTATTATTATGCCGACTTTTAGTTCCTACCCGGAAACAAACGTTGCTTGTTCTTTTCAAAGTGAGCGAAGCGACGCCGGAGTTGGCTGTCGGCCCTGCCGA
>CAYJAF010000025.1:15625-30549 GCA_964368195.1 uncultured Thermodesulfobacteriota bacterium
TTGTTCTTTTCAAAGTGAGCGAAGCGACGCCGGAGTTGGCTGTCGGCCCTGCCGATTTTTAGTTCCTACCCGGAAACAAACGTTGCTTGTTCTTTTCAAAGTGAGCGAAGCGACGCCGGAGTTGGCTGTCGGCCCTGCCGACTTTTAGTTCCTACCCGGAAACAAACGTTGCTTGTTCTTTTCAAAGTGAGCGAAGCGACGCCGGAGTTGGCTGTCGGCCCTGCCGATTTTTAGTTCCTACCCGGAAACAAACGTTGCTTGTTCTTTTCAAAGTGAGCGAAGCGACGCCGGAGTTGGCTGTCGGCCCTGCCGACTTAGTGGCGAAAAAATCCGGGGGTTTCCAAAGCAACGGCTTGATAATACTTTTCCTCAGCCTCTATTTGGCGAGAGGCCGAAGTTTGGGGGTCAAAGTCTAATGAAGCCAGCGCCTCGGTTACCCGTGCCCAGTCTCGCCAAATTTTAGGTTCGTGTGGAGCCAAACGCCCGGCTTCGGCCCAGCATTTATATGCTTTTTGGAATTGTAAACGGCGGTCGTCCAGCTCTTCTAAGTGCCAGCCCCACTGGTAGAGAATGTGCCCCAAACTGATGTGGTGCTTATCTTGAGAGGGGTTCAAGGCCAGAGCCGTGCGATATTTTTCTTCAGCTTGCACAATGGCAGCCAGACTGCTGGCCTCGTTATCTAAGAGGAAGGCTATTTTAAAGAGAGCCCGCCCCCATTCGGCCCAATTGGTGTCATCATCGGCATTTAGCTGGCAGGCCCGTTCGAAATTTTCAGCGGCTAAATAAGCTTGCTTCAGCGGCGGAATGCCGCTGGGGTCTTCTTTATCGGAGGGACACTCGGTCGCTTCTAAGCGCGCCCGCCCCAAAAGACACCAAAATTCATCGTTTTTCGGTTCTAGAACCAGAGCTCTTTCGTATTTCTCAATGGCTTGAGCCAAGAGCCAAGCTCGCTCTGCCTCTGAACCCTCACAGCACAGTTCCTCTGAAAGTAAATTCCCCCAGTGAACCCAGGTCATCGGGTCATTTTCATTGGCGGCGACACCTTTTTCCAGCATATCCAAAGCCAATTGACACAGCTCTTTACGTCGGTTGGGGTTAGGCTCTTTCTTGGCTTTTGTGCGTAAAAGGCCGCTCCAACGTCGCCAGGGGCCGGCCGCTTGGGGGTAGAGCTCAATTGCTTGTAAATATTTTTCTTCTGCCGCAACAAGAAAACTTTTTTCTTGTTCATCTTGGGCTTCAAGGTTGGAAAGCTCGCCTAAAATGTCGGCCCAATTTTGTAGAGTTATTAAATTGTTATTATTAAATTGTGCGGCTGTTTCATATTTTTGGATAGCTTTAAGCCAAAGGTTACGTCGCCTTTCAATAGAGGGCGCAAGCTCAGCCATTGTGGCCAGGGCATAGCCCCAATTGTGCCAGTTAACAGCGGCCCGTTCGGCGAGAATGTCGCTGAAAGAAGCTGCTTGTCCGTAGCGCAAAGCCGTCTCACTCCACAAAGTCGGAGCCTCTTCGATGCTGGCTCTTTCGGCCAACAAACTGAGCACATTGGCCCATTCCGAAAAAGATTCTTCGACAGGGGCAATTTGAGCCAGTTGGGCAGCGTGCTCGACGGCCTCGCTGAGGAGTTCTTCTTTAGCCGTTTGTGATGGGAGATGAAAAAGAGCTAAAAGACACTGGACAGCCTTACGTCGACTGAGTGCGTCTAAGGGGGCTTGCGCTATAACTTGGCGAAAATAGGTGAGGGCTTGAGTGAAGGCATCACCGGTATCCTCCCCTAATTTTTCCCGCAAAATTGCCACTTGGTGAAGAGCGAGGGCTGCCTTTAGCGTGTGGTCTGAGCTTTCATTTGCGGTTGAATCTAAAGCCATGAGATAGAGGCGTGCGCCATAGTGGGCATAGTGGAGGGCGTCGGCTCCATCGGTGAGCTCGGCCAAAGAAGTGGTCAGAGCGGCAAATTCTCTATAAAACTCTCCATCGCCAACAGAAAATATTTTTTTGCCAGCAGCTGAGCGGGCTTTCTCATAGCAACTCAAAGCACGAAATAAGCATTCTTGGCGAGCCGGAGCCTCTTCTTTTTCAAAGTTAGCTAAAATAGCCCAAACTCGGCCTTGGCCATGCCAAGCAGGGGGGAAATCATCATGCTCTTTGAGTGCGGTCTCGTAATTTTCTTGCGCTGCCAGCAAATATGATTTGTAAGTTTCATTATCAAAATCTTGGTAAAGTTGCCCATGGGTTTCCAAGGCACGAGCATATTCCGCCCGCAGACGGAAATCGGTCGGGTTCAGTAAAATAGCCTTTTCATAAGCCCGAACAGCCTGTTGCCAAAAGATTTTTTTAGGAAGGGCCCGCCCTTTTTTTGCTAAATTTTCACGGGCATTTACTTGGCTGCGAAGAGCCCAAGCCCAGCCGAGGAAAGCCAAGTGGTTATGATTATTTTGTTGGGTGGAGTTCTTTAGACGGGTGGTGAGTTTTTCCAAACTAGGGGCTAATGTGCGGGCATCTTGGGGGCCGCTGTGGATTAAATCAGCAAGGAGGCGTTCGGTTTCACTAGTAGACCACGAATTTTCCAGAGACTTTTCTGCTAAAAAGCAATTTGTGTCGACTAGATAGTGCTCTAAAGAAAACTCAATTTGATTAAGGCTGCGTTGCTTGCGCCATAATGCGCTCGCTAAATAGCCTAGAAAAACCAAGAGTGCTCCCCCAAAATAGGGCGCAATTGCCGCATTATTGAAAGAAAGAATGAGCAATACGCCCACAATTCCCCCTAAAATCCACATTATCAGGCTGGAGTGTTGATCAGCCATACGAGTTTACTCCCCAAGGGCCGCCCTCAGTTTTACCGTTCGTTGTTGTTTCTTTTGTCCCAGACCAAGGTGGTAACTCTTCGGTATTTTCCAAGGCCCATCTCAGCTGGCGGCAAACTCCACGCCAAAGGTGGCACTCTCCGGAAGTTAAAAGAGTGCGATTGAATATTTTTTTAATATTCATCATCCAGTGTTCGGGATTTTTGCTTGGCAAAAAGCCAATGCGGACTAAAGTTGCTGTTAAGTCTTGATACATTCCCTCGAGGTCAGCTTGGGGAGCCGGCTTGATTTGTGGCGCTTCGGGCTCTCCGCCGGCTGCAATCAGCAATTCATAGCCAATTAACAAAACAGCTTGAGCTAAATTGAGACTGCTGGTTGCCTGGTCGGCGGTGGGGATGCAAATAACTTTTTGACAGCGTCGCATGTCAGCGGTCGAAAGGCCCATGCGTTCGGCGCCGAAGAGAAGTGCAGTGGGGATGGGCTCGCTGGTTTCCTCAAAAGAGAGTAGCTGGGGTGCTAATTGACGCGGGGTGAGAAAAGGGCCTCGGCGAGAACCTTGCCGAGCCGTTGTGCCCACAATTAAAGAATAAGGAGCTAAAGCGTCGTCCAGCTCCTGATAAACTTCCATATTTTCAATTAAATAATGAGCATGTGATGTGGCTGTGGCCGTCATGAGGTCGCGGTTCAAACTTCGAGGGCGCACCAGTTTTAGCTTCCCTAAGCCCATGTTGGCCATAGCCCGAGCCGTGGCTCCAATGTTATCACTTTTTTGAGGCTCCATCAGGACAACATCAATATGCTGGCGACTCAACATTTTGGGGCGACGATGGTATCTGTTATGGGCTTTCCGCATGGTATTCAGGCACCATTTTCGCCCGCAGCAGGTAGGGATGCGGGAGCTGTTTTTTTGGGGGGTTTGTTGACTAGATTCTGCGCTTTTGTCAGGCCTTCTTTAAGCCAGAGCTCCACACCCTTTTTGGCCAGAAGAATTGACTCTGCCAGAGTTTCCTTTTCGGGCTCGTTAAAAGTGCCGAGCACGTAATCGGCAGTGCTACCTGGAAAGGCCTCTTTTGACGGCCGAGTAATGCCCATTTTTAAGCGAGCAAAATCAGCTCCGCAACAGCCGACAATCGAGTTAATTCCATTGTGTCCGGCCGAGCCACCATCTTTAGCCAATTTCAAACGGCCAAGGGGTAGATCTAGCTCGTCATGGAGCACCAAAAGCTGGCTCTTTTCCAGCTTGTAAAATGCAAGCAATTCCGCCACGGCTTCGCCTGAGAGGTTCATATAAGTCTGAGGCCAAGCTAAAAGCAAAGGCTGACCTTTTAAACTTTTTTTGGCAATCAGGCTCTTTTTGAACCGAGTCGGTTCGGGGAACTCGTGCTTTTGGGCTAAAGCCGTAAGGGCCATGAAGCCTATATTATGACGAGTCCCCTCGTAAGAGCTACCGGGGTTTCCCAAGCCTACGACTAAGTGCAAAGCAAAACTCCTGTTGCTTTATGGAAAAGTCAAGCGGCCTTCGATGGAACTTGGGGCTTTACGCGTTGGCGGCGGCTTCCAATTCCGAACGCAAGGCTTTGGGAATAACAACTGTTGCCACCGGCAAGTCAGCGGTGTAAACCAATTCCAAGCCGTCAGCGGGCACTACTTGAGAAAGGCGCAAAGATTGGCCTAAGCCCAAAGCAGAAACATCTAAAGCGAGTTCAGCCGGAATTTGGGCGGGTAATGCTTTGATTTTCACTTCCCGGGCACCCGGCTGCAATTGACCACCTTTTTCAACCCCGGCGGGTTTGCCGGTCAAAACCACAGGCACGGTGACCACCACCGGTTGACTGGGGTCAACTTTGTAGAAATCGGCGTGAACGACCTTGCGGCTGAGGGGATTAACTTGGTAATCTTTTAAGAGCACTTGTTGCGGCTCTTGCCCTTCAATGGCCAAGGTGTAGAGAAAACGGTTACCTTCGCTGGTGGTGAAGGCCGTTCTGAACTCTTTATAATCAAGGGAGAGGCTTTGGGGCTCGGCCAAGCCTGGACCATAGAAAACCACCGGCAGCAAACCTTCGGCCCGCAAACGAGTGACGTAATTACTGCTCTTTACTTGACGAGCCTTAGCATTTAAAACGGTTGAGAGACCCACGGAAACCTCCTATTTGGGGAACGACATTTATTCCCTACTCACCAGAATCCTGAAATATAGCTTGAGCCTCAAAGCGGCCCAAATTTTTTATTATAGCGAAAATATAGACGCTGTCCAGTAAAAAAACTACTTTAAGGCCCCAAAAGCAATACTAAATAGCTACGCGGCCTTTTTTTGATTTAGAATTTAACGCCAAAAAAGCTCCATTTAGGGCTTTTTAGGCTGTTTAAAATTTAGACATCGGGGTCATCAGGCCCGACAAATAAAGAGCTCACCGAATCATTTTGGTTGATGCGGCGAATAGCTTCCCCTAACAAAGACGCTACGCTCAAACTTTTAATTTTAGTCATGGCTCGTGCTTTTTCCGTTAGGGGAATGGTGTTGGTCACCAAAACAGTAGACAAAACGGAATCGGCAATGCGGTCTAGAGCCGGGCCGGAAAAAACAGGGTGGGTGGCGCAAGCCAGCACTTCCACTGCCCCTAAATCTTTCACCGCTTGGGCGGCATTGGTCAAAGTGCCGGCCGTATCGACCATATCGTCGACTAAAACAGCGATTTTGTCTTTCACATCACCCACCACGTGCATAACTTTAGCCACGTTGGGAGCGTCGCGCCTTTTGTCGACAATGGCAATGGGCACTCTTAAATGGCGAGCAAAGCCTCGAGTGCGTTCCACACCGCCAGCGTCGGGTGAGACTAAGACCAAGCGTTCTTGGTCTAAAGTCTTTAAATATTCCAAAAGAACGGGCATGGCGTAGAGGTGATCAACGGGAATGTTGAAAAACCCTTGAATTTGCCCGGCATGGAGATCTATGCCTAAAAGACGATTGGCCCCGGCGGCCGTGATTAAATCAGCCACCAATTTGGCTGAAATGGGCACGCGAGGGGCGGCTTTACGGTCTTGACGAGCATAGCCATAGTAGGGGATGACGGCAGTTATACACTTGGCGGAGGCCCGCTTGAGAGCATCGATAATTAACAAGAGCTCCATCAAGTTGTCATTGACCGGGGCGCAGGTGGATTGAATGACGTAGACGTCTTTCCCCCGCATATTTTCGCCCAATTCGATAAAAATTTCACCATCAGAAAAGCGCCGCACTTGAGCTTTGCTCAAGGGGCGCTCTAAATATTGAGAAATTTCTTTAGCCAACTCAGGGTTGGAATTGCCACCGATTAAGCGAATATCGCTACACCGAATATCGTCACAACACATAAAACTTTCCCCAAAGCACTTTGAGCTGTCTTGACCCAGCTCATTATAGTCAGCGAGCCAAAGAGAGAGGTTTTATTAAGGCCAAATTTGCGTCGCAAGTAAAGCTGATTAGCAAAAGTGGCTGGCAAAAAGTGGCTGGGGCGGCAGGATTCGAACCTGCGGATACCGGCTCCAAAAACCGGGGTCTTAACCGCTTGACGACGCCCCAACAATATTGATGGCTTTCAAAGTCTGTGACTTCTCAAGAGCCTATCTTCGTATTCTTAATGTTCGTGCCATAGTTAATAACTACGTCACGATAAAATTTAGCCGTCTGGTAAGAAAACCATCTAGCAAAATAAATAATCTGAAATCACAAGCATAAATTAACTCGAAATAAAGGTTGAGAGCTAATAAAAGTCTCCTTCACCCACCATTTTGAATGCCTCTCGGTAAGCTCAGCGAGCTTATAAGCCTTCGGTTTATAAAGCCAAAAAGTTGGCCCGCTACCTGAAAGCCCCCATGCCTCCGCTTCTAAGCCCTCTAGAACCTTCCCCATATCTTTTAAAACTGGGGCTAGAGCGATGGCTGCCAGCCAAAGGTCATTACTGCCGAGTTCAGATTCATTTGCGAGTGTATTATTTTGTGATGCATTTGTCAAGTCTAATTTTTCAAATACCAAGGCTGTGGACAAATGCACGCCAGGATTTACTAAAGTAAGAGCTCTTCCCTGCCATTGGTGGTATTGACTTTTTGCTGGCGTTAAAATTTCGCCCAAACCTTGGGCCCGGGCCAAGGCTTCTTTTTGCAAAAAGAAAGGGACATCAGCCCCCAGTGAGAGCCCCAACGCCGCTAGTTCTTCTTTACTTAAAGGTTTGGGCGAGGCATTGTTTAGAGCTCGCAAAACAGCTGCCCCGTCAGACGAGCCCCCCCCGAGACCGGCGGCCAGGGGAATATTTTTCTTAAGGTTTACGCTTACTGCGGTGTTTGGCCAATTATTTTGAGCCCGAAATGCTTTGACGGCCCGCAAAATTAAATTTGTTTGTGAGGTGAAATCCGGCGGCAATTCCTCCACGGTGGAGTTGGCAATCAGTTGATCGTCAAAATCTCCGAGGACTTCATCGCCGGATTGGTTGGTGGTGGAGTCAAATTCTAAGGTGAGCTCATCGGCCAATTCCAGGCGGGCCATGAGAGAATCCAGATCATGGTAATTGTCCGGGCGGCGGCCTAAGACCCGCAAAGTTAAATTCACCTTGGCCGGGGCCAGCGCCTTTACCTGCATTGTCGTCACTTTCGAAAACTCCCCTTAAACCAACGCTGGGTAAAAGTTTTTTGATGGGGGGGAAACTTACTACAGGTGGTAGGGCGAAACAAATCGAATTCTCAAAGGTTAGATTTTGTAACGCAGCACCACCTGTAAAAAATCAAAAACGTTTCCCCCCAGAAAGGTTACTCGGGCACCGTGACTGTGAAGAACATGGTGTTGGCACCACGCCGCACTAAAAAGCGCACAATGTCGCCTTCATCTTTTTTGCTGATGACTTTGCGGTATTCCGACATATTTTCAACTTCTTGGTTGTCGATTTCCAAAAGTATGTCGCCGGTGCGCAAGCCGGATTCGCTGGCCGGGGAATCAGGCTCAATGGAGGCCACATAAAGCCCTTCGGTTTCCGTGAAATTAAAACGATCGGCAACTTCCGGGGTAATGGTGCGCAAAGTCAAGCCGAGTTTGCCCGAATCATTGCTGGAACCCACAGAGCCACCCTCGGTTTCGTCTTCCTTCAATTCGCCCAAAGTTAAATTGAGGGTGACTTCTTTTTTGTTGCGCCAAACAACCATTTTCACTTTTTTACCAACCGGGGTGCTGGCTACAATAATGGGCAAATCGTTCCAATCTTCAACTTTTTGACCGTCAAATTCCAAAATAATATCGCCTCTTTCCACTTTGGCTTTAGCCGAAGGCCCGTCAGGGTCAACATCGCCCACCAAAGCGCCATGGGCCTCTTTCAAGCCATAGCTTTTGGCCAATTCAGGGGTCACTTTTTGAATGACAACGCCAATCCAACCGCGCACAACACGGCCGTCATCTTTTAACTGCTCGACAATGCCTTTGGCCAAATTGGCCGGGATAGCAAAGCCAATTCCTGTGCCTCCGGCAACAATAGCTGTGTTGATGCCAATAACTTCCCCCGCTAAGTTGAGAAGGGGGCCGCCGGAGTTTCCGGGGTTAATGGAGGCATCGGTTTGGAGGAAATCATCGTAGGGGCCTGCGCCAATGGAGCGGCTCCGGGCCGAAAGAATCCCGGCGGTGACGGTGTGTTCCAAACCAAAGGGGTTACCAATAGCTACCAGCCAATCGCCTATTTTAGATGCGCTGGAATTGCCCAAGTTCAAATAGGGATAGGTTTTTTCATCTTTCAACTTGAGCAAGGCCAAATCGGTTTTGGCGTCGCGGCCCACAATTTCGGCCTCAATTTCTTCGCCGCTCGTCAATTTGACCTTAATGTCTTCAGCCCCTTCAACCACATGATTATTGGTGATGATGTAGCCGGCCGGGTCAAAGATAAAACCGGAGCCCAAGGAGTGTTCTTTGCGGTTTTGTTGGGGCGCAGGGTGACCAAAAAAACGATCAAAGAGATCGCCGCCAAAGGGATTTTCTTGGCTGCCAAAGGGATTGGGCCGCTGTTGGTTTTCCCGAATTTTAGTGGCTGAAATATTGACTACAGCCGGTGCGGCCTTTTCCACTATGGGTGAAAATGAGGGGATTGCCGCCAAAGGTGGGGCCGGTTCCGGGGCGGCAAAAGCCGGGCCGGTCAAAAGAAAGGTGGTTAAAATCAAAGCTATTAAAGTTTTCTTCATATTTTTCCCTTAAATGATTATAAACTATTCTAGGCCTACCAAAGATTACATTGGAGGGTCTTGGTTGTTATGAAGTTCGTTTAGAGAGTGTCGTTGCGAGATGAATTTTTGAGTTATATCAAGGAAGATGAGTTTTCTTTTGAGGGAGTGTATAGACATACATGACCGAAAAAGAAAGCGAATCTGACGATGAGAGAACCCAAAAGTCGCTCATGACGACACTTTTTAGCAAATGGGCTGAAATTAAGCCTTTGAAGCTTGAATAAACTTCATGCGCAAATCATAAAGCAGAGTTGTGAGTAAGGATTCTTCTTCAGGCTCAAGATTGCCCGCCGTCTTAACTTGTAAGACTGAAAGAAGATCGATGGCGTGTTTGGCGCCGGCTAAATCAACTTGCGGCTGTTGACCGTTTTCTTCAACTTGTTCACCTAAGTTGATAAAAGCAGATGTCGCCAAGCCCAGCAATAAACCGGTAAAGTTAGCCGGAAGCATTGGCCCTAGAGCGGCATCAGCAAAGGAGTTGCCCATAGGTTCTTGAGCGGAAGCCGAGTCGGCTATTGTAGAAGATGATGGCGTTTCAGATGCGCCTGTAGCCTCGGGGTTAAGTTCTCCGTCTTTATTAAAGGTGCGTTTGTCATTCACCACAAAACTTTCAGTCATATTTTATCCTTCCAGATTTTAGTATAGGCTGATTTATTGGCGTTTCCTTAAAGGCACGTCAACCTAATTTATTGCTTTCCCGGCTCCTACGGAGTAACTTTCTCCGTAATTGAGCCATTAAGCCCTACAACTGGCTAAAGCTCAAACAGTAGGGCTTATAGCTTCAATTTCGGAGAAAGTTCTCCTACGTCGCCACAAAATTCATGGCGTTCTAAAAATTAGATTGCCGTGCTTAAAGGAGATGCTGATTAACCAGCGTTTCCTTAAAAAGTCTACATAGTCATGATAAGACCGCCGGGCTTAGAAATCAAGGTTTTTTAGTGTTTTTCCGTCAACTCTTCGGGCATAAATCCTGAACCAAAGGCCCTATTTTAGTGCATTGCCGTTTGGTTAGGCGATTGTTAGCCTGAGCCCGCCGAGCACTTTTCAGCCCTAAACTGGGCAGAGCGGCCAAGAGTTCCGGTGGAGTTTGCATGATGGTTAAACGTTTGCCCAAGTTGAGTAAAGTCAAGGCATTGGGAGGGAGATAGCCCCGTTCCAAAAGCATTTGGCCCCCGTCGGGACGCAATAGGGCCTTTTGACTTGTAATTTCCTGGGGGATTTGAAGCTGAGGTTCTCTTTGCCATTCAAGGGCTAAAGCCCCAAAGGAGCCTAAAAAAATAAGCCCACCTAAAAAGTTTTGTAAAGCACGGCGGCGGGCAAGACCTTTCACAACGACAGCACCTTTGCTGTAGCCCAAGCCAAGCCCCCGCTTCCGGCAGGCGGCATATTTTCGTATTTTTGGCGTAATGGTTCGGGGGCATCGTCGGTGACAAAGCTTTGGCCGGCCCAGGCTAACAGGTCTTGGTCGTTGTAGTCATTACCGGAGGCCACAGCGTCTTGTGCCGAAAGCCCCAAATCTTGGGCCAGTTTGGCAGCTGCTTGGCCTTTGGAAACCCCTTGGGGAAAAATCTCCAGCCAGCGGTGGGCGTCGCCAAAAGGTGAGGAGGCTTGCACGATGGAAACTTCCGGGACTCTTTGGGTAAATTCTTGGGAAATTTCATCAGCCAAATCTTGGGGCACCATAATCAGAAGTTGGCTCAAAAGAGCTTTGGTCTTCGAGACGTTGCCGGGCCAAGGGCGGTGTTGAACGCTGTAAATTTCTAAACGTTTGGTAAAACCCAAAGGAGGATGCTTTGGGCTGTGGTAGTAAAAATGATGGTTGTCCGGCGGAGCTAAATAGGCAAAGAAACCAAAACCCAAGTCTAAAGCAGCTTTGATTGCAGCGTCAGCCACCTTAGAAGGCAAGGTGCGAGCCGTCAAAAGAGCTCCCGGGCCATGGGGAGCCCAGAGGCACAGCCCGGCACCGGAAGAGAAAATAAGGGCGTCAAGCTCTAAAGCGGGAGTCCACTCTTTGACAAAGCCGAAAAGGCTACGCCCCGTTGCCACCACCCGGTGCCACCCGGCAGCTTTAAGCTTGCGCAAGGCCGCCAAATCAGCTTCAATAATGGGTTCGCCTTCCGGCTTTATGGTGCCGTCAAAATCTGTGAACCAAACCCTAGATTTTTGCTTTAAAGTCTGCAAAAATCACCCTTGCTCCGGCGGCATAACCCCGGCCCGGATGGCCAAGACGGGAAATTGCCCGCACCGCACCAAGCGGTCGGTGGTGGAACCCACAAGGAGATTTTCGATGAGCCCTCGACCGTGAACGCCCATGACAATGAGGTCGACATGGTTTAATATGGCGTATTTATTGAGCTCTTCGTGGGGTGACCCGGCCAGAACTACACGTTCAGGCTCTATTTTACTTCTGTATTCCGGAGGAATTACCTCTTGCAATTTCAACAGAAGCTCTTCTTGTAATTGTTCGGCGGTGTTGCGTTCTTTTTGGGGGTCGATGGTGAGGATTTGGGAAAGCTGGGTGGGCTCGATGACGGTGGCGGTGGTCAATTTGGCGCCGAAAGCTTGGGCCAAATCAATGCCCCAACGAATGGCCCCTTCGGAATCGGGGGAAAAATCGCAGGCAATTAGAATGGATTCCACCGGACGGGCCACTCGCTCAGGCGGCATATCGCCGGGCACAATGAGGAAGGGCACGTTAAGGGTGTGCATCAATTTACGGCTGACCGAACCCAAAAGCAGGCGTTCGAGACCACTTCGAGTATGGGTGACGGCCACCACCATGTCAGTGCCTGTGTCTTCAACGATTTGAATAATCTCTTTTGCCGGGTAACCGATGGAGATGATCAGTTCCCATTCCAGCTCTTCATAAGGGCTCAGAAGGTCGACAAGCTGAGCTTTGGCGGAATCTTCAGCTCGGCTGCGGAGCTCTTGGGGGTCGATCATTGTTTCGCCATAAGGGGTCACGGCCGGTAAATCAATGATGTGGGCAATGACCAATTTAGCGCGGTGCCCCAAGGCCATTTGAACGGCAACGGTCAGAGCTTTATTTGAGTTTTCTGAAAGGTCTGTGGCGCAGAGAACGGCCTTTAATTTGAACATCTTAGCCTCCTACGGTGAAATTTATGTTCTGCATATCATACTCAAAAATAATAACTTTGGGAATCTTTTTCTTATTTTCTCGTAAAAATCAAGGTGTTGTTCTTTTAGAGCTCCTTGGAGGGAACACTGAATTCTCAGCGTTTCTTAAAGGCCATCTGCTCCATTTTGGCAAATGCCTTAGTTTTAGCAAAAACAAATAAGAGCACAGCAGCCCAAATGAAGGCAAAGGCCATTTTATGCCCGTCAGTAAATGGTTCGCCATAGACAAAAATTCCTAAACAGAGGCTGATGGAGGGCGTGATATAGAGCAAAATCCCCATTAGTGACAAAGGTAGGCGATTTATGCTATAGGCAAAAGTCATGAGCGGCAAAGTTGTGACCAGCGAGCTTCCAACCAGAAGTATAATGGTGGGAGAAAGGGTAATGGGGTAAGATTCTCCTCGGCTGGCCAAATAAAACCAGTAAGCGAAGGCTAGGGGAAATAAAATAAATGATTCCAAAGTTAAACCGGCCAAAGTTGAAAGGCCAACCACTTTTTTGCAATAAGTGTAAATGGTCATGGTGATGGCTATGAAGAGGGCGATTTTAGGCAAAGTGCCGTGGGCGTAAGTTAGAATCAGCACTCCAGAGAAGGCCAGCACGGCCGCCACCAATTGCCAAAGGGAGAGCCTTTCGCGCAAAAAAATCATGGCGACAATGACGCTTAAGATCGGGCTGATGTAGTAAGCCAGGCTTGTTTCCACCACTCGGTTTTGATTGATGGCCCAGATGAAAGCCAGCCAGTTCAGACCAATGGCAAAGGTGCCTATGAACAAGTTAATGATTTTGCGCCTGTCTTTAAAAACGACTTTTGTTTCGGCCCACACCGTTGGCAATTTGGCACTAAAGAGCACCACCAAAAAGACAAAGACGAAAAACCACATGAGCCGATGGGCTAAGGCTTCCCCTGCCGGGACGTGGGTTAAAAATTTCCAGTAAATAGGCACCAAGCCCCAAAAGGCAAAAGTAGCAATGCCAACAAAGAGAGAGGCTTTGGAATTTTGGGTGGTCATCAAATAAATTGCTTTCGCTTATTGGCTTATCATGTCGTTAAGATTACGGATTTTTTGCCGGGCATTTTCCATGAGCGAGTGGAGCTCCATAGAGTGGTTGGCCAAGATGCTGCCCACATCTCCGTTTAAAACGACAATGGGCTCAAATTGAGTTTGGTCGAGCACTCCCAAAATATTATCAATTTGAGCGGTAGCATTTTTCACAGCTAAAATTTCGGCAAAATCATAGCGAATGGCCTGCATCATCTGACGGGTCAAATAGGCCACCCCTTGGGCATAATAGAAATTATCGTCAATGAGATGCCACGGCACTTTGGTATCCATCAGTTGCCCTTGGGCGAGATTGCCGGCTTCAACGTTTATATCTTCGCTTCTTTTGAAGCGCCCTTGGTTAGGAGCGTTGGCCAGGCGAGTATTGACTCCGCCCAAAAGGGAGATATATTGGTCTAAGAGCTCGCTTAAGTTGTCGGCTCTAGGGTAGAATTCGGCCTCGCCGGTCAGAAGACGGCTGCGATAGGCGCTCAGTTTTTCCACAGCCTTTTTAAAACGCGATTCCGCCGAAGGTAAAATCCAGCGTAAGGGGTCGTTGGAAAGAAGGGAGAAAGCCTCGTCGACATCTGGGTCGATGCGGTCGGTGGTGCGCAGGCGAGTCAGTTTGTCGCGCAGGACTCGAGTCGTGTAGCGCATCATCTCCAAGACTCCCAATTGGAAGTTTTGGGGGTTGTCGAGTAAAACTGTCGGGTAGATTTTGTCGTTGGGGAGCCAGTTGGCAAAGAGCTGATCGCCGGTCAAAATCAGAGTGTCAAGGGTCATCAGGCCCTTTTTGTAATCAGTCGGCACGGCTTCGGTGGTTTCTAAATCCAGCTCAAAAGCTTCCTCGGGGGTGAGCTCGGTCAACTGCACCTCTCCGCCTTTTAGGGGGGAAATGTTATAGAAATGTAAGAATTTATAATTGCTGACCATCACGACCACGGTAAAGATTATTAAAATCAGCAAAAAAATCAAAATGACTTTGAACTTTCTTTTTTTATACCAAGGTGAGTTCACATTATCAGACATTTTTATATACTCCACATTCATAATTGTTTTTCGAAGCCCTGCTTGCCTAGGATAAGTGATATTTACGGTGTTATATCAATCGCTTGACAAGGCAAAAGGGAGTTGGTTTAGATGAGTTAGCCCTGTTTTTCAGTCGGTTATACGTCTTAATTTTCGTCGCTCGCCTCTGGGGTGCTTCTCCAAAAGATTCCTTATTTTAACTCCTTCGGCTTCGCTTCACTCCGGCTAACGCCTCCGTTGCGCTCGCAAGGCGGAGTTAATATTGCAGAATATTTTGGAGAAGCCCCCCTTCGGCTTCGCTTGCTTGCGAATAAATTCAATAGTCATTCATAAATTTCAAATAATTAAAGCTGCTTAATCAGCGATAAAATTCCTTGCCTAAAAAATTAGAAGCGTAGGTCCTGGTTTGCCAGTCGGTTATGCTTGAATTTTACAAGCCCTTATAATATTGTAACAGATTAAAGAAGATTTGACAGAGAAAAATCACAACAATTAATTTTTAAGGATTTTGTGGAAAAAGTATTTTAAAATAAATTTTTACTTCCAAACCTGCCATTTAAAAAGTATTTTTGGCGGGGGGGGGGTTTTTGGAGGTTAAATCCCCCCCCCCCCCAAAAAATTTTTTTTATTGGGGGTTGGGGGGTTTTTTAGACGGGGGTTTTTGCAATTTTCCCCCCCCCCC
>CAYJAF010000025.1:30559-34471 GCA_964368195.1 uncultured Thermodesulfobacteriota bacterium
ATTTTTAAAGCTTTTTTGGAAAAATTTATTAAAAAAAAATTTTTTCATCCAAACCCTCCATTTAAAAATTTTTTTTGGGGGGCGGGGTTTTTTCCCATTAAAAACGCCCAGCCGCCCATAAAAATTTTTTGAAAGGGGGTTTGGGGGAATTTACTACAGGTGGTATTACGAATTGAACCAAGCACTCATGGCCTACGTTTTTTAACGTAACATCACCTGTCTAAATTTTATAAAAAAGTTTTCCCCCAAAAATTCTTAAAAAATGGAGTTCGTAAGATGGCTTTGATTAGTTTTTCAGATGTAGACCGCTTTTATGGCCCGCAAAATGTTTTAAATGGGGCCACTTGGGCCATTGGCCCGCGGGAGAGGGTTGGTTTGGTTGGTCACAATGGGGCTGGCAAGACGACTCTCATTCGTCTGATAACTGGTCAAGAGAGCCCGGACGCCGGGCAGATAACGTGGTCTCGTGGTTTGAGGTTGGGTTATTTGCCCCAGGAGATTATGGCGCAAAAGGGCAAAAGCCTTTTGGAATTGGTGATGGATATTGCCGAAGAGTTTCGCCAAACCGAAGAGGAGCTGGCCTTTATTAACGCCGCCATGGAAGCGGCCACCGACCAAGAGGAGTTGACGCAACTGGCCGAGCGGCAAAGCCACTTGATGCATTTGTTTGAATCTTTAGGTGGTTGGCAAAAAGAGGCTGAGGCCAAGAAGATTCTCAGTGGTCTTGGCTTTACGGAAAAAGATTTTGGGCGTGATCTCAGTGAGTTTTCCGGTGGTTGGATTATGCGGGGTTTATTAGCCCGCCTGCTTTTATCCTCCCCTGATCTTTTGGTTTTAGATGAGCCCACCAACCATTTGGATTTAGATAGCCTCATTTGGTTGGAGGGCTATTTGAAGGGCTCGGATTCGGCCCTTTTGCTCGTTTCCCACGACCGGGTCTTTTTAAATAACGTCGTTCAAAAAATTGTGGAGCTCCGTCAAGGTAAAACCCACACCTATGTTGGCGATTACGAGCACTTTATTGTGGAAAGGGAACAGCGTCTGGCCACAGCCACCGCCGCTTTTGTCAACCAGCAGGAGCAAATTAAGCAAATTGAAAAGTTCATTGAACGCAATCGCGTGCGGGCTTCCACCGCGCGCCGGGCCCAAAGCCGCATGAAACAATTGGAGAAAATGGATAAGCTTGAAGCCCCGGAAAGCGTATCAGATCGAAGCTTCCATTTCTATTTGCCCAAGCCCGAGCGCGGCCCCAATCAGGTGTTGGAGCTGGCTGGGGTCAGTAAAAGTTACGGGGCTTTGCCGATTTTTACTGATCTCAATTTGCAGTTGCGCCGGGGTGAGCGTTTGGCTTTAGTTGGCCCCAACGGCCGGGGGAAATCCACTTTATTAAAGATGCTGGCCGGGTTGGAGCCCCTCTCCGGCGGTGTTTACCGCCTTGGCACCGGCATTCGTCTTGGTTATTTTGCCCAATTCCAATTGGAACGTTTGAACCCGAAAAACACCATCTTAGAGGAACTCGCCACCGTGGCCGGAGACATGACCCAAAGTGCTTTGCGTTCGGTGCTCGGTAGCTTTCTCTTTTCCGGTGAAGATGTTTTTAAAAAGGTAACTGTGCTTTCCGGCGGTGAAAAGGCTCGGGTGACGCTGGCTAAAATCATGCTCACCGCCCCTAACTTTTTGCTCCTTGATGAGCCTACCAACCACCTTGACCTCCCCGGTCGTCAAATGCTGGAAGAAGCTCTTCGAGCTTATGAGGGCACTATGGTGCTCATCAGTCACGACCGTCACTTTCTTAATAATCTGGCCCACAGTATCGGCGTGATAAGCGGCGGACGGCTGGACGTCTATCCCGGTAACTTTGATGATTATGCCCGCCTTTGGCAAGCCGGAGAGAACTTGGGCAGTCAAAAAAATCCTTCTCCTTTGAGCCAAGAGAAGGAAGGGGCCGCAGCTAAAGCATCGAAAAAAGAGAGCCGCCAAAAGGAGGCCCAGGCCCGACGGGAGTTGGCTGCCAGTCGGCGTCCGTGGCAAAAGATTGTGACTCAATGCGAAGAGCGGTTGGCGGAAATTGAACTGGCCAAAGCTGAGTTGGAAAATACTTTAGCTGATCCCGCCACTTACCAAGATGGGGAGCGGGTCAAAAAACTTCAGCAGGAGCTCAAAGCTCTGGCCCAAGAGACGGCCACTTTGGAGCTCAAATGGGAAGAGGCAGTGACCGTCTTGGAGGGTTTAGAAGAGTAAATCAGCGTTTCCTTAGTCGATGCTGAAAAACTCCCTTTGGGCGTCTTTCAGCAAGGCACGCCGGCTCTCGCACCCACTTTGGCGTTGCCAAAGTGCCGCCGAAAGTAAATTTCGGCTTGCGCTTCGCCTCTCGGGCGCCTGCCAGGCGGCAGTCGCCTTAGCCGCCGCTACCAGCATTTTTGCGGAAAAAATATACCGAGTTTTGCTAAAAAGGGCGTAACTTCCTTGTATATTTTTTCCTTGATTTTTCGCTGTTTCATTAATTATTACTAGCGGTTATTATATTTTTTAGCGGCGACTACTTAAAAAATTCGATTGTAAATTTCGTCCACAGCTTTGGTGAAACGTTTAAAATCGAAAACCTCTTCAATCGCTTCCGGGCTCAAGTGCTTGGTAATGTCTTTATCTTCTAAAAGAAGCCCTTTAAAATCCAACCCCTCTTGGTGAGCTTTTAGGGCGTTGCGTTGAATGAGGCCGTAAGCCTCCACGCGCGCCAGGCCCGAATCGACCAATAGTAGCATCAACTGCTGGGAGTTATAGAGCCCGCCGGTGAGCTTGAGGTTACGCATCATTTTCTCAGGGTTCACCACCATGTTTTTCACCAGAGAATTTAGGCGATTTAGCATATAATCCACTAAAGAGGTGGCGTCGGGGGCGATGATGCGTTCCACTGAAGAGTGGCTAATATCTCTTTCGTGCCAAAGAGGGACGTTTTCCCAAGCTGCCACAGCCGAGGCCCGCACCACCCGCGCCAAGCCGGAAATGTTTTCTGAGCCAATGGGATTTTTCTTGTGGGGCATGGCCGAAGAGCCCTTCTGCCCGCGACCGAAAGCCTCTTCCACTTCGCCTAATTCGGTGCGCCCCAAGTGACGGATTTCCACGGCCACTTTTTCCATGGAGGTAGCTAAAAGAGCCAGAGCTCCAAAATATTCTCCGTGGCGATCGCGTTGGACAATTTGGCTGGAGGCCGGAGCCGGAGCCAAACCCAGCTTGGCCATGGCCCGAGCTTCAACTTCCGGGGAGATGCCCGGGGCTGAGAAATTGCCCACCGGCCCGGAGCATTGCCCCACCGCAATGGTTTTGCGAGCGGCCAAAAGGCGGGTTTGGTGGCGTTTGAATTCATCATAGAAAATGGCCAGCTTCAGCCCGAAAGTGGTGGGTTCGGCGTGAATGCCGTGGCTGCGGCCAATGATTAGCGTGTTTTTAAATTCCGCCGCTCTCATTTTAAATGTTGCCAAAAGCTCATCTAAATCAGCTAAGATAATATCCAAAGCTTCTAGGAGGCGCACTGCGAGCGCGGAATCCAAAACGTCGGAAGAAGTCAGGCCATAGTGAAAAAAACGAGCCGGTTCGCCAACTTGCTCTTCAATGGAAGTGACAAAGGCAATGACGTCGTGGCGTACTTCCTCTTCAATGGCGGCGATGCGTTCTGGGTCAATGTGGGCTTTGGCCTCAATTTTAGCTGCCACTTCCGCCGGGATTATACCTAATTCTCCTTGGGCTTGGCAAACAGCCAGTTCCACTTTGAGCCAGCTGCGATATTGGTTTTCTAAAGACCATAGATCTTTCATAATCGGGCGTTGGTACCTATCAATCATTTCTTCTCTCTTTTTCTTTCATTTTATAAAGCAGTGTTTCCTTAAGGAAACGCTGATTTATTAGTGTTTCCTT
>CAYJAF010000026.1:0-31339 GCA_964368195.1 uncultured Thermodesulfobacteriota bacterium
CGAATCAACCTTTCCCAAAGCCCAAATGCTCACGTAAAAGCCGAGCCACGCTTTTCACCGGGTGAATTTCCAAACCAAAGCCGCCGCGCACCTCTCCCGGCGGCACAATGGCTCGCTTGAAACCGAGCTGAGCCGCTTCACGCAAGCGCGCCTCTAAGTTCGGGACGCCACGCACCTCTCCTGCCAAGCCAACTTCGCCAATAAAAACCGTAGCCGCCGGGGCCGGGCGGTCAATCCAGCTGGAGGCCAAAGCAGCCACCACAGCCAAATCAGCCGCCGGTTCAGTGATTCGAGCCCCACCTGCCACATTGATAAAAATATCGCGGTCAAAGAGCTTTAAAGCCACTTTCTTTTCCAACACAGCTGCCAAAAGCCCCACTCGATTGCTATCGAGACCCACGGCTTGCCTGCGGGGCACCGGCAAGGGGCTAGCTGAGACAAGGGCTTGAATTTCCATCAGAAGTGGACGCTGACCCTCCATGATGGGCACCACTACTGACCCGCTGGCCCCTTCGGGCCGCTCGCTTAAAAAAAGCGCTGAAGGATTCGCCACCTCACCCAAACCACTGCCCGTCATTTCAAAAACGCCAATTTCATTGACCGAGCCAAAACGGTTTTTAAAAGCACGTAAAAGCTTCAAAGAGCGGTCTCTCTCCCCTTCGAAATAAAGAACAGTATCCACCAAATGTTCCAGAAGCTTAGGCCCGGCAATGGCCCCATCTTTAGTGATGTGCCCCACTAACCACAAACTCAAATCTTTCGCTTTGGCCAAAGCCCCCAAGCGGGCGGCACTTTCTCTGACTTGGCTCAAGGTGCCAGGGGCGCTCCCCAATTCTTTAAGGGCCAAGGTCTGAATGGAATCAATGGCCACCACGTCCCAAGGGGTGGCCTCTAAAGCTTCTAGAATTTTTTCCACTTCGCTTTCGGCCAAAACCCAAAGTTTCGTCAAGTCTAAATGCAAACGCTCAGCCCGCAATCGCAACTGGACAGCTGATTCTTCAGCCGTGACGTAAAGGAGAGACCGCCCCTGAGCCGCCAGCCCGGCAGCGGCCTGGAGAAGTAGCGTAGATTTACCCACCCCAGGCTCCCCGCTGAGCAGAGTCACAGCCCCCGGCACCAAGCCTCCCCCCAAGACGCGATCCAATTCACCAAGACCGGTGGAAAGGCGGGTCACGCTTTGGGAATCGACATCGGCCAAAAGACGAGGCAAAGCCGCAACACCGTTTGAACTCCGGCCGCCTTTACTAGCGGCAGAAGAGGTCACAACTTCGACCATGCTCTCCCACGTTTGGCAATGAGGGCAACGCCCCATCCATTTTGCACTCTGATATTCACACTCTTGACAGACATATTTTGTCTTTGCTTTAGCCATGTCTAATCCTCACTGTGTTAATGCCCACAGAAAAATAGATTTCCCTATCCGCTTACCACAGCTAACGCATGAGAAATTTTTACGACCGGATTTGCGCCGCCCCCCGGGGCGAATGAAGGGGATACTTCCAGAGCGAGACCGTCCATTTTAGGCCGACTGTGAGCGATAGCGAACTTTAGGCCCTAAAATACGGTCGAGAGGCGGAAGTCGTCCCCAAATGAGTCCCCAAAACACTCAAAATATTTTCACTTCTCATGCGCCAGCCATGCTATCTGCTTGCCAGGGCAAGAGCATCTTATTTGTCGGTTCCCCGGGCTCCTACGGAGCAACTTTTCCGTAATTGACGCACGTTAGCCCTACAACTCGTTCGCTAACGCTCACTCGGGACAGTAGGGCTATGGCTTTCAATTCCTGAAAAGTTCTCCTACGTCGCCCTTACATTTTATGTCATTGAAAATACTGAACAATATTAATCATTTACTTGCTTTCGGCAAGATTAAATAAGACGCATCCGCCCTAGCTCCTCTTGCCAAGCTGGCTACTTTTGTATAATATTAAATTTAACATAGGTCTGTTTTTTTTTGAAGGGAAATCATTTAGATGAGAAGAATAATTCTATTTTTTATAATTACATCTTTTGTCTTTGCAAACATTTTTTTTATAAAAAATCTTGAAGCTAAAGAATCAATTTTAGCCACAACTTTTCCGGTTTACCTTTTTACGAAAAACATTGTTCAAGATCGGGCTGACGTCACGCTCTTGGTTGAGGATTTAACACCGGACTACAAGCTTTCGCCCAAACAATTGGAAGAGCTTTCCCAAGCCAATATTTTAGTCATTAACGGTCTTGGCTTGGAAACTTTTTTGCAGAAATCTTTACGAGTGGCCAAAAAAGAGCTCAAAGTCATTGATTCTTCGGGAGGAGAGGAATTTTGGCGCGACCCTGAAACTCCGCCTGTTGTTGTGCTCAATAAAGAGACCGCCGCAAATCTGTCGCGCTACTTAGGCCCCCGGCCTATAATCCCCTTTATTTATACCGCTCCCAGCACGGCCTTGATCATGGTGCGCCACATTACCGAGGCTATGGTCGCCATTGATCCGGACGGAGTCGACATCTATCGCCAAAACGGGGCCAAACTGGCCGAAGAGCTGAGCTCTTTAAACCGTGGCTTTCAGGCGGCGGGCAAAAGGCTTTGGCGCCCTAAAGTCATTGTCAGTCATAATAAATTCAAATATTTAGCACGAGATTTGGGCTTAAACATAGTGGGAACCATTGAAGAAGTGTTGGGAAGTGCGCCTTCCAAAATACATTTGGAGGCCTTGGCCCAAATAGCCCAAGAGCAACAAGTGGCCGCAATTTTAGTCGACCCCCAAAGCAACTTGGAAACAGCCCAAGCCTTGGGACGAACAACTAAACGCCCAGTGGCCTTGGTGGATTTAGTTGCCACCGGGCCCTTGGACGCTCCCCTTGATTACTACCAAAAGGTGATGTTAACCGATTTAGAGGTTCTGATTCGCCTCTTTACCGATTCTGCCTCTGAAGCTCAACCCGAAAAAAAGTAAACTTTTTCAAAATAAAAAATGGTGCCGCTACTGGACACCATTTTTTCATGGTAACAAGTTTTAAGTAAACACTGAATGATCAGCGTTTACTTAAGTGAATTTACATGCGAGCTAAAAGCGGGCGTGGCGAGCTTTGCCCGGCAAAGCCTTGCTTGGCTGCGCCGTATGCTCCCAGAGCGTGCTGTTCCGGAGCTGAGCCGTTAAAGATTGGAGCCCCACCAAAGGGAGATTGGCCTGATTGATTCGTTTTAGAGGCGGAATCTTCAAGTTTTTGGCTCGAAGTTATTGATGCAGCTGAATTTATTTCAAAACTGCCCAGCTTACTGTCTTCAATGCTGTTTTCATTGCCATCTTTATCGTCTTGGAGCTCTTCTCGCTCCTTGGCACTCTTTTCCGCTCGCAAGCGGCTTATGTCAGCTGAGGCCTGCGAGGCCACTTGCCTATCTTGACTGGAAGGTTCTGCCGGAGCTAAGGCCGCCTTTTTCACAGTTTCAGCATCACGCAAAGCGCCCTCAATAGCCTGGCTACTATCGCCGCCGCCACCACCACCGCTGGTTTTAATCTGCACTTCGCCGCCAACAGCATAACGGCGTCCGTCGGGGCCTTTAGCATACTCGTAAGAGGGAGCCCCGGCAAGACCGGCCCCGGCATTACGGTGAGCTTGTTCGTGGGCTTTGACTTCACGGTCACGCTGTTGCATTTCAGCAAGCTGTTTCTTTTCTTCCGGGTTCAGCTCTTTTGTTGGACTGGCCGGTTCAGCGGAATCAGATTTTTGCTCTCCGCCCTCAGTGGCCGAAGCTTTTGCGCTCGATTCAGATGCGGCTCCACTCCCTTCGCCTTTTCGGCCGGTGGAATTCGCCCGGCTGCTTGCAGCTTGAAGTTGACCCAAACCGCCATCGCCGGCCAAACGAGCTTGGGCATCCATACGCCCGGCCATCATCTCAGCCGGAGTTTGGTTTTGCTGCGGTTTCGCCGCCTTTTCAGTTGCATCGACTACTCTTACATCTTGAGTACCCAAAAGAGAATCTGCCATCAAAGAGGCTTGGTCTGCCCCACAACTGCCGGCAGCCCCACCATCGCAACGTTGGTTCATTTTGGCGGTGTAATAGCGCAAGCCCACGCTGAGGCCATCTGATGCTAAGGCGTTTAAGAAACTCATCGGCGGCCTCCTTTCGTAGTGACATTTCGCGGCCAAGTTAAATTTGTGTTGGGGCGAAAAAATCTCGCCATTTCACTTCATTCATCTTATCGGTCGCTTCAAAGCCAAACTTTAAACTTTTTTACAAAAAAAGTTTACTCCAGAAATCTTAACAAAGCGGACGCAAGGAGAAATCGGTGAAACGGTCTTCTAAATTGGCACCAAAGGCCCAGCGGCCTTCAGCGGCCAATAAGAGCCAATAGTCAGTGAGGGGAGACAAAAGAGAGGGTTCGTGGGTGCTGAGAATGAGAGTTGTGCCCCATGATTTCAGCTGCTTGAATGTTTCGATGAGGAGTAAGCTACCGGGCCAATCGAGGCCGCTGAAGGGCTCGTCAAAGAGAATTAACTGCGGACGTTGCGCCAAAGCCGCCACCAAACTGAGGCGTTTTTTTTGCCCTAGCGACAAAGTCTCCACCGGGCAATCTAAGAGCGGGGTCAAGTTCCACTTGGCAATTAGCTCCTCTATATAAAGGGCATCTGCTTTTTGCGAGCTTGCCAAATATAAATCTTCCCGACCTGTTTCGCCTAAAAGCCAGTGGTCAATGTTTTGCGGCAAAAGGGCGCTTTGGGTGCGCAAGGATTCATAAGCTTGACGTCCGGTGCTTGCCCCCCAGCGGATCTCGCCTGAGAGGGGCTCCAAGAGCCCGGCTAAAATCGCCACCAAAGTGGATTTGCCGCTTCCGTTAGCCCCGGCCAAAGTCAGCAGTGACCCAGCTGGAAGTTTAAAGCTCACCCCGGAAAGCACAGGCTTCTTAGCATCGTAGGCAAAGGCGAGATCAGTTATTTGGAGAGTTTCGGAAGTCATGGGCTTTTTTGGGGGAGAAGCGGGCCCGCTCAAGATGATTGTCGCCGCTGGCGAGCAAGCACTAAAGCGGCGGCAATGACGCATTTAAGTAAATCGGCCGGTAAAAAGGTAAGAACAATTCCCCCGGCAGTTTGAAGAGGCAAATCGGTGTTCACAAGCAAACCAAGGAAGCCAAAACCATAAATGGGAATCAGAGCGGCCACAGCGGCGAATAAGAGCCGTTTAAAACCGGGGGGCACCTTTTGGTCACGATGAACTAAAAAGGAGGCTAACGCAGCCCCTAACGGGAAAGCCAAAGCAAAGCCGGCACTGGGGCGAAACAATACAGCCGGCCCGGCCACTCCACCAGTAAAAACAGGCAAGCCCAAGAGCCCGGCCAAAAGGTAAAAGCCCACCGCTGCTGCGGCAAACTTTGGTTTTTCGCTCAAACCCAAAAGCACGACAAAGAGCACCTGAAGAGAAAAAGGAACCCCCGGCAAAGGAATGGCCAGCCAGGCTCCGGCCCCGATTAAAGCAGCCCAGAGCACCATACGCACCCAAAGACGCATTTCAGCCAAAGGAGAGTTCGCCATAAAATTCAGCCTTTTAAGGGCATATAGCCCCACCTGAAATCCCGGCATTTTGTAAATAGCCCGCCATTAAGTTGAAATTGGCAATAGCTTGGCCCGAGGCCCCACGGCAGAGATTGTCAATAACTGAAACTATCTTCAAAAGGGAATTTTCGGCATCATAAAAGAGGCTAAGATCGCAAAAATTAGTCCCTCGCACGTCGGCAGTGCGAGGCTCAAAACCCAAAGGACGAACCCGCACAAAGGGGGCTGTGGCGTAAAAGTTTAAATAGGCCGTATGGAGAGCGTCCAAATCTACCGCACCTTGAGGGGATAAATAAACCGTAGAGAGAATCCCCCTCGTCAGGGGAGCCAAATGGGGAGTGAAAGCCAGCTTCACCTGAGCCCCCGCCAAAGTGGAGAGCTCCTGGGCAATTTCCGGGGTGTGGCGATGGCCCACCACCTGGTAAGCTTTAAAGCTATCTTGCACTTCGCAAAAAGAAGTCTTGAGGCTAGCTCCACGCCCGGCACCACTGACGCCGGAAACGGAGTTGGCAATAATGGGGCCTTGAGCCTTACCGCCACCTTTCAGAAAAGGGGCCAAGGCCAAGATGATGCTGGTGGGGTAGCAACCGGGGTTGGCGATGAGTTTTGCGTTCGGGATTTGTGCCGCGTAGAGCTCCGGGAGCCCATAAACTGCTTGAGGCAAAAGCTCCGGCGCTTGGTGAGGGCCATAATAGGAGCTAAAAACGTCGGCGTCGGTCAGGCGGAAATCAGCCGACAAATCAATGAGTCGAGCACCACCGTCTAAGAGAGCCGGGGCCAAACCCATGGCCACACCATGGGGAGCAGCCAAGAAAAACATCTCAGCTCGCCCGGCCAACTCACTTGCGCCGGGTGCTTCAAAAATAAGCTCATCATAATTGGCCAAGCCCCCAAGAGCGGGAAAGACATCAGTCAGAGCCTGCCCCTCTTCTTGGCGTGACGTTATTACCGTAACTTCAGGAGCCTTTGGGTGAGCGGCTAAAAGCCGCAATAGCTCCAAACCGGTGTAGCCGGTTGCTCCAATTAAGCCAACTTTCATAGCACAAACTTTCTTTCAACAAAAAAACCCGGCCCCCGGGAAAGCCCTGGTGCCGGGTTCGATAATAATAAAGTCTCGCACGGATTAACGCTTTGAATATTGGAAGCGTGCGCGAGCACCTTTTTGACCGTATTTTTTACGTTCTTTTTTCCGCGCATCACGGGTTAAGAACCCGGCTTTTTTCAAAGCAGCGCGCAAAGCAGGATCGTAATCTTGCAATGCTTTGGCAATGCCGTGACGAATGGCCCCGGCTTGGCCGGTGATGCCGCCGCCACCGGCGAGGATATAGAAGTCAAATTGACCTTTGGTGCCGGTCAATTCCAAAGCTTGTTCTGCCACCATTTTCAAAGTTTCCCGGTCGAAATATTCATCGATGGGGCGTTGGTTAATGTTTATTTGGCCTGCGCCGGGGCTCATCCAAACTCGGGCCACAGATGTCTTCCGTTTCCCGGTAGCGTAAAATCTCTGATCAGCCATTTGCTGTTCTCCTTATATTTAGCTTATAGCAATTCAATCTTTTCAGGTTTTTGCGCAGTATGGGGATGGTCTCCACCGGCGTAAATCTTGAGTTTCTTCAGCTGACGACGACCCAAGCTGTTTTTGGGCAACATACCGCGAACGGCTAACATCAAAAGCTCGGTGGGTTTTTTAGCCAAAAGCGTTTTGGCCACGGTTTCCTTTAAGCCACCGATGTAGCCACTATAGCGATAATAGACTTTTTGGTCCATTTTACGGCCGGTCAAACGCACTTTTTCAGCATTAACCACCACAATGAAATCGCCGGTATCATTATGAGGAGTAAAAATAGCCTTGTGTTTCCCACGCAGACGCCGAGATATTTCAGAGGCCAGACGACCGAGAACCAAGCCTTCGGCATCGACCAGATACCATTTCTTGGCGACTTCATTCTCTTTGGCCATAAAAGTTTTGGTGATCATGACAGCCTTCCTAAGCTCAAAAAATTTTGTGGGTAAAGACCCAATTATCATAAAATATTCCAAAATTTAACATCTTGGGCAATTGAAATAACTAGCTTCGTAAAAAAAACCTTTGGCTAAAGGTTTTTAATGAAGTATCGGAACTTTTTTTAATACCACGATGGGGCGATGATGTCAAGATATTTTTTCAACCCCCACGTCAATCTAGTATAGTAATTTCTCAGCTCCCTTGGCACAACTAGCGCTGTTCGTCGTGCCAGCCCGGTGTTTGCCAGGTGCTAATGGAGGAGCGACCTTTGCGCAAATATTTAACCCACGGACGCACATGGGGCAAGCGGTAACTTGGATGGACTTCCGGGTTAAAGGGCGTGTCTAAACTCAAGCGGCGCACTGTTGAGAGGTTGTTCTCCACTCGCAAAAGGTCAGCTTCCTCTTGCCAAACATAGGGGTTTTCTTCAATGGGATCTTCTTGGAAGCGAAAACGACGCATTCCAATATTTAAAATAAACCCCACTGCCACCAACACAGTCAAAAGAGATGTCCCGCCATAGCTGATAAAAGGCAAAGGTATCCCGACCACTGGCAGCAAACCCGTTACCATGCCGATGTTAATGACGACTTGCCAAAATATCAGCGAAGTCAAGCCAAAAGCTATGAGACTACCGAAGCGGTCTTTACTTCGTCTGGCCAAGGACAAACTGACAAACATCAAAAATAAAAAGAGCGACAGCACAAACAATGCCCCCACAAAACCCCACTCTTCGGCCAAAGCGGCAAAGGCAAAATCTGTTTCAGCTTCCGGCAAAAAGCCGTTTTTATGCTGCGTGCCTTCCATAAAGCCCCGCCCCATAAGTTGGCCTCCGCCAACAGCATTTTGCGATTGAATAATTTGCCAGCCGGAACCGGAGGGGTCGCTGTCGGGGTCAACGAAAGTTGCTAGACGATTAACTTGGTGAGGCTTAATGAGCCCCTTTTCCAACAAAATATCCCATGAACCACTAACCACAAGGGCAATTAGGGCTCCGCTACAAATAATCCCAACAAACACTAAAGCGAAGAGAAGGTTGCGACGCCATTTCAAAAGCAAGAATAAAGGAGCACAAGTTGCCAAAAGGTGCAAAGCTGTCCCTAAATCTGGCTGCTTAAAGATGAAAACAAACGGGGCGAAAATGAGCACAGCCGCTCCGGCCAATTCTTTAAAGCCAAGGCCGGCTGAAAGGTCGCAACTGGTGAACCATGCGGCCAAAGCCACCACCACGACCACTTTCATCATTTCGGAGGGCTGAAAGCGGAAAGAGCCTAATTCCAGCCAGCTGGTGGCGCCATTTGCTGTTTCGCCAAAGAACATAACAGCAATTAAGCTTATCATACCAAGGGCGTATATAGGCCAGATGATTTTCCTTAAATATTGGTAATCAACAAACAAAATGGCAACCAGAGCAACGAGAGCCACCCCAAAATATAAAAACTGCCGCCAAAACCAAGATAACTCCTCAACAAAGTTACCTTGGCTGGAAATGCTATATAAATTAAACAAGCCGCAAACAGAAAGAGCCACAGCCGTCAAAAGTAGCGGCCAGGAAAAGTTCTCTAAGAGGCGGTGATCTATAATATTTTTTTTCAAAAGGAGACTTTCATAGTAAAACAAGTTTTAAAACTATCGAAAAAAATTTTGTATTGCGCTCAATATCAACATCAAATTATAATAAATTATAACAATTGATTAAAAAAAGCAAGCTGGCACTCGACAAGCCCACGTTAATCTAATTTACTAGCTCCCCGGGCTCCTACGGAGCAACTTTTCCGTAATTGTCTGTATTTTTGCCCCTAAAGTTCGCTAACGCTCACAGTCAGGGCAAAAATTTACAGCCAATTACTGCAAAGTTCTCCTACGTCGCCCTTAAAACGTTATTTACATCATCAAACTAGATTGACGTTTCGACAGGCCGTTAAAAAAGACCTTGTATAAAAATGATAACTCATTAAACACTCTAGAGTCAAGCACTAGATATGGGAACATTTGGCGGGCAACACTAGATA
The DNA here is from genome assembly GCA_964368195.1 of uncultured Thermodesulfobacteriota bacterium. GTDB lineage: Bacteria > Desulfobacterota > Desulfarculia > Adiutricales > Adiutricaceae > Adiutrix. The sequence goes on from CAYJAF010000026.1 coordinate 9,549, forward strand.
TGCCACTGAAAGGATTACAAATTTCCTTCCGAAGGCACGGGAGCCGGTGTTTGGCCGGAAACCGATGGATTGCTGCCGATGGGTGAAGTGGGCTCTGCCAAAGGCGGCAAAGTGGCCACAGTAATTTCCGGATTAAAATAGGCTGCTAAAATCTCTTTGGCTACCGGGGCAGCGTGAAGCCCGCCGCCACCGGTGTGTTCCAGCAAAACAGTCACCACGATTTCCGGGGACTCAGTCGGAGCATAAGAAGTAAACCAGGCGTGGTCGCGATATTTATAAGGCAACTCATCTTCTTCGTATTGCTCGGAAACTTTCAAGCTGACCACTTGGGTGGTGCCGGTTTTCCCGGCCACTTCCACGTCGGGCAAGGCCGCCCGCCGCCCTGTTCCCCCAATTTCACCAACCACAGCTTCCAGGCCATCTTGCACAACATTAAAATAAGTTGCCGGCACATTGATTTTAGAAATTAGCTCAGGCTTATACTCTTCCACCAACTGCCCATCCACATCATAAGTCGCTTTAAGGAGATGGGGGCGATAGAGATAACCACCATTAGCCACCATAGCAGTAAAAGCGGCCACCTGCAAGGGAGTTGTGGTCACGTAACCTTGGCCAATGGAAACGGGTAAGGTCTCGCCCGTTTGCCATTTTTCCTTAAAACGTTTCCATTTCCAATCTTTATCGGGAATAAGGCCCTTTTGTTCAGCTCTTAAATCCAGGCCCAATTTATTGCCCAAAGCAAAATAATTGCGGGAAATATGGGCCAGACGCTCCACGCCCAACCGAAGGGCCAATTCATAAAAATAGACATCGCAAGAATATTTGAGGGCATTGCGCAAATTCATATTGCCGTGGCCGGAACGTTTATGGCAGTTGAACTCTTGATTGCCCAACGTTAAAGTTCCGGCACAATGAAAAGTTGTTTCCGGGGTGATAATTCCTTCAGCTAAAGCGGCCAAAGCCACCACGATTTTATAAGTTGAACCGGGAGGGTATTGACCGGCCACTGCCCGATGGGTCAAGGGGTGGAGAGGATCGTCACGCAAAGCCTGCCATTTCTCCGTAGTAATCCCACCGGAGAAGTCATTGAGGTCAAAAGAAGGGTTTGAGGCTAAAACCAAAACTTCGAAAGTCTGCGGATCCAAAGCCACAATGGCCCCGGCTTTTCCCTTTAAAAGGGCTTCCCCAATGGCTTGCAGGCGGCTGTCTAAGCTCAAGCGCACCTTCAGGCCGGGCTCGGGGTTTTCTTGCTCTAAAAGCTCCAAGGAGCGCCCGCGCGAATCAACTTCTTGCCGCACATAACCTCGCCGCCCCTGTAAAAGCTTTTCCATGCTCTGTTCCACTCCGGTCTGCCCAATTAGGTCACCGGCCTGGTGAGGCTTAATATCCTCAACCATAATCTTGCGGGCATCTTCCCTTGTCTCTCCTTCCAAGACAAGGCGCCGAACTCCATCTTCTAAGCGTACTTGCTCATCGTCTAAATATTTTTTACTCACCTCCCCCAAGTAGCCCAAAGTGTGAGGTGCCAAAGTTCCATCTAAAGGACGACGCTTCAAGTTCACTTTAACGCTCAAACCCTTAAGAGCATAACGGCGAGACTCAACAGCCACCAATTGCTCACGACTGAGCCCGCTTAAGAGAATTTGGGGCCGGTGTCTGATGTTCGGTAGAGCTTCATATTTTTCATGTAACTCAAGAAGTGGAAACTTAGCAATCTTGGCCACTTCTGCTAAAAGGGCATCTTTATCCACCACTTCTTGTTTTAAAACAATCAAATCAAAACTGGGTTCATTATCAAGTAAAATAATTCCGTTGCGATCTTCAACCACCCCTCGAACAGGTTTAATTTCCACAACTTCTGTCCGATTAGATTCACTTTTGACCAAGTGCTCATCACCTTGCACAATTTGCAAATACCAAAGGCGCCCTCCCAAAATAAGGAAGAAAAAAACAACAGCTACTACAATTAAATAATAACGCAAACCGCCTTCCCCACGAGGGGCAAAAGATTTAGGCATTTTAGCCATGGCAATATCCTTAACGATTAGTCACGCCCATAGTCCTTGGGACTAGTTAGAAACCTTAAAATAACAAAAAGAATGGGAGCTGTAAAGGAGGTGACAATAGCAGAGGTGAAAAACGGCGGCAAGGGATTAAAGCTAATGGTTGGCCACTGCAAAAAAAAGACAATGGGAGCTGTAATAAAAAGGCTCCGCCAAAATTCCAAGATAAAAATCAAAGGCACAGTGAGCCAAGGGGTAAAAAAGTTAAAACGATTACGGTGAGGGTAAAAAAGCCAAACGGTTAACACTAACGAAAGGGCATTCAGTCCCCACAAATCTCCGCCCAGGGCATCGCGCATAATTCCTAACAAAAAAGCTGTGACCACAGCCAGCCAAAGCTCGGCGCGCAAGGCAACATAAATGACCAAAGGTAACATCCATTCCGGGCCGTAACCACCACGGCCAATGAAGACGGCCAAAGATGCTTGCAAGGCCAAAAGAATAAAAGCCAAGATCAAGACTTTAAGAAAATCACTCGGGCGGAAATAAAGCGGAGTTGAGCCGTAGAGTCTACCTTTCATGGTGTTTTTAGGTCCCCGGCTTTTAAAGCTTCGGCTTCCGCCTCAAGAGCTTTAAGATTTTCCAAAATGATTTCCTCTCTGGGGGCAAGAGAGAGCCAATCTATGGGTGGTATTTGATTCACAACCACCATGACTTCCTCCAAACTATCGAAAGTCACGGCCGAGCGCACATCAATCCCCATAAAAAGTTCAGGGCTTTGTCGATTTACCCGGCTCACTACTCCCAAAGTCAGGCCTCTGGGGAAGAAGCCGTCCAGCCCGGAAGTTATCACCACATCACCGGGACGCACGTCAGCATCTTTAGGAACATATTGCAAAGCCAAAGGCTTCGCCCCTTGACCGGCCAAAATGCCCACATTCCTGGTGCGCTGTAGGAAAGAATCCACCGAGTTATCAAAATCAGTAATCAGCAAAACACGGGCATAATTGGCCGAAGTTTCCACTACCCGGCCAACGACCCCTGTGTCGTGGAGAACTGCTTGCCCGCTAGCCACCCCATCGTCACTTCCCAGATCTATAGTTATCTGACGATTCCATGGGCTGGGATCCCAAGCGATGATAGTAGCAACTTTCATGGTGAGCAAAGGGTGAGCTTGGCGCATGCCCAAAAGGGCTGTGAGGCGCAAAGCTGCAACTTTATATTCATTTAGCTGGGCAATTTGTTTTTCTTGGCGGGCAATTACATTGCGAAGGTTTTTATTTTCTTCTTCTAATCTTACAAGAAACACGTAACTTTGAAAGAAACCAGAAACGGAGCGGCCAATGGAGGTGAGAAAGCTTTCAATGGGGCCGGTGACTTCCAAAACTAGATTTTTGGCCAAGTTCCCACCTTGGGGCTCCTGACGCAATGAAGAGGAAAGCATTAGAATTGCGATTAAAAGGGCTAGAACAGGCAAAAGCCATTTTAGGCGTGCAAACATATTTTATGAAAACTGCCCCCACATTTTAGTAAACACCAACTTCTCAACGTTTCCTTAGATAGTGTCGTTGCAAAATGAATTTTTGAGTTATATCAAGGAAGATGAGTTTTCAAGGAATGTATAGAGATACAAGACCGAAAAAGAAAGGGAATCTGACTTCAGAGAACCCAAAAGTCGCCCTTGAAGACAACTTTCTAATGAATACCGATTAATTTAAGCACATCCAAGCTTTCAAGGGCTCGCCCACTGCCCACAGCCACAGTCACCAAGGGGTTATCGGCAATTACCACCGGCAGACCTGTTTCTTCACGCAATAAAACATCTAAACGTCTGAGCTTGGCCCCACCTCCGGTGAGAACAATACCGCGGTCAACAATGTCGGCCGCCAATTCCGGTGGAGTTTGCTCTAAGGCGATGCGCACGGTCTCCACGATGGCGTCCAGTTGTTCCATAATGGCTTTTCGCGCTTCTTCCGAATCTATGACCACTGTTTTAGGAGTGCCGGTGATGGTATCACGACCCTTTATCTCCAGAGTGTCGATGTGCTCTGAAGGGTAAGCTGCCCCGATTTCCTGCTTGATGAGTTCTGCTGTGCGTTCCCCGACCAAAAGATTATATTTTTTACGAATATAATAGAGAATGGCCTCATCCATTTTGTCGCCGCCGACTCGCAAGCTCTTGGAATAGACAATGCCGGCCAGTGAGATGACCGCAACTTCCGTTGTGCCGCCTCCAATATCAACCACCATGCTGGCCGTGGGCTCAGTAACCGGTAGCCCGGCACCAATAGCTGCGGCCATAGGCTCTTCAATTAAATAAACTTCGCTGGCCCCGGCTTGCTCAGCCGCTTCCCGCACTGCCTTCTTCTCAACTTGGGTAATGCCCGAGGGAACCGCAACAATGATTCGCGGCTTGAAAAAATAGCGGCTTTGGGCTTTACGAATAAAATGGCGCAACATCGCTTGAGTAATCTCAAAATCAGCAATAACACCATCTTTCATAGGACGTATAGCAACAATATTACCGGGAGTTTTCCCAAGCATTTCTTTGGCTTCGTGCCCAACGGCCAGAACTTTGTCGGTTTTACCATCTCGCCGCACGGCCACCACCGAGGGCTCAGCCAAGACAACACCCTGCCCCTTTAGGTAAACCAAAGTATTGGCTGTTCCCAAATCAATGGCCATGTCACGGGAAGAGAGATGAAAAAAGTTAAAAATTGAAGATAGTTTCATATTTTATCCGCCTTGAGGGGCACGGAACTTTATTGGAGCCAAAGCTGGTAAAGTTGCCCTATTTACCAGTAGCTAATATAGCACAGACGTTCAAGTATACCTTGCCTCGGTGGAACTTGCAAGTAGAGATAGACAAAAAAAAGCCGCCGGAAATTAATTCAGCGGCTTTTTTGTAGAATCTTAACACTTTAGTGAGTCATTAGTGAAATTATCTTAGTTCAAAGGTTAAAGATGCTGCGTCGTTCAGGCTCATTCAATCGTTAGCTAAGAGACTGAGTTGCCCTCTGAAAAGCTGGAATCAGCTTTCTTTCGGCTTTTCGGCATCGGTTGCAGCTGAATCATCGGCTACCAATTCATCATTTTGAACTGCTGGCTCTTCAACAGCGGGCTCTTGAACTGCGGCAGCTTCTTTCTTTTCTTCAGCTGCTTTAGCGGCCGCCACCCGTTTAGCACGATCACCACCGGAGGATTTAGCTTTTTTGGCCGAAGAGATGGCTCCCGGGCCCACTTTAGCCTTTTCAGTATCAGGCTTGATGAGCTCCAAAATCACCATGGGTGCAGCATCACCGGGGCGGGGCCCGAGTTTTGCCATAATTGTGTAACCGGAAGTGCGGTCAGCGTAAGTAGTGGGAGCCTCTGTGAAGAGCTTATCCAAAACTTCGCGTTTGCGAATCACAGCTGCCGCCTGACGGAAAGCGTGCAAGTCACTTTTACCATTTTTAGCCAAAACAATGAGGCGATCGGCCCAAGGGCGCAAGGCCTTGGCCTTGGAAATGGTGGTGCTGATGCGTCCATATTCAAAAAGACTGGTAACCATATTGCGCAACATGGCGTCGCGATGAGAGGCTGTGCGCCCCAGTTTTACATTCGCTTTGCGATGCCTCATGATATTAATCCTTCCAGAGAAACGAAATGTTTATTCTTTATTTCGAAGTTGGCTTAAGTAGCCACTTAATTAAGAATTTGAAGCACTGGGCTTTGGGGCCTTGGGTGACTATAAAGTTACCAGCATTTCCGGCCTGCCCTGTATGAGCCTGAGAACAAATAGATTTACCTTAAACGAAAGAACTTTAAGTAAATCAATTAGCTTACTTATTTGCTCCCCGGTGTAACAAAACCATCGACCTTCATGCCCAGAGAAAGACCCATCTCGGTGAGCACTTCTTTGATTTCATTAAGTGATTTGCGACCAAAGTTTTTGGTGCGCAACATTTCACCTTCTGAGCGTTGCACCAGCTCGCCAATGTAGTAAATATTGGCGTTTTTCAAGCAATTTGCCGAACGCACAGAAAGCTCAAGTTCGTCCACCGTGCGATTAAAATTATCATTTTCCAAAGAGCCTTGGGCCTCTTCAGGCGAAGCTGCCACAACGGGCACTTCCTCTTCGAAATTAATGAAAATAGTCAGCTGGTCTTTTAAAATTTTAGCTGCAAAAGCCACCGCATCTTGAGGAGTTAGACTACCATCAGTCCAAACTTCCAAGGTTAATTTATCGTAGTCGGTTTTTTGCCCAATACGAGCATTAGTGACCACGAAATTAACTTTGCGAATGGGCGAAAAAAGGGCATCAATGGGAATTTCACCAATGATTTGTTCGTCTGTGGGGTTTTTTTCCGCCGGAACATAACCTTTGCCCCAAGCAACGGTCATTTCCATATTTAGAGTTCCACCACGGGCTAAAGTAGCGATGTGCTTCTCCCCGTTTAGAACGTCAACCATGGAGTCGCCTAAAATATCGGCGGCCGTAACTTTGTGGGGGCCTTCGGCTTCAATGCGCACCTTACGAGTTTGAGGGCTATGAAGCTTAAGACGAACTTCTTTTAAGTTTAAAATAACATCGCTGACGTCTTCCAAAACACCTGGAATTGTGGTTAATTCGTGAAGAACGCCTTCGATTTTGACTGAAACGATTGCCGCCCCTTGCAAAGAAGAGAGCAAAATACGTCTCAGAGCGTTACCCAGAGTCAGGCCAAAACCTCGCTCTAAGGGTTCGCAAACAAATTTTCCATAATTGGTTTCAGCGTCGTAATCTTCAATTTCAACGCCTTTTGGTCTAATTAAATCTTTCCAGTTTTTATCCATACCCTCTCCCAGGAACCACTCCAGGTAATTCGAGCCAAAGGCCGAAGGGTTGTTGGAATTAGGAAGCAAGCCATTTGGACAAGCTTACGCCCTAAGTAGGGGAGAGAACTCCCCCGGCGACTCTTTATAGGGAAGCGATTAGACGCGCCGCCGCTTGGGAGGACGGCACCCATTGTGGGGAACCGGAGTCACATCCCTGATGAGAGTCACATTGAAACCAGCGGACTGCAAACCGCGCAAAGCACTTTCCCGGCCGCTGCCTGGGCCTTTGATGTAAACTTCAACCGAACGCATTCCATGTTCCATGGCTTTTTTAGCAGCGTCTTCCACAGCTGTTTGAGCAGCATAAGGAGTAGACTTACGGGAGCCTTTGAAACCTTGAACACCGGCACTTGACCAAGCAATGGCATTGCCGCGTGGGTCGGTAATAGTTACAATAGTATTATTAAAAGTGGCTTGAATATGGGCTACCCCAACGGGGATGCTCTTTTTTTCCTTTTTTTTGCGAGACCGACGAGTTGCTTTAGCGGCGGACATATAATTTCCCCTACAATTTCATTTTTACAGATAAGAAACTAAAATAGATGCTTATGTATAGCTAGGTTTAGTTTCTCTTATTTTTTCTTCTTGCCAACAACACTACGGCGAGGCCCTTTGCGGGTGCGGGCGTTAGTGTGGGTACGTTGACCGCGAGCTGGCAGGCCACGGCGGTGACGTAAACCGCGATAGCAACCTAAGTCCATCAAGCGTTTAATATTCATAGTGATGTCACGACGCAAATCACCTTCAACCTTAAACTCGGTATCAATGACTTTACGAATGCGAGCGACTTCATCATCGGTCAAATTGTCGGCTTTAATACCGCCGTCGACCCCGGCTTTGTCGCAAATAAGGTATGCGCTGGGGCGACCAATGCCATAAATATAAGTCAAGGCTATTTCGATGCGCTTTTGACGGGGCAAATCTATGCCGGAGATCCTGGGCACCTTTCAATCCTCCTAAAGCTTTAGCTATTTTCTTCCATGGCGTCCTGAAAAAGGCGCCTTTACCGGAAACTTGGTTCAGAGGCTTTAAATCAACCCTGACGCTGTTTATGCTTGGGGTTTTGGCAAATGACACGCACTTGGCCAAAACGGCGAATTATCTTGCACTTCATGCACATTTCTTTGACTGAGGAACGAACTTTCATAACATATCTCTCTTTTCAAGTTCAATGGCTTAGTTTGGGTTAAAGAAAAGCCACAAAACATTTATAAAATCAGATATTTCAAGTCGCCGCAAAAGCGACTATTATAAAGAAGCTATTTAATGCCACCGCCCGGGTGACGAATTACTTTCAGCCACAGGCGTTGGGAAAGAGCAGGGCCTTGAATATCCGTCTTTGGATTTCCGCAAGCTCTCCTTGCCCATCAACCGGCCGCAGTAGTGACTGAGTGCTGTAGTAGTCAGCCAAGGGGCTTGTTTGTTCGTGGTAGACTTTCAAGCGATTTTGAATTGTCTCTTCGCTATCGTCTGCCCTTTGGTAAACCTCGCCGCCGCATTGACAGCGATCTGCCTCCGCCGGTGGGGAGAAATCAACATGGTAACCGGCACCACACTCTTTGCAAGTTCTGCGTCCGGCCAAGCGTTTGACTAAAACTTCATCAGGCACTTGGAGACATAGACAATGGTCTACTTGAAGGTTATTTTCAGCTAAATAGCTCTTCAAAGCCTCGGCTTGAGCCACTGTTCTGGGGAACCCGTCTAAAAGAGCTCCGGCAGTTGCGTCTGCTTGTTTAAGGCGATCACCTATTAAGCGAACTACAAGCTCATCAGGAACAAGGGCGCCAGAATCCATATACTTTTTTGCTTCCAAACCCAAGGGAGTCCCCTCTTTTAGGTTGGCGCGGAAAATATCACCCGTTGAAATATGGGGAATTTTAAAGTATTCAGCTATAGCGCCAGCTTGAGTGCCTTTGCCTGCTCCCGGAGGGCCCAGTAAAATTATAATCATGCCAGTCTCCCCATTATAGAATTAAAACTCAGCTTTAAGTTAACATTTATAAATACAAGGAGTTATAACTAATCATGCGTATTTTGTATAAGTGCTCTCAAAACTAACAAGAGCAATCTTGAATTATTATACAAACAAGCATCAATTGTCAAGCATTTTTTTAGCGGCGAATCCGTCCAGTTACACCATAACCTGGAGGTGTCTGGGAAGGACTACCTGCGCCGGCACCACTTTTCATAAAAGCTTCGTACTGTTGGTTCATCAAGTGGCTTGAAATTTGGCTCATAGTATCAATGGCCACACCCACGACAATTAAGAGAGCTGTACCGCCAAAGTAAAAATCCACTTGGAAATACTGACTTATGAATGTGGGCAATAAACAAATTAAAGAGACGTAAATGGCACCCCAAAGAACAATGCGAGTGAGCACTTTGTCAATATATTCTGCAGTCTTGGTTCCGGGGCGAATACCGGGAACGAAAGCACCTTGTTTCTTCATGTTTTCGGCCACATCGACGGGGTTAAACTGAACACCTGTATAGAAGTAGCAGAAGAAAATAATCAAAGCAATGTAGATAATATTATAGAGCCAACCACCGGGCACAAGCCAATCGCTGGCCATTTTAAAGTAATCATTTTCAATAAACTGGGCCAAAGTTGCCGGGAACATGATAAGCGAACTGGCGAAAATGGGGGGAATAACCCCGGCCGGGTTGAGCTTTAAGGGCAAGTGAGTCAGGCCACCTTTCATTAGGCGGCGCCCCACCATGCGTTGAGCGTGCTGGACAGTAATGCGCCTTTGAGCGCGTTCACAGAAAACCACTGCTCCAATAATTGCCAAAATCGCTATTAAAAGAACAACACCGGAGATAATCGACATTTCCCCAGAGGAAATTTGATTAACCGTCTGAGAAACTGCACTGGGCAGACCTTCGACAATACCGGCAAAAATGATAATGGAAATACCATTACCTATGCCGCGTTCGGTGATCTGTTCACCCAACCACATAATAAATGCTGTCCCGGCCGTCAGTGTGACCATCGTCAAAAGACGGAATGAGACCCCTGGTTCAATAACAATGTTACCAGCACCAACACGCATACCCTCCAAACCCACTGCGATGAGGTAGCCTTGGAAGAGTGAAAGGAAAACTGTGCCGTAGCGGGCATATTGAGTCAACTTACGACGACCATCTTGACCGCCTTCTTTTTTAAGACGACCAAAATAAGGCCAAACAACCGTGAGAAGCTCTACGATAATCGAAGCTGAAATATAGGGCATTATGCCGAGGGCAAAGATCGAGAATTGCGACAGAGCACGGCCGGAAAACATATCAAAGAGACCCAAGAGGGTGCCTTGAAAGTTACGAAAATATTCAGCTAAAGCTACCGTGTCAACCCCCGGAGTGGGGATATGAACACCAACGCGATAAACTGCCAACATGAGGAGGACAAAGAGTATGCGTTTACGCAGTTCTTTTGCTCTACCAATATTTTCTAAGCCGCCCAGTGCCAATGTCTTTCCTCTTGACGAAATTAAGTTCGTCTTTCTTTTATCTACGCAAGTTTGCTCAGTCGAAAGAGCATACTCGAGAAGGAATTGAACTCAAAGTTGGCCCCTTTTAATTCCCAGTTCAGCGGAGTTTGCTCTTCTGGCAAGGAAAAGGGGCTTAAAAGTGGAGGGAATCTTAAAGAGTATTAATTTCTAAAGTTCCGCCCGCAGCTTTTAACATCTCAACGGCCTTTTCAGAGGCGGCTTGCACTTTAAGGGTCAAGGGTCGATCAATCTCGCCTTTGGCCAAAAGTTTAATGGGCAAGTTAGCGTTACGGATAATACCCGCTAAAGCCAATGCTTGCGCATCGACCACACTACCGGCTTCAAAAACCTTTAAAGCTTCCAAATTGACTAAAGCGTAAGTCTTTTTGAAGATGTTGGTAAAACCTCTTTTGGGCAAACGGCGTTGCAAAGGCATTTGGCCGCCTTCAAAGCCCGGGCCAACTCCGCCACCACTTCTGGCCTTTTGACCTTTGTGACCGCGACCAGAAGTCTTTCCCCAACCGGAGCCTTCACCCCGACCAATACGTCTGGCTTTTTTCTTTGAACCGGCTTTGGGCTGTAAAGTATGCAGTTCCATTTTTCAACCTGTCTTTATAATACCACAGTCCAAGGACGAATGCCAACTTGGAGGGCAGTAAATGTTCCGCCGTAAGCTAACTACGACGGTTCGTAATTATTCTTCGACCTTAACCATAAAAGAGACGGCGTTGATCATACCGCGAATTGCCGGAGTATCCTTCTGCACAACGGTGTGACCAATTCTCTTGAGGCCCAGAGCACTAATGGTCTTGCGGTGTTCCGGACGACGACCGATTGTGCTGCGCATTTGGGTGATTTTAATTTCTTTTACCATGATAATCCCTTATATACGAAGGCGTTCTTTCGGAATACCGCGGTCGGCGGCAACTGTTGAAGCCCGACGCATTTGCTTCAAAGCATCAAAAGTGGCCCGCACCACATTATGAGGATTGTTGGAGCCCAAGACCTTAGTCAAAATATCTTGAACGCCGGCTGCTTCCACAACGGCCCGAACTGCTCCACCGGCAATAACGCCAGTTCCCTTGGCAGCCGGTTTTAAGAGCACGCGCCCTGCCCCGGTGTGACCTAAAGCTTGATGAGGAACCGTTGTGCCGGTGAGATCCACTTTAATCATGGATTTCTTAGCTTGTTCGAGCCCTTTGCGAATAGCTTCCGGGACTTCGTTGGCTTTCCCCAAGCCATAGCCCACTTGGCCTTGGCCATCTCCCACCACCACTATGGCAGAAAAGGAAAAACGACGACCACCTTTGACCACTTTGGCCACGCGGTTAATATGAACTATTTTATCAATTAAAGTTTGTTCTTCTGCTTCCGGACGATACACGCGAAGTCCTCCAAGCTATCTTATGAGATTAGCGACGGCCTTTTGCGGCCAGTTGAAATAGTTTTAAAATTCCAGGCCAGCTTCGCGAGCACCTTCAGAGAGGGCTTTTACTCGGCCGTGATATAAAAAGCCGTTGCGATCAAAAACCACTTTTTGGCAACCCTTTTCTTTAAGGAGAGCCGCAATGGCCTGACCCACCGCTTTTGCGGCTTCGGCTTTCTTCAAACCTTGAAGCTTATCTTTGAGCTCCGGGCTTAAGGTGGAAACCGCCGCTAAGGTCGCACCTTTCACATCATCAATCACTTGGGCATAAATATGTGCCGTAGAGCGAAAGACGCACAAACGGGGACGCTCAGCGCAACCTTGAACTTTTTTCCGAACCCGTGCTTGTCTTCTCAGACGAGCTGCGGGGCGGGGATTGACCTTAGCCATAAACCACCTCTAATATTTCATCGCCCCTATAGGGGGTGAATTTAATATATTAGCGCAAAAAACCGAGCACCGCAAGTAAAATATAAAGCGGGCTCAAATTTTTGCCAATTTAGGCGGGCTTGGAGTGGTAATTTCAACCAATTCCCTACTTCCCGCCTATTTAAATTATTTACCGCCGGCTTTACCGACTTTGCGAATAATATGTTCCCCTTCGTAACGAATACCCTTGCCTTTGTAAGGCTCCGGCTTACGATAAGCGCGGATTTTAGCAGCCACTTCGCCGACGAGTTCTTTATCGGGGCCACCTAAAGTTATTTTATTCGTTTTGGGATCAACCGCAACAGTCATGCCTTGAGGCATTACTACATTCACCGGGTGGGAAAAACCTAAAGAGAGCTTTAAGGTTTGACCTTCAGCTTCAGCTCTCCAGCCAACACCGGTCATTTCCAAAGACTTAGTGAAGCCAGTTGAAACTCCGACAACCATGTTGTTGACTAAAGTTCTGGTCAATCCCCACAAAGAACGAGCATCTTTGCTCTCTTCAGTGGGCACAGCTGTTATGGTGCTTGCCTCAACCGTGAGATTGATTTTCGGGTGAATCTTGCGAGTCAAAGTTGTTTTGCCACCGGTAACTTTTAGCACCGGCGCATTCCACTCGACTTTTACTCCAGCCGGTATGGTCACGGGCATTTTGCCAATTCTGGACATAATATTTAACCTTCCATCGGCCTAGATGTTTACCAAATTTGGCAAATCATTTCACCGCCCAAGTTTTGGCGGCGGGCTTCCTTATCGGTCATCAAGCCGGAAGAGGTGGAGACAATAGCCACGCCTAAACCGGACAAAACGGGTTTAATATCGGCCGCTTTTTCATAGAGACGGCAGCCGGGTTTAGATAAACGCTCTAAACCGCTAATAACCGAAGAGTTTTTATCCGAATATTTTAAGAAAATACGGATCATACCCTGCTTGTTGTCTTTGGAGACTTTAAAGTTTTTAATAAAACCTTCGTCTTTCAAAATACGAACAATGGCGACTTTAATTTTCGAAGCCGGCACATCAACCCGGTCATGCCGAGCAATGAGAGCGTTTCTGATTCTAGTTAGCAAATCAGCAATTGGATCTGTCATGCACATAGTTGCTCTCCCTTACCAGCTGGCTTTAATAACGCCGGGAAGTTCGCCCTGAAGGGCCATATTGCGGAAACAAATGCGGCAAAGGTTGTATTTTCTGAGATACGCCCTGGGACGGCCGCAAATGGGGCAACGGTTATACTCCCTGACGCCGAATTTAGCCGGCCGGGCCGCTTTGATCATCATGGATTTTTTGGCCATGCAAAAAGCTCCTTAATTTTGCTGCCCGCTTTTGCGGAAAGGCATACCAAGCTCTGCAAGCAGAAATCTAGCTTCCTCGTCCGTTTTGGCGGTAGTCACGATGCTAATATTCATACCCTTAATTTTGTCGATTTTATCATAATCAATTTCAGGGAAGATAATGTGTTCTTTAATACCCAAAGTGTAGTTGCCACGACCGTCGAAGGCTTTGGCGGAAACACCACGGAAATCGCGCACGCGGGGCAAAACGATGTTGATAAGTTTATCTAAAAAGAAAAACATTTTCTCACGGCGCAAAGTTACCGTCACCCCAATGGACATGCCTTCACGCAACTTAAAAGCAGCGATAGAACGGCGAGCCTTGGTAATGACAGGTTGTTGACCGGTGATGGCCGCAAGCTCGGCCGAGGCGGTGTCTAAAATTTTGGCATTTTGAATTGCTTCGCCCAAACCCATATTCAAGCTAACTTTAGTTATTTTGGGGACTTGATTAGGGTTGGAATAATTAAATTCCTTAATGAGCTTAGGCACTACGGTCTGAGTATAAAACTCTTTCATCCGAGGGCTAGAGGACATTTCCATAAACTCCAAGAGTACGACCACCTGTGGTCAGGCGCTCCGTCGGGAACTCCGATGAGCTTTAAGGTCTGGGTGGTGGTTTGCTTACTTTTGATTAAACCAAAAGCAGTTCAAACCTCAAATATAGCAAATTTATTTAAGATCGTCAATTTGCTCGTTACATTTTTTACAAACACGCACTTTGCGTTCCTTCTCAGAACCGACTTGGGGCACAAAGATGTGACCGACCCGGGTCTTTTCATTGCACTTGGGGCAAAGAAGAGCCACGTTGGAGATAGCCAAAGGAGCTTCTTTTTCCAACTTCCCACTGGGGGCGCCTGGCTGAGAAGGTTTGGTGTGACGCACAACTTTATTGACGTTTTCCACCACAACGCGAAGGCGATTTTTATGTTCAACAAGTTTTTTGACCTTGCCGATTTTGCCTTTGTCTTTTCCGGCTAAAACCTCGACACGATCTTCTCTTTTAATTTTACATTTAATAGCCATTTACTTCACCTAATTTTGGGGCGAATTCTCGGGTTTGAATCCCGAGCTTTTGCCAAACCGTTCGCGAAAACTTTTATTTTCACTGGGAGCTGGAAAGCATCCCTAAAACCGTTACGTGGTGGTTTTATTATTTACCCGGGCCCGTTCTTACAGAACTTCAGGAGCCAAGGAGATAATCTTCATGAACCGTTTAGCCCGAAGTTCACGGGCCACCGGGCCAAAAATACGGGTGCCGATGGGTTCGCGAGAGTTGTTGATGAGAACGGCACTGTTGTCATCAAATTTAATGAAAGAGCCATCTTGGCGGGCAACTTCTTTTGCCGTGCGCACCACAACTGCTTTCATAACATCGCCTTTTTTCACCTTGGAATTGGGCAGGGCTTCTTTCACCGAAACAACAATAATATCACCTACCGAGGCGTAACGACGACGGCTACCACCCAGGACTTTAATGCAGTAAAGCTGCTTGGCACCAGAATTATCGGCCACAGTCAATCTGGTTTCTGGCTGAATCATAATTCTATCTCCAAAGGGCAAGACTTTGAGTTGCTTGCCGCGAGATTCTTCCGCCCGCTTGAGCCGGGCTTTTCAGAATCAAAGTTATGCGAGAAAGCTATTCTTAAGCGCGGCGTTCCACAATTTTAGTTAAGCGCCAACGCTTGAACTTGGACAACGGACGGGATTCAATGATCTCGACAGTGTCGCCCATACGAGCGGTATTTTGTTCATCGTGAGCCATAAATTTAGCCCTGCGGCGAATATATTTTTTATAAACAGGATGCTTGATGAGCCGGCTGACCAAAACGACTACGGTCTTATCCATTTTGTCAGAGACGACCACCCCGGTCATGACCTTATTTAAACGTCTTGATTGTTCCACGGTTAAGCCTCATTCGCCGGGGTAGCGAGCTCCCGCAGCTGATTTTCTTTAAGTATAGTCTGAATGCGAGCGACATCTTTCTTCACGCTCTTTAAGCGCTTGGGATTCTCTAATTGAGTTATGCCGCGTTGCATTTGAAGATTGAAAAGCTCTTGACGCAATTCAACTTCTTTTTTGGTAAGCTCTTCAGCCGAAAGAGTCCGAAGCTCTTTAAGTTCGTTCTTTTTCACAATATCTCCCCCCGCAAAATGAAACGGGTTGAAAAGGGCAATTTGTTGGCCGCCAAGCGAATGGCCTCGCGAGCGCTTGCTTCCCCAACACCATCAAGTTCAAAGAGAACGCGACCGGGTTTGATAACTGCCACCCAACCTTCAGGTGAACCTTTACCTTTACCCATGCGGGTTTCAGCCGGTTTCTTACAGATAGGCTTATCAGGGAAAACGCGAATCCACACTTTACCGCCCCGTTTGATGTGGCGGTTAATGGCGATACGAGCGGCCTCAATTTGTTGCGCTGTCATATAACCACGATCAGTGGCTTGAAGGCCAAATTGACCGAAATCTAATTTCGCGCCGCCTTTGGCCGGGCCGCCGCGGCGACCTTTGTGCTGTTTGCGGAATTTTATTCTTTTTGGGGCTAACATTATCTTGCTCCTGGCGGATTTTTATCCGCTAGCAACTGATACCTCATTAGGGGCAAGCTAAGAGTTGCCCCTTGAGACAGTTTAATTAAAAAGCTTCCGGCGCATCAGCGTCTAAAACTTCACCTTTGAAAATCCAAGTTTTAATACCGATGATACCGTAAGTGGTACGAGCTTCAGCAAAACCGTAATCCACATCGGCTCTTAAGGTATGCAGAGGCACGCGGCCTTCACGATACCACTCGCGGCGAGCCATTTCAGCTCCGCCGAGACGGCCAGCACAGTGAATTTTAACGCCTAAAGCGCCAAACTTGAGGGCCAAGGAAATAGATTTCTTCATGGCGCGGCGGAAAGCCACCCGACGTTGCAGTTGTTGGGCCACAGCTTCGGCTACCAATTGAGCTGAGATTTCCGGCTTGCGAACTTCTTGAATATCGATCAGAATTTCGTCGGCAACCTTTTTCTTTTCAGCGCCTTTTTCACCCTGAACAACAACGTCGCGAGCAATAATCTTTTGCAAGTCCTTGCGCAAGATGTCGATGTCGGCACCTTTTTTACCAATAACAATGCCGGGGCGAGCGGTGTGGATGCGAAGTCTGATTTTACCGGCCGAGCGTTCAATCTCAACTTGAGCAATGCCAGCGGCTTCCAGTTTTTTCTTCACGTATTCGCGAATTTTTTTATCTTCCACCACCTGCAAACCGTAATCACGTCCTGCGTACCAACGAGAACTCCACGTTTTAATAACGCCTAAACGGAAACCTGTGGGATGAGTTTTCTGACCCAAAAGCTGTCCTCCCGTATGCGCCCCTTTTGAGGAGCAAAGAAAATTTGGCCGAAGCCTGTCTTAAATATATCCACCCGAAAAACGGGGGTGATTTTACGCTTCTTTCACCACCACAGTAATGTGACTGGTGCGTTTTAATATGGCGTAAGCCCGGCCTTGTGCCCGAGGACGCCACCTTTTTAAGGTGGGGCCACCATCTACATAAACCCGGTAAACAACAAGCTTGTCGACATCGCTCACCAAGCTGCGATTGCTGGTGGTGGCGTTGGCCACAGCTGAGTTTAACACTTTTAATAAAATTTTAGCCGACTTATTAGGGCTGAAATTAAGAGTGTTAACCGCTTGTTCAATGGGTTGACCTAAGATGGTGCGAGCCATAATCCGCACCTTTAAAGGTGAAACGCGGATGTATTTGGCCACGGCCACGGCTTCATCACGGGGTCGCTCTTGTTTTTTGTATTTGGGGAGACCTGCGCCTTTTTCCATTAATTTGGCCATCTTAGTATCCTACTTATTTTTTGCCTTTTTTGGCTTTTTTGTCAGCGGCGTGACCATAGAAAGTACGGGTGGGAGAAAACTCACCCAACTTGTGCCCCACCATGTTTTCAGTGACAAAGACCGGAATAAACTTTTTACCATTATGCACAGCAAAAGTCAAACCCACCATGTCGGGAAGAATGGTTGAACGACGACTCCAGGTTTTGATCACCCGACGGTCATTAGCCTCGATGGCGGCTGCCATCTTGCTCATCAGGTAATCATCCACAAAGGGGCCTTTTTTAATACTACGGGGCATCTTCTTGCGCCTCTCCTATTTTGGTAATCCGCCGGTTGCATTTTAAAGCTCAAAAGCTCGCAACCGACCGGAGACTATTATTTCTTATTACGACGCTTAACAATGAATTTGTTAGAGGGTTTGCTCTTTTTCCGCGTCTTGTAACCTTTAGTCGGCATACCCCAAGGTGAAACCGGGTGACGACCACCGGAGCTTCTGCCTTCACCACCGCCCAAGGGGTGATCAACGGGGTTCATGGCAACGCCGCGCACGTGGGGGCGACGTCCTAACCAGCGAGTCCGGCCGGCTTTACCGAGGGAAATACTGTTGTGGTCGGAGTTGGAAAGCTGACCGATGGTCGCTTTACAAGTCGACAAAATTAACCGCATTTCGCCGGAAGGCAACTTCAATAAGGTGTAGTTACCTTCTTTAGCCATAACCTGGGCGTAGTTCCCTGCCCCGCGGGCCAATTGGCCGCCTTTGCCGGGTTTCATTTCCACGTTGTGGACAAGGCTACCCAAAGGCACGGCTTTGAGGCTCATTGCGTTACCGGGTTTAATGTCGGCTTTTTCACTTGAAATAACCATATCGCCCGGCTTTAAGTTTTGCGGGGCTAAAATATAGCGTTTTTCCCCATCAACATAGTGCAATAAAGCAATGCGAGCACCACGGTTGGGATCATATTCAATGGAAAAAACCTTGGCCGGAATATCCATTTTATTGCGCTTAAAATCAATCAAGCGATATTGACGTTTGTGACCGCCACCCCGGAAACGAGTTGTGATGCGACCTTGATTATTCCGCCCGCCGGTTTTCGGCAAAGGAGTCAACAGAGACTTTTCAGGTGTCGTTCTGGTGATTTCCTCAAAAGTGGAATACGTTTGGGTACGCCGTCCGGGCGAGGTTGGTTTTACTTCTCTGATAGCCATGACCGTTCCTCTTTGGGATTCACTGTTCTATTATAGTTCAGTGTGTCCTGTGCTTAGTCCAGTTGCCTAAATTATCAGGCGCCTTCAAAATATTTGATGCTGTCCCCTTGAGCCAAGCGGACAATGGCTTTCTTCCAGTCTGCTCTGCGACCAACCAAACGACCACGGCGCTTTTTCTTACCAAGGACGTTGACCGTACGCACTTCCAAGACCTTGACCCCAAAAGATTCTTCGACAGCCTTAGTGATGTCCAATTTACTGGCGTCGGGGTTCACTTTAAAAGCATACTGGTTGAAATTTTCACGGGCCAACATGCTCTTTTCGGTGACGAGGGGGCGAAGGAGAATTTCGTGAGCGTATTTCATTTCATTAACCTCGCTTCAATGCCCGCTAAGCTGTCTTTAAGAATAACCAAGCTGGGATATTTTAAAAGGTCGTAACAATTTAAACCGTCTACGCGCAAAATTTTGCAATCAGGTAAATTGCGGGCCGAGCGTTCCAAATTAACGCATTCAGTCGGGGTGACCACAATGGCTTTTTCCAAGCCCAAACCCTTCATTGCTTGAGCAAACAACTTGGTCTTGGGGGTTTCCAACTCAAAAGAATCTAAAACGACCAATTGTTGTTTTTGCACTTTGGAAGTTAAAACAACTTTCAAGGCAGCCCGGCGGATTTGAGCCGGCGGACGCCAAGAGAAATCGCGCGGTTTGGGGCCAAAGATGGTTCCGCCGTGACGCCAGAGAGGCGAACGACGGGTGCCAGCACGAGCGCGGCCAGTTCCCTTTTGACGATAGGGTTTGCGGTTTGAGAAAGCAACTTCAGCCCTGGTTTTGGTAGAAGCTGTTCCGGCCCGACGGGAATGGAGTTGCGCTGTAACCACTTCATGAACCAAGTGAGGGCGCATTTCCACATTATATATTAAGTCCGGCAGCTCAAGTTGGCCCACCGTCTCATTTTTCAGATTGACGACATCTACGATCATTTTGAACCGCCTCAATTCTTCTTAAGTAAGACCAAGCCGCCGTTGGGCCCGGGAACTGCACCCCGAACCATAATGACGCCGTATTCCGGACGAACATCGACCACAGTTAAGTTTTTCACAGTAGTGCGAGCAGCACCGGCGTGACCGGCCATGGGGCGTCCGGGAAAAACGCGGCTGGGATCAGCGGCGCAACCGATGGAGCCGGGGCCGCGAGGAGTCAAGCAACCGTGAGTAGCCCGACCGCCGTGGAAACCGTGACGCTTCATAACGCCGGCAAAACCTTTACCTTTGCTGGTGCCGGTTACGGAAATTTTTTCCCCGGGAGCAAAAATATCTAATTGAACTTGGCCGCCAACTTCCAATTCAGCACCTTCGGCTAAATCGAATTCCCGAACAAGTTTGAAGCCTAAAGCACCGGCTTTGGCGCCGTGGCCCGTTTCAGGTTTGTTGGAGTGCTTTTCGTCCTTTTGAGCATAACCCAACTGAACAGCTTCATAACCATCGGTATCTTTAGTCTTGAGCTGCAAGACAGTAGCCGGGCCAGCTTCAATCACAGTAACCGGGACAGCAACGCCTTCACGGATGAAAAGGCGGGTCATACCCAATTTTTTTCCGATTAAACCCTTGCTCATAGTTTTATCTCCACATCCACCCCGGCGGAAAGATCCAGCTTCATCAGGGCATCCACAGTTTGCTGGGTGGGGTCGAGAATGTCCAACAGGCGCTTGTGGGTCCGAATCTCAAAGTGTTCCCGGGATTTTTTATCCACGTGTGGGGAACGCAAAACACAGGTGCGGCTGATGGTGGTCGGCAGTGGAACCGGGCCGGCGACCCGGGCTCCGGTGCGCTTGGCAGTGTCGACAATCTCTTGCGCCGAGTGGTCCAAGAGTTTGTGGTCGTAAGCCCTGAGCCTTATCCGTATCTTTTGGTTGTTAAGCATATCGATCCTTTTTCAAGCAAGCCGCCATTTACCGACGGCTGCCCTTTATCCCAAAGGGGTACAATTCCCCAGAAAATCCAGCCGCTTACTCGATGATTTCGCTGATGACGCCGGCGCCAACGGTGCGGCCGCCTTCACGAATAGCAAAGCGCAATTCTTTTTCCATAGCGATGGGCATAATCATGGTGACGGTGAAGGTCACGTTATCACCAGGCATCACCATTTCAACGCCGTCGGCCAAGGTCACAACGCCGGTGACGTCGGTGGTACGGAAGTAGAATTGGGGACGATAGCCATTGAAGAAGGGAGTGTGACGACCACCTTCATCGCGGTTCAAAATATAAACTTCGGCTTTGAACTTGGTGTGCGGAGTGATGGAGCCGGGTTTGGCCACAACTTGACCGCGTTCAACGTCGTCGCGTTTGGTGCCGCGGAGGAGCAAACCAACGTTATCGCCGGCTTGGCCTTCGTCGAGCAACTTGCGGAACATTTCAACGCCGGTGCAGACGGTTTTTTGAGTGGGACGAATACCCACGATTTCAACTTCGTCGGAAACGTGAACGATACCACGTTCAATACGACCGGTAACAACAGTACCGCGGCCGGAAATGGAGAACACGTCTTCAATGGGCATGAGGAGGGGCTTGTCAACGTCACGCACCGGGGTGGGCACGAAGCGGTCAACTTCATCCATCAATTCCAAAATACGGGAGCACCATTCACATTCACGTTGGCCGCAACCGCATTCCAAAGCACGCAAGCCGCTACCACGGACGATGGGGGTGTCGTCGCCGGGGAAACCATTTTTATCCAACAATTCGCGAAGTTCCATGTCGACCAATTCCAACAATTCGGGGTCGTCAACCATGTCGACTTTGTTCAAGAAGACGACGATGGAGGGCACGCCGACTTGGCGGGCCAAGAGGATGTGTTCACGAGTTTGGGGCATGGGGCCGTCGTCGGCACCAACAACCAAGATAGCTCCGTCCATTTGGGCGGCGCCGGTGATCATGTTTTTGATATAGTCGGCGTGGCCGGGGCAGTCAACGTGAGCGTAGTGGCGAGTAGCCGTTTCATACTCAACGTGGCTGGCGGCGATGGTGATGCCGCGTTCTTTTTCTTCCGGAGCTTTGTCAATTTTGTCAAAGGGCACGTAGTCGCCGCCGCCGGCCTTGGACAAAACCAAGGTGATGGCCGCCGTGGTGGTGGTTTTGCCGTGGTCAATGTGCCCGATGGTGCCAACATTGACGTGGGTTTTAGTGCGGTCAAATTTCTTTTTGGCCATTTTCGCCTCC
>CAYJAF010000027.1:0-24615 GCA_964368195.1 uncultured Thermodesulfobacteriota bacterium
CCATATTTCCATGTGGGCTTATTTTTTTAGTAAATAAAAAACCCGAGCTCTTTTATAAGCTCGGGTTTGGTGTCTTGATTGAGTATTATTTAGAATAATATTCAACAATCAAACGTTCATTGGCATCTATTGGAATTTCGTCTCTCTCGGGCAGACGAATGAGACGGCCGCAGAATTGATCTAATTGTTTTTCAACATAAGGCACATTAAAAGAGGCTAACTCTTGGAAATTTTGGACAATCATTTCGTTTTTACGAGATTTCTCACGCAAGACAATCAAATCACCAACCCGCACTCCAAAAGAGGGGATGTTGACCCGCTTGCCGTTCACTAAAATGTGACCATGGGTAACCATTTGGCGAGCTTGACGGATGGAACGGGCAAAACCAATGCGATAAACCAAGTTATCAAGACGGCACTCTAAAGATTTTAAAAGAGCCACACCGGTCATTTCCGCAGATTTTTGGGCCGCTTTGACATAGCGCAGGAACTGACGCTCCATAATGCCATAATAGGCCTTAACCTTTTGTTTTTCCATCAATTGCAAGCCATATTCCGAAATTTTACGGCCGCCCCGTTGGTTTTTGCCGTCTCCTCTTTTGAGGGCCTTGGGATGGCCATAGATGTTGATTCCCAAGCGCCGGCACATTTTAAACCGGGGTTCGCGATGAGTCGCCATAGACTTAATGCTCCTTTGCATTTTAAATTTTATTCTTTAAGTAAAGGCATAGGCTTTGCTTAAAGAGTTTACGCTCTTTAACTATTTACTTTGAGCGAATTTATTATTATATACTATTTGCCGAGTAATGCAAGATCTTTTTTTTGGGCATAGGGAAAAAGAATCTTCCATTTTACTCAAGATGTGCTATACTATACCTATTAATATAGTTGGCCTTCGTGGTGTATAGAACAGTCTAAAAAGTCTTGAAATTGGTGTGAGATACAAATGGATTTTTTAGTTTGTGGCGAAGGTGCTTTTAAAATACACATACTGTAGCAAAGAAGTGAATACATCTATGAACTTGTCCAACTTTCTACTCTTGGCTGATGCTCTTGATGAACCCATTATGCTCGTTGCTCTTGATAATGGCCGGGTGTTGTGGGAGTCATCGCAGTTGAAATCTTTAGTTGCAACCTGCGGCAGAGATTTGAAAGATGCCGTTGTTCGAGCCACTTTAAGCACATCTCTGGCCAAAACCATCTTAAATGATATTCAAACCAGCCCGGAAACAACCGAAACTGTGAGCTTCAGCCACACAAATTGGCACGGCGACATTCGCTTGAGTCGATGCCTTTGGAATATTGGTGAGTTTCCCATTTTTATAGATGAACCTGACCACCTTCAACCTAAAAAAGCTCTTATTGTTATTTTAAAAGAACGGGGTAATCTCTCTTTTTATCAAGCTGAAACCATGCGCCGCAATGCTTTGCGCCATTTGAGCAGCTCGCCCATTTTAACTTCCGGAAACTTCAAAGAGGCCTGCCGCTTAATCACAGAAATTGCCACTAAAACCTTAGATGCTAATCGTGTGGGTGTTTGGCGCATTGATTCTGATAAAAACCTCCTTATTAATGAGCTTTACTATAATTTGGATTCATGCGAGCACACAATCACTGATCCCTTCAGTTTGGAACTATACCCCAAATATATTGAAATGTTAAACACTGAGCGGAACATCGTCATTCCCAACACTGTCACCGACACCATCATGCCTGATCTTTCCAGTGACTATAATTTTCAAGGCTGTAAGGCTCTTTTAGATTGCCCCATCAGAAGCGGCGGAAAATTACTCGGGGCTCTTTGTATAGAGTCAACTTACACTCGCCCGTGGACTATTGAAGAGCAAACTTTCGGGGCTTCCTTGGCTGATTTTGCCGTCATTGCCATGGAGGCCAGCCGCGTTTACGAAAGTGAGCGGCGCATTCACACCCTTATGTCCAATCTCCCCGGCACAGCCTTTCGCTGTTGCAATAATTTCCCGACTTTCACTATGGAGTATATGAGTGAAGGTTGCTTAGAGATGACCGGCTACCGCCCGGAAGAGATTGTGAACCGTGACGATTTTTGTTTTTTCGACATAGTCCACCCTGAGGATTTGCCCCAATTAAAAGCTGAAAACGAAGGGACTCTTTTAGTTGATGAACCGCTGAACACCACTTTCCGCATTATCCATAAAAGTGGGGAAGTTCGTTGGATTTGGGAGCGTAGCCGGGTGGTGGAAGTCCGTCCTGACAACCCCAACTTTAGTATTGTAGAAGGTTTTTTCAGTGACGTCACCGAAGAGCAACGCCGCCAGGAAGCCGAGCAGGCCAGCCGAGCTAAAAGTGAGTTTTTGGCCAATATGAGCCATGAAATTCGCACGCCAATGAATGGCGTTTTGGGTTTGACTACTCTTCTTTTAGGCACGGAGCTGAACGCAGAACAGTTGAAATATGCCTCAACCATCAAGCGGAGTGCCGAGGCTTTGCGGGGTGTTATTGACGATATTTTAGATTTTTCCAAAATTGAATCAGGCAAGCTCGCTTTAGAAAATATAGATTTCTCCTTAAAGGAAATGCTCAGCGATATTAATGATATGTTCATGCCAACCATCAAAGAGCGCAACCTGGATTTTTCCATCACCATCCCTGATACTTTTCCTAATTATGTTTCAGGTGACCATGGCCGTTTGCGTCAGGTTTTGGTCAATCTCCTTTCCAATGCCATTAAATTCACTCAAAATGGTGAAGTTTCCTTAGGCTGTCGGGCCGATTTCCGCATTGTCGGCGAGGAAGAATGTCCTTTCCTCTCTTTTACGGTTAAAGATACGGGTATTGGCATTCCCACCGAGCGGCAGGAGTCTATTTTCGACCCCTTCACTCAAGCGGATTCCTCCACCACCCGTCAGTTTGGCGGCACAGGTCTGGGCCTTTCCATTTGTAAGCAGCTGGTTAAATTGATGGATGGTGAAATAGGCTGCCACAGCGTCATGGGCCAGGGCTCGACTTTTTGGTTTTATGTGATTTTACATCAAGCAAAAGAAAGTGGGGCTGAGCTCGGCGAGCGCTCTTTGACTAATGAAATCAACACCGGCGGCAAAGAGTTTGCTCGTCAATATATTCTTTTGGCTGAAGATTCGCCGGTTAACCAAATGGTGGCTAAAGGTATTTTGGAAAAAATGGGGCACCAAGTGGATATGGTGGACAACGGCCTTCAAGCTATCGATGCCTTGAAAAAAACAGATTATGATCTTGTTTTGATGGATTGCCAGATGCCGGAAATGGATGGCTATCGGGCAACTATTATGATTCGCGATCCTAAAAGCAACGTGTTAAACCACGCAATTCCCATCATTGCCATGACGGCTCACGCCATGACCGGCGATCGGGAAAAATGCTTGCAGGTGGGCATGAACGATTACATTTCCAAGCCTTTCAAAGTGGCCCAACTGCGTGATATTATCCAGCACTGGTCGCGGCCTGCACGCTGACGCTCCTAAAGGTGCTGATTTGTCAGCACCTTTTTTAAAAAGCAAAAACACCGTGTTCAAAAAGTATTTTTACTCCAATAGCAATTAATATTATCCCCCCTAAGACATTGGCGTAAGTTGAAATCCGCTCGTTTTTTAGCGCAAGTCTTGCGCTCAGCTGGGCCCCTAAAAAACTCACCCCAAAGCAGACAATACCAATAATCAGAGAAGCCGTAAAAATATTCACGTTTAAAGCGGCAAAAGAGACCCCCACCGCCAGGGCGTCAATGCTGGTGGCAATGGCTAGTATCAGAAGAGTGCCCCCGAGGGTGGGGTCGCTATCATTTTCCTTTAAGTCTTTGGCGTCCCAAAGCATCTTGCCGCCCACTAAAGTTAGTAAGCCGAAAGCGACCCAGTGGTCGAAAGCTGCAATGAAATTTTGGGCTTGCCCGGCCAGGAGCCAACCGGCCAAGGGCATGGCAAACTGAAAAAAGCCAAAGGCCCCGGCCAGGCGCAGTGTTTGGCGCAAAGAAGAGCATCCTTTCAGTCCGGCCATAAGGGCCACAGAGAAGGCGTCCATGGAAAGGGCGAGGGCCAATAATAAGATTTCAATATAATTCATTTTTTACCATAAGGTTGATGTGTTTAAAAGAAATGCCACGGCTGACGCGTCTTAATTTTTGTTGCTCCCCCTTGCGGTTTCGCTTGCTTGCGAATAAATTCAAATGTTATTTATAAATCACAAATAATTAGTCGCCGCTGAAAAAAGCAGTAACAACTAGCAATAATTGATGAAACCGCAAAAAATCAAGGGGAAAATATGCAAGGGAATTACGCCCTTTTTAGCAAAACCCGGTATATTTTTCTCGTGAAAATGCTGGTAGCGGCGGCTAAGGCGACTGCCGCTTGGCAGGCGCCCCGCAGGCGAAGCACCAGCCGGAATTCACTTCCGGCGGCCTTTTGCGTTCGCAAAAGGGGTGCGAAAGCCAGCGTGCCTCGCTGAAAAACGCCCAAAGGGGAGTTTTTCAGCATCGACTAATTAAAGTCACTTAATCAGTGAGAAAATTCCTTGCCTAAAAAATTAGACGCATAAGCCCTGAGAATGTCTCGGGGCTTCATTGTAAATATAGTAATATTAATATATACTAGAAATCAAATTTAATTACCAGCGTTTTAATTAAAGGTTACACGGCTGACGCATGAGAAATGAAAATTATTTTTTTGCTATTGTTTTGAGGGCTCATTTGGGGACGACTTCCGCCTCTCGACCGTATTTTAGGGCCTCAAGTTCGCTTTAGCTCACAATCGGCCCTAAAATGGACGGTCTCGCTTTGGAAGTATCCCCTTCATTCGCCCCGGGTTTGACGCAATCCGGTTGTAAAATTTCTCATGCGTCGGCCCTGTTAAAGGTTACGTCAATCTAATTTGTCAGAACGTCACGAACTTTGTGGCGACGTAGGAGAACTTTTCAGGAATTGAAGCCATAAGCCCTACTGTTTGAGCGTTAGCGAGCCCGCGGGCTTAAGGGCTCAATTACAGAAAAGTTGCTCCGTAGGAGCCTAGAAACTTATAAATTAGATTGGCGTGAATTAAAGGTAACGTATGCAAATGACACCGCGGGCTAACCGTTTAACCATTGCTTTTTTTGGCCGCCGCAATGTGGGGAAATCGTCCCTCATCAATGCCTTGACCGGTCAAGAGGTTTCGCTTATCTCTGAGGTGGCCGGTTCAACTTCTGACCCGGTGGCTAAAAGCATGGAACTCCTTCCTTTGGGGCCGATTACCGTAATAGACACCGCCGGTCTTGACGATAGTGGTGAATTGGGGGAGCAGAAAATTCGGCGGGCGAAAACGATTTTGGCGCAAGCTGATTTGGCCGTTTTAGTTTGCGATGTGACTAATCCCGATAAAAGCCTTGAAATCGAATGGCTTACCACTATGCATAAAGCAGGCACTCGTCTTTTGGTGGCCGAAAACAAAATGGATTTGGCCTCTTCAGAGCCTCAGCCCTGGTTGCCATTTCCTATTCCCAAAGTTCGCCTCAGTGCGGCCGACAAAGTCGGCCTTATTGAGTTTAAAGAGGCTCTGGTGGCTCTTGCGGCCCAAAGCCCGGTTGAAGCTTCGTTGATTGCCGGTTTGTTTCCTTCCAATTCCCATTTTATGCTCATAACTCCCCAAGACCCTCAAGCTCCGAAAGGGCGCTTGATTCTGCCTCAAGTCCAAGTTATTAGGGATATTTTAGACCACAAAGGCTTGATTTCAATGGCTGGTTTCGCTGAAATTGAAACTTTACTGAAAACGGCACCCAAACCGGCGGTCGTTATTGTTGATGCTCAAGTTTTTGCCAAAGTTGCCGAGATGATCCCGAGCTCTTGGCCGCTCACGGCTTTTTCCATCATCATGGCCCGGGCCAAAGGGAATCTCGATCTTTTATTTAAAGGAGCCCGCCAGTTGGATAAACTCCCGCCCAAGGCACGCATCCTCATGGCTGAGGCTTGCACTCACCATGCACTCGCCAACGACATTGCCCGCGAGCAAATTCCCAAACTTCTGCGAAAGCGCTTGGGAGATTTTTTGCAATTTGAAGCGGTAGCCGGTAATGATTTTCCGGAAGATTTGAGCGGTTTTGATTTGGTAATCAGTTGCGGAGGCTGTATGCTCACTCGCCAGCATTACCTGGCCCGGCTCCAAAAAGCTCAAGATGCCAAGGTTCCCATGACTAATTTCGGCCTTGTTTTGGCCCATTTAAACGGCTATTTAGATAGAGCTGTGGCTGTTTTCAGATGAGTGAATTAAATCGCCTAGTTGATGAGTTGCGCTTGCAAAACTCCCTTCCTAAGTTTGAGTTGCTAAAATTACTCGCCGCTCACCAAGATGAGGGGTTGCGCTCTTATTTAGCGAGCCAAGCCCAACTTGTGCGGCAAAAACATTTTGGCCGAGATGTCTATTTAAGAGCCCTTATTGAGTTTAGTAGTTATTGCCAAAACGATTGTTATTATTGTGGTTTACGTCGAAGCAATAAACGAGCCCAACGCTACCGCTTAACGGAGAGCGAAATTCTGGCCGCTTGCGCCCAAGCTTATGATTTGGGCTTGCGCA
Source organism: uncultured Thermodesulfobacteriota bacterium (assembly GCA_964368195.1). Taxonomy (GTDB): domain Bacteria; phylum Desulfobacterota; class Desulfarculia; order Adiutricales; family Adiutricaceae; genus Adiutrix. The sequence goes on from CAYJAF010000027.1 coordinate 6,549, forward strand.
CCTTTGTGTTGCAAAGCGGTGAAGACCCCTATTTCACTTGTGAGCGTTTGAGCAATTTAGTAAAAACCATTGCCGCAAAATTTCCGGCGGCGGCCATAACTCTATCGGTTGGGGAAATGGGGGGGGAGCTTTACGCGGCCTTGCGTAGAGCCGGGGCCGCTCGCTTCCTCTTGCGCCACGAAACAGCTAACGAAAGCCACTACGGCCTCCTTCACCCCCAAGAGATGGCTTGGGCCAATCGTCGCCGCTGCCTTTTTGAATTGAAGGCTCTAGGTTTCCAAGTGGGGGCCGGGTTTATGGTTGGTTCGCCGGGCCAGACTTTGGAACATTTAATTGAAGATCTACTTTTCCTAAGCGAGCTCCAGCCGCACATGGTGGGCATCGGGCCCTTTATTCCCCACCCGGACACGCCATTTGCCGACTATCCACCGGGAGAGGCTGAGCTCACCATTTTTCTTTTGGGGCTCGTGCGCCTCATTTTGCCTCAAGCTCTGCTACCGGCCACCACTGCCTTGGGTACCATCTCGCCTACCGGCCGCTTTGACGCCTTGGCTTTTGGGGCAAACGTTATGATGCCGAATCTATCTCCGGCTAATGTTCGTTCTAAGTATGAAATATATAAAGGTAAAATCCATCAAGGCCAAGAGGCGGCCGAAGGTGTGGAACTTTTGCGAGCCAATCTTCGGGCTTTGGGTTACGATGCGCCCATTAGCCGCGGCGATGCTAGGGGGTTTGAGGAGTGATAACAGTGACTTCTCCGGTGATGGTTAGGGCTGCTTGGGGCACCAGGGGATCGTTTGTCAGAACCCAGATGTTTTTGGTGAAGATTTGCCCTGCCCATTCGGGATAAATTTCGAGTTCAACGTCAATGACTCCGCTTTCTCCCGGCGGTATTTCAGCATCAAAGGATATTAACTTGCAACTGCAACCCACGCCCACTTCTGTGAGGCGTAAAGGTTTTTCTCCTTCGTTTGTATAGTGAAATTGGTGCCGCAATTGGCTTCCTGGGGCAACTTTACCGGCTTCATATTTCAGATAGTCAAAGGAAATTTCCGGTTTTGGTGGGGAGGGCGGAGGCTCATTGGCCGCCGGAGTGCCTTCCGGAGAAGTGGGGGAGTCGGGGGAGGTGGAAGATTCGGCGTTTAGGGGAGCTATTTGTTCTTGGGCAATAAGTAAAGGTGAGAAGCCCAAACAGAGGCAGGCAACAGCCAAGCTAGTGCTAATTAAAGTTAGAATCGAGCGTCTTTTGGAAATCAAACGATTCATTTAGCTTCTCCCAAAAATTATTTTTGCCAAAGAGCCAGAAGCTCGCCCTTGGAGTTTTCAAACCCTTGGGCTTCTTGCTCTAATAATGCGGCATGTTGTTGTTCGGTAAAATGTTCCGTTTCTTGAAGGTGGCTTAAGCGCCTGGCCAGAAACAACGGGGCCAGTGATGAAGTTAAGTCTAGCCGATTTTCAGGCTTTGCTTGCCGAAAGGCCCAAGAGGTTTGGAAAATTACTCGGCGCCATGTTTCCGCTGTTAGCGTAATGTCTTGAGGCCTTAGCTTTGGGTTTGTGATAGCCACCAAGTCGGGGGCGGCTAATAACTCGGGGCTAAAGATAGAGTTCCAGCTTGAAAGTTGCTCAGGCAGGCAAGCAAAAAACTCTGTGATTATTCGTTCAGAGTCTATCTCTACCACCGTGGGAGCATTGAGAGGGGAGTCAGTGGCTCCGAAAACAGCTGTGGGGCGAGAACGTTTTATCTGCGGCCAGAAATCTTCCTTTTCTTCCATGATCTCAAAAAGAGCAGCCAAGACATCACTAAAAGATTTGGCCAAGCTGTGGTCGGTTCTGCCTAAAGTTGCCGTTCTTGGGTGGGCCATAAAAGATTGATAAATGGGGGCTTGGGCCATGATGGCCAAAGCCAACATCTTGAGGTCAGCACGGTAACCGCGGTTGTCATGTTCCCAAGTTTGCTTACGATAGGTTTCATTTAAGCGAGCGGAGAAAGCATGGTCAGTGCTAATGGGCTGAAGAACACGCCGACCAAACAGAGACCGCATCATGGGGTAGACAAGAGTTTTTGAAATGGGCGCATCATTGGGATGAGTAAGATGCAAAGGAGCCACGAATTCAGCCGAGCCGGTTAAAATGGGCTCAACTAAACTTTTAACCCAAGCTGATTTGACGTTGAGAACGTTAGCGTCAAGTATAACCACTACTTTAGCTGCTAAATTAGCCGCAATTTGAAAGATATTAGCTAAGTTTGCGCCTTTACCTTTAACACCCGGTGGGGTTGAGGCATAGATTTTAGGCACAGGACACTCGGTGTTTAAAAAGGCGTTTTTCGTTTCAGAGCAGAAGTTGTGGTTACAGTTGACCACAACACTTTGACGGTCTGGGTAAAATTTACTTAACCCGAGGCCGGCTTTTTGGGTGGGCAAGGCAATTTGTTCTGCTTCATCACAGGAGGGAATGAAAATGGCAATTTCTGCCTTTTCAATTCCTTCTGGGTTGAAGTATTCATCTATCATGGACAAAATCGGCTTTCAATAAGTTGTCGGAACTAATGCAATCATTATACGTAAAGAAACGCTGATTTATTAGCGTTTACTTAAGAAATGTTCTAATTTAAAACTTTCATAACAAGCCTTGAAACTTTTAAAAAAGGTTTGAAGTTTTCTGTTTAGAACAATTACTATGTTTAATATTATAACATAGAAATATGCAAAGTGCAGTAGTTTTCACGTCAATCTAATTTATTATTTTCCCGGCTCCTACGGAATAACTTTTCATCTCTTGCCTGCAATTTAAGCCCTAAAACTCGCTTAAGCTCAAACAATATGGCTTAAATTTAGCAGTCAAGTTCTGAAAAGTTTTCCTTTGTCGCCACAAAACTCATGACCTTCTATCAAATTAGATCGTTGCGGCAGTAGTTTTCTCAAGGCCGATGGTTTAATGTTCGTTTATTTTGAGGCTGATTTCCATTCCCACCCGCGGCGCATTAAGAAAAAAGCTAATACTACAGATAAAACTGTGAAGGCGAAAATCGGGAAAAAGGCCTGGCCATAAAGCTCTTTGAAGGTGGGGATGGTGGTGGCGTTTTCGTCCACGGTTAAAAGTAGGCCCACCAATTGTTGCATCAAAGCTCCGCCCAAAAGGGGCATTCCGTTTAAAAAGCCCATGGCCGAAGCACCGATGGAGCGCGGCACTAAGTCGCGCACCATGGCTAAATATAAGCCTGTGAGCTGAGCACCGATGGGAGCAAAGAAGCATAAGAGATAGAGAACCCACTCACCCGGGACATTGGGGCTGAGCACAAAAAAGAGAGCGAGGGCCGCATTTATGACTACCACCGTGAAGATCACTTTAGGGTAGCTCCAACGTCCGGCCCAGAGGGCCAGAAGGGGAGGCCCAACGAAATAGCTAATGGCCGACATGGTTATCATGTTGCCCACCACAGATTTAGTCAGGCCGTAGACCTCAACTAAATAAGGGCCGAGCCACAAGCCGCTGATGGTGCAGTAAATGAGATCGGTACCAATATAGAGAAAGCTGAAAAACCAAAAGGAGGGCATGCTTAAAATGGTTCGGCCCACGGTTAAAAATGGAGGGGGCGGGCTGTGCTCTTCTTGTGGTGTGGGCTCTTTTTGCCCTAAGGGGAGGCCCTTGGGATTGTCGCGCACCACAACTAAGATGAGCAAAACCCAAATGAGAGTTGCAATGCCGATATATAAAAAGCTGTCGCGCCACCCGAGGTCAGCGGTGAGCACGGCCAAAGGGCGCCCGGATATGCTGATGCCAAGGGCGCCCAAGGCAATGACAGATGAGGAGGCCAAACCGAAATATTGGCAACCCAGCCAGTTACCGGCTAATTTTAAACAGGGAATGAGGGTGATGCCGGAGGCCAAGCCAATGATAGCCCGGGCTAGCGAACCCGTGAAAAGGCCTTGAGCTTGGCTGAAAAAAATGAAGCCAATTCCCAAAGTGGCGGTGGCAAAAACAAGGCAAGCTCGGGCCCCAAAGCGGTCGGAACAAAAACCGGAGATGGGTTGCATGATGGCGTAGACCAACATGGTGGCCGAAAACATTAAGCCGGTGGTGTCGGGGTCGAGGCTTAGATCTCTCATAACCTCTAAGGCTACGACCGGTGGTGAGATATAGGCGAAAACGGCTAGGAAATAACTCATGCCGGCCACTAGCAAAACAAAAATTGTTAAGAAAAATCCGGAACGTTCCACGTCAATCCCTTTTTTATATGTGGCCCATGAAATAGGGCTCTAGCAGTTTGGCTTTTTAAATTTAAGGAAACGCTAATAAATCAGTGTTTCCCTAAGAATAAAGGAAACGCTGATTAATTAAAATTTTTGTTCTCTGAGAAAGCCAAAGGGCAAAAAGGTAATTAATCAGCGTTTCCTGAAAAACGCCGGTTTGTTAGCGTTTCCTTAAAGGTGAATTACTTGTCTAAATTCAAGGCTTTCGCCACACCACTGCCATATTCAGGGTGGGCTTTGGTGCAGTTTTCAATGTGACGACGTTTCACTGTTTCCGAAACACCATTCATGGCCCGGGCAGTGTTGTCAAAGAGGGCTTGACGTTGTTCGGCATTCATTAAGGCAAAGAGCTTGCCCGGTTGCTCGTAATAATCTTTGTCGTCGCAAGCAAAGTTATAGCGGTCAGCATTGCCATCAATTTTCAATGGGGGCTCGCTATATTCGGGCTGTTCTTGCCATTGGCCTGAGCTGTTGGGTTCATAGGGAGCGGTTGCGCCGTAGTTCCCGTCAACTCGCATGGCCCCGTCACGGTGGTAGCTGTGGAAAGGACAACGAGCGCGATTGACCGGAATTTGGCTGTGATTCACACCCAAACGATACCTTTGAGTGTCTCCATAGGAAAAGAGACGTCCCTGCAACATTTTGTCAGGCGAAAAGCTGATGCCGGGCACAATATTGGCCGGATTAAAGGCTGATTGTTCCACATCGGCAAAGTAATTTTCCGGGTTTTTGTTGAGCTCTAAAATGCCCACCTCTTGCAAGGGGTAGTCATTGTGAGGCCAAACCTTGGTTAAATCAAAGGGATGATAGGGGACTTTCTCGGCGTCTTCTTCCGGCATAATTTGCACCGAAAGGAGCCAACGGGGGTAGTCTTTGCGTTCAATGGCTTCAAAGAGATCGCGTTGGTGGCTTTCTCTGTCTTGACCAATGATGGCAGTGGCTTCCTCGTCAGTGAGGTTCTTAATGCCCTGTTGACATTTAAGGTGGAATTTGACCCAGAAACGTTCTGATTTATTGTTGATGAAACTAAAGGTATGAGAGCCAAAACCATGCATATGGCGATAGCTGGCCGGAATGCCGCGGTCACTCATGACAATGGTCACTTGGTGGAGGGCCTCCGGAAGCAGTGTCCAGAAATCCCAATTAGCCTCAGCATTGTGCATATTGGTGTGGGGGTCGCGTTTCACAACGTGGTTGAGATCGGGAAATTTTAAAGGATCGCGCAAGAAAAAAACCGGGGTGTTGTTGCCGACAAGATCCCAATTGCCTTCATCAGTATAAAACTTTATGGCAAAACCGCGGATGTCGCGTTCGGCGTCAGCGGCACCACGCTCACCGGCCACAGTGGAAAAGCGGACGAATAGGTCTGTTTTTTTGCCAACTTCAGCGAAAATAGAAGCTCTGGTGTATTTGGTGATGTCTTGAGTGACGGTGAAAGTGCCGAAGGCGCCTGAACCTTTGGCGTGCATGCGTCTTTCCGGAATAACTTCACGGTCAAAATGGGCCAATTTTTCTATAAACCACAAATCTTGCATCAAAAGTGGGCCCTTTTCGCCTGCGGTGAGGGAATGGTTGTTGCTGACTACCGGGGCGCCATTGACAAAAGTTAACTTTTTAGACATAAAAACTCCTACATCATCGTGGTAAAGTGGTGGAAAGCCGTGGTGGAAAGGTGACAAATAGGTGAAAAATAGAGAAGTTAACTAAAATTAGGTGAAAATCCAAAAAACCATTAGATTGCTTATGCTAACTTAAACCGAAAGATATTTCAAGTATAGAATATCAGTTTAGTTTCAAAAAATTGAAGGAAGGGCTTGCATTATTCGTAAAGTTAGGCTATAAATAGCAAGCGTTCTTAATTTTACGAAAAAAAATTGAAATCATGGTGAGTGTAGCTCAGGTGGTTAGAGTGCCAGGTTGTGGCCCTGGAGGTCGGGGGTTCAAGTCCCCTCACTCACCCCAAATCTTTGGGGGACTATGATTAAGATCTTGTAAATTGGGTATTACCGCTTAAGTTGAGTTTCGTTGCTTAAATTAAGCGCCATTTAAAATGTAAAAACAAAAAACGTCAAAATTTAAAAAAGCCCCTCTTCAGATTCGAAGAGGGGCTTTTTTCGTTCAGAGATTTCAGCTTAAGGAAGCACAGATTAATCAGCCCCCTTTAAAAATTCTTTATCTATTATTTTTCTCACAACATCTAAATAATTTGCTCGCCCACCGGCAGCGGCAATGTCTGTTCTATATTTCCCGCCAATAATCATTGAAGGGACTCCCGGCAACTCATAAGAGGGGAAGAGATTGGCCAGACGATCCATTTTCTTTTGAACTTCCGGGGAGTTATAGGCTTTGGTCACGGCTTCGGTTTCAAGGCCCAAAGCTTCGGCCAAAAGGGACAAATCTTTGGGGTCATTAATTGGCTTTCCCTGCCTTTGGAAAAGCTCAAAGACCTTTGAATTTTCCTCTGGCCCTAAACCAAGAGCTTGGAGGGTGAAAAAAACGCGGGCGTGGATGTCGGTGGGGTAGACCGATAGTAGGGGCAGTTGCACGAAATTCACCTCTTGGGGGAGCTTCATTGCCCAATTTCTCACATCATCTTCAATGACAAAGCAAGTGCCGCAGTTATACCAAAAGAAACTCAAGACCTCAAGGCGAGAGCCACTTTGGGGGTCGTAAGCTTCAGGAGTGCTGGCCAGTTCGAAATAATGTTTGCCCAATTCAGGCTCTAAGCTTTTTTTGCTCCCCTCTTGGGCAAAGGTGGGGCTGGCAAATAAAAAGAAACTTAACAGTAGGGCTAGGTAACGCATTGTGATTCCTCCGTAAATTGTGGAAATGCTTATTTTTATTGATTTTTTATTTGAGACGCTGGTCAATTGCATCAAAATATTCTATATTAAAAAAGGTGAGGATACAAGTTTAAATAACTTGTTGTTACGACTAAATTTGTGTCGCCTGATGAAGAAGCGTTGATTCTCCAGCGCCTCCATAAATATTAACTCCAGGGGCTATAGTTCTAATGAAACTAGCAATTTTAGGAGCTACCGGCTCCATTGGGCAAAGTGCCCTAAGTGTGGTGGAATCGTTTCCGGAAGAGTTTAGCATCTCAGCTTTGACGGCCGCCCGTCAGGTGGAGCCTTTAGCCAAGGCCGTTTGTCGCCATCGTCCGGAAGTTGTGGCTGTGGCTGGCCCCGAAGAGTTGGCCCTTTTACGAGACAAGCTGACGAGCCTGGGAGTCCACCCGATGCCGCGCCTTGTTTGGGGGGCCAAAGGGCAGATTGAGGCTGCGGTGGATTCGGGAGCGGAAGTTGTTTTAGTGGCCATTGTGGGGCAGGCGGGGCTTGGGCCCACTTATGCGGCCGTCAGCCGCGGCTTGAAGGTGGCCCTGGCCAATAAGGAATCGCTGGTGGCCGGGGGAGAATTGATTATGCCGTTGGCCGCCCGAACGGGAGCAGAGATTCTCCCGGTGGACAGCGAACATTCAGCTATTTTTCAAATCTTGGGTGGCTTGAGGGCTCCGGCGGTGCGGCGTTTAATTCTCACGGCTTCCGGGGGGCCTTTTTACGGTTATCGATCTGAAGATTTGGAAAACGTCACTCGCCAAGAGGCTTTGAGGCACCCAAGCTGGCAGATGGGTGCGAAAATAACTTGCGATTCCGCAACCTTGATGAATAAGGGCCTGGAGGTCATCGAGGCCCACCACCTCTTCGGTTTGCCTTATGGGAAGCTGGAAGTTTTAGTCCATCCTCAGAGTTTGGTTCATTCCATTGTGGAATATGAAGACGGCTCACAAATTGCCCAGTGCGGCCCGGCCGATATGCGTCTGGCTATTGCCTACGCCCTCAGCCACCCTCGCCGACTCCCACTTTTGCCCACCCAAAAAAGCCAAGGCCTACCCGGTTACCAAGCCTTGGAACTGGCTCAATATGAAAAAGGCGGACAAAGGGGCACGCTCAATTTTGCCGAGCCGGACGAAAAAACCTTTCGGGCTTTGGCTTTAGCTCGGGCTGCAGGTGAAGCAGGCGGCACGACCACGGCTATTTTAAACGGGGCCAACGAGGGAGCCGTGGAGCTCTTCTTAGCTGATCAAATCAGGTTCTGCGATATAATTCCCTTGGTGGAGGAAACACTCGGCGCTTTGCCGGGCAAAGCGCTTACGAGTATTGATGAGGCCTTGGCCGCCGGAGATTTGGCCCGTTTGAAGGCCAAAGAATTGGCAGGGAATTGATTACCCTAGCTATTGTTTCAGGTCAATCTAATTTGATATTTTCTCGGCTCCTACGGAGCAACTTTTCATTTCTTGCCTGCAATTTAAGTCCACAACTCGCTTGCGCTCAAACAGTGGACTTATATTTTCGCAGTCAAGCTCTGAAAAGTTCTCCTCCGTCGCCACCAACGTTATGACCTTCTAGCAAATTAAATTGACGTGGCTATTGTTTAAAATTATCTTTACAAATGGTGGCAACTGTTATAGTATTACGGATTCAGTGGGGGGCGTTTGCCCAAATTCGTAGCCAGGCCGCTTTTTTCAAAGTTTTGGAAAAGATTTTTTGCGGTAAAATATTTTCAGCCTTTTTAACACTAGTTTAATTTGAGGTGTGGTATGGATGAGAAACAATTGGCTTATTTCAAAGAGTTATTGTTGAAAAGGCGAGAGGAAATTTTGCAATACGCCGACGATACAGTGACAGATATGACCGATTCAAGCGATAATTACCCTGACCCCACTGATCGCGCCTCTATTGAATCAGACCGCAATTTTATTTTGCGCTTGCGTGAAAGAGAACGCTTTTTGTTGGTGAAAATCGACGAGGCTTTAGAGCGGATTGATAACGATGAATTTGGCATCTGCGAATCATGTGGTGAAGATATTGCTTTTAAACGCTTAGAAGCGCGCCCGGTGACGACCCTTTGCATTGGTTGCAAAACGAGAGCAGAAGCTGCCGAAAAGGCTCGCGGCGAATAATTTTTAGTAAATATTCAACGCATAGCTGAAAAAAATATAGTTTCATAAAAATAAGTTTTCCGTTTAGAGCTCATGCTCTGATTTAAAAATGAAATCTAATTCCACAGTGGAAATTGTGACGAGCTCTTTTGCTCGGAATAAAAATTGTGGCTAAAAAATAAGGTGAACATCATGAAAATGACCTTTCAACCCCATGTGCTGAGAAGAAAACGTACCCATGGCTTTTTAAGCCGCATGAAAACTAAAGGTGGCCGTTCGGTCATTAACCGTCGTCGTGCCAAAGGTCGCAAAAGACTTATCCCTTAAGAATTTCCAAGTTGGTGAAATTTTTGGCTGATAGTGGTTTGTTGCAATTCGGTGATGCAATGCATTGCGACGATGCAGTGCAATTCGATGGTGCAATGTCTTCCGACGGTGCGATGCCTTGCGATGAGGCGATGTCTTCTGACGGTGCAATGCATTTCGATGGCGATAGCTCGGTTCAAGTTATGACTCCACAGGCAAAAATAAGCCTAAATGCTGAGTCGGTTGGCTCCCAAAGCCGAAGCCCTCAAAGGTACTTCTACCCGAAGCACTTGCGTTTGCGCTCGAGAGCTCAATTCCTAAAAGTGACCCGGCGAGACCTCAAAGCTGATTTTAAAACGCAATCAGCAGCTTGGTTGCTTTTGGGGCGGCAAAACGGCGAAAGCTTTTCTCGTCTCGGGGTGACAGTGACGCGTAAAGTTGCCTGTGCTGTGGTGCGAAATCGCTTAAAGCGGTCTTTAAGAGAATTTTTTCGCTTAAATCACCATAAATGGCCGGTTAATTTAGATTTAGTCTTTATTGCCCGGGGGGGGGCGGCTGAGCAAACAGCTCAAGTCTTAGCCCAAGATTTAGCCCGCTTTGACCAGCAACTACGTGCTTTGAATTAGTCGATGCTGAAAAAATTTTTTTAGCTGCGATTAATTTTGCCGTTTAAACTGCGAGCCTAAAAAGGTCTTTTGGGAACATTAATATTCATAAGCAAAGGCGCGCAAGCATTAGCGCGTCTTTATTTGCTTGGTTCTGGCGAAAAATCACCGGTAAGGAAACTATAAGCTTGCTAAAAAAACTGGCCTGCATTTTGGAATCAATTTTGTCTCGGCTGGCTTTCGGCTTTATATATTTTTACCAGCGTTGTATTTCGCCACTGATGCCGCCCGCTTGTCGATTTTGGCCAACTTGCTCTAATTATGCGGTTAAAGCCTTAGAAATTCATGGCTTTTGGCGAGGTTCTTTTTTGGCTGCCAAGCGCATTTTAAAATGCCACCCCCTTCACCCCGGGGGCTACGACCCCGTTCCCGGTGCCGATGAGGATAGACAATCAAAGTCGGGGTGATTTTTTAGGGAAACGCTGATAAACGTGCGTCTCCTTAGCATTCGCCTAAAATTTCCCGGTGGCAGCTGACGACGGAATTTTTGCTAAAACTCTACCACTTACTTCTTTCGTAGATACCCATGCTTTTTCTTTAAGGAGCAATTAGATGGACAGTCGTTTTTTTTGGATCATGGTTACCACTTTGGGGCTTTTCCTTATCTTCAGTTATTTTTTCCCCGGCTCCAATACCCCCACTCAAACGGCTCAGACTGAGACCATCGATCAATCGACTTCAGCGGCTACCCCGGCAGTGACCGCAGCCGAAGGGGGAGGGCAAAGCGATTCCTCCATCCCAAGCGATTTAGCTAATATTACCGTGACCACCCCCAACTATGTTGCCGTGTTCACCGAAAGAGGCGGTCGCCTGACTAGCTTCAAGCTTTCAAATTATTTTGAGCGCAAGACTAAACCCGACCAAGAGCCAATCCCCGTGGAGCTGGTGACCATGCCCAACTCAGCCGATTGGCCCATGCTTTTGTCATTTAGCGACCCCCAAGCCCCTCAATTGATGAATGCTGCCTTTGTGGCTGACCAAAAGTCACTTGATTTACAAGCCGGCCAATCGGCCAGCCTCACCTTGACTTATCAAGACCCGCAAGGTCTTAAAGTAAACCGTATTCTAACCTTTAGCGGCGACAACTTCCTCATTGACCAAAAAATCTTGGTGGAAAATGAAGGTTCTTTGTCCTATGGTGGCTTTGTCACCATGCGCCTCAACACCGCTCCCTTTACCACCAGCACTTCCATGGGTCGTTACGACGAAATGGCTGCCTATATTAACGGCGAATTGCTTCTGTCTTCTCCCGACGATGCTCGGGAAGATTTAGGCGATTTCCGGGGAGGCCTCCACAGCGTTGACTGGATTGGTTACATGAACCAATATTTCCTCACCGCTTTGGTTTCAGCCAATAACCCAAATGACCCAGTTGAGCAAATTCCCACTTTGACAGCGGCCCTGCAAGATCACGGTGGTGTGGCGGTGAGTGCTTCTCAGCCCTTGCAACTTCTGCCGAACCAAAAGGCCAGTTATAATTTTAATTTCTATTACGGCCCCAAAAGTGAAGAAGCTTTGAAAGCTGCCGGCCATAACTTGGATCAAAGTATCGATCTCGGCTGGTTCTCCTTTTTGGCAACACCCTTGGCGGCTCTCCTTCATTGGTTTTACTCCTGGGTGGGTAACTACGGGGTAGCCATTATTTTAGTTACTGTTTTGATTAAGGTCGTTCTTTGGCCGCTTACGGCCAAGAGCTATCGGTCAATGAAAGATATGCAAAAGCTGCAACCTAAAATATTGAAATTGCGGGAAAAATATGCCGACGACCGCGAGGCTATGAATAGAGAGGTCATGCAGCTCTATAAAACTTTCAAAGTGAACCCCTTTGGTGGTTGTTTGCCAATTTTGTTGCAAATTCCCTTCTTTATCGCCTTTTACCGCGTTTTAGATTCCCTTTTGGAATTGCGCGGGGCCCCCTTTATGCTTTGGATTCAAGACTTGTCAGCGCCCGACCGTTTGGGCTCGGCCAACTTCACTATACCTTTTTTCGATGCTCCCACCGGCATTCCGGTTCTCACCTTGTTAATGGGGGCCAGTATGTTCATTCAACAAAAGATGACTCCCAACACCATGGCCGACCCCACTCAAGCCAAAATCATGATGATGATGCCGATAATTTTTACTTTTATCCTCATCAATATGCCGTCTGGTCTTGTTCTTTATTGGTTGGTCAATAACGTTTTATCAATCTTCCAACAAAAGATGATTAACAAGAGTAAATAGAGGTTCTGCTGTGTCTTTGGAGTTTACGGGTAAAGATTTGACCGAAGCCATTCTTCAGGCGGCTACCACTTTGGAGCTTCCCTCTGAGAATGTGAAGTTTACAGTAATTTCCATGGGAAGCCCGGGCTTTTTGGGCTTTGGCAAACGTTTGGCTAAAATTTCGGTGAATCCTGATGACCCGTCTTTGAATATTGTTCCGGAATCAGACCAAAAACCAGCTCAAGGAACTAAAAAAGCTGATCAAAAAAATAGCTTGTCAACTTCTAAGGGGGATAGAGCTTCAAATAATAGCTCTCAAAACCAAACACCAAAGTCGGCTTTGAAAGCAGATTTAAGTGATAACAAATTGCCCGATGCCAAGCATTCTCGCCAAGCCGGGTTTTCCAATCAACGCAGCAGTCAAGCGGCATCTTCGGCCCCCGCTTCCCGGGAACCCCAAAGGTTTCAAACTCAAACGTCAGCCGGAGCGCCCTTTAAGAATGATCCTTCTCCTTTAGATTGGTCAGACGTTCCGCCGCCGCCCACACGCCTTCAGAAAGGCGAAAGCAAAATGGAAGATCCCACCGACCAAAGTGCTCTTTGGACTTTGGAGATTTTGGGTGAAATTTTACAGAAGATGGGTTTTACCGCCGAAATGAAAGCCGTCCGCTTGGGCCCGCGCTTAGTGGTCACTTTAGAAAGCGGGGAGCGCAACGCTCTGCTCATCGGAGCTCGCGGCGTCACTTTAGAGGCCTTGCAGCTTTTGGTGGCTAAAATGGTTTATCGTCGCTTGGTGGCCGCCGATTTAACCATTGACCCGGAGCAGAGAATCATTATTGATGTAGCCGACTACCGCTTCCGCCGCTGGACGCATATTTTGGAAACCCTCACCACTGTGGTGGAAAGGGCCCGCTCAACTCGTCGTTTTCAGCCTTTTGGCGGCCTCAGCCCGGCGGAAAAAAGGTTGGTGCAGTTGGCTTTAACTCCTTATCGTGATTTGACCACCCACCCCGGTAACGGACGGGATAGTCTGGTGATTTCCACAGTCGACAGCCAACGTAATCGACGCCCCCATGGCGGCGGTCGGTGATAAATAATCGCCGCCGAAAATGACTGAAACACTTTTCGCTGGGAAATGTCTTGGGTTTTTCAGTGTTTACTAGATAGTTGAAATGACACACTAATGAAAATGGATACTTTAGCTGAGGGGACAACTTTGCCAGTTCGTCTAGATCTTTTAACTGTTCTGTTTGTCACCCTCTTAATCGTTTCAAATGTGGCCTCCACCCGTTTCATCAGTGTGGGGCCTTTTACTTTTGATGGCGGAACTTTAATCTTTCCCCTCACTTACATCTTAAATGACATCTTGACCGAAGTTTATGGTTACGAATGTGCTCGCCGCGTCATTTGGCTGGGATTTGGGGCTCTTTTGTTGGCGTCATTGGTTTTGGTCTTCGTAAATCTTTGGCCCCCGGCCCAAGGGTGGGATGGCGACAGCGCCTGGCAGAGCATTTTCGGGCTCATGCCTCGTTTAGTTTTGGCCAGCTTCGTGGCATATTTAGTCGGGGAGTTTACCAATGCCGCCCTTTTGGCCAAAATGAAAGCCAAGTTGGCCGGTCGTTTGCTCCCTTTGCGTCTTTTGGCTTCCACTGCGGTGGGGCAATTTATTGATACCCTTTTGTTTGCCTCGGTTGCTTTTCTCGGAGTTTTAGAGTTGTCTTTGTGGTGGAATCTGCTTTGGTCTAATTATATTTTTAAAATGGGCCTGGAAGTTTTACTCTTGCCTTTCACCATACTTATAGTGCATTATTTACGGAAACGCTAATTCTCTTTGGAGATTCTCACCTCATGATTGCTAACGCCCCCCAAGTTTGGAACAAAGGCGAATATCGCATCGCCCGTAAAAAAATGGTTGAGATGCAAATAAAAAAACGGGGCATCAAAGACCCCCGTGTTTTAACAGCCATGGCGGAGACTCCGCGCCATTTCTTTGTGGATGAAGCCCAAGCCGCCCAAGCTTATTTGGATACCCCCTTGCCCATTGGTTACGGCCAGACAATCTCTCAGCCCTTTATTGTTGCCCTGATGTTGGAAGCTCTGAACCTGGCCCCCACCGACCGCGTTTTAGAGGTTGGTTTCGGCTCAGGTTACCAAACGGCACTCTTGGCCTCTTTGGCGGCTGAGGTTTGGGCAGTGGAACGCATTGAAGGGATTTTTAACAAAGGGCGTGCTAACCTTGCCCGCTTAGGGCAGACCAACGTTCAGCTGAAACTTGCCGATGGCACCTTGGGTTGGCCCCAAGAAATAGCCTATGACGCCATCATTGTGGCGGCCGGGGGCCCGCGTCTGCCTCAGCCTTTAATTGATCAGCTGGCTTTGGGTGGGCGCCTTATTGTGCCGGTGGGCCCAAGTGACGATTACCAAAAGCTGACTTTGGTCACGAAAGAAGCCGATGGTTCTTTGTTGCGTGAAACCGTGGGAGAATATTGTCGTTTTGTCAATTTGGTGGGTAGGCATGCTTGGGCCGAAGGAAGCGGTGGAAGTTGAGGAAATTCTAATTAATCAGCGTTTCCTTGCAATAGATAAAACACTTTCCCCTCTAAATTGAAACCTCTCGCCGGTTAGCTATACCAACGAGAGGTTTTCGGTCGTTTGCCCATTGAATAAAAAAGTGTTGGTCACTCAGTGCTTAGAGATGTCCATATACTTAGAAGCACTTGACCAAGCTGCCCAAGAGTGTTCGCTTAGACGGTCGAGATCTTGCGGGCTCACCCGCACCAGAAGGGCAGTGGGTTTGCCGCCAGGCCCCGGTTCGGCTAAAACCTCGTCAACGCCTCTGGCTTCCGGCCACGGTTGATTTTCCAGCCATAGCGGAATAGCTTCATTAATTAAAAGGTGATAAGCTTTTTCCGCATTCTCACCATCAGTTAAACAGCCCGGTAAATCGGGGACGTCTACCGAATACCGACCATCGTTTTCACGAAAAAATCTGGCCCAATAAGTATTTTTCATTGCTAAACTCCCAAAGTTTTTCCTTGTTTGATTCTTTGTTTTGCTACATTAAATCAATTTTTTGAGACGCCTAAATCTCATAGTTTGACTTTTCATTTTGCTATATTAAATCAATTTTTTGAGATGCCTAAATCTCATGGTTTGACTTTTCATTTTGCTATATTAAATCAATTTTTTGAGATGCCTAAATCTCATATTTCTAAAGGAGACGTTAATTATCGTTTCCTTGTCAAGTGGGCAGATTTGCTGTCTCTCTCTATGCGCCGAAATGAGAGGGAATGCCATGTTCTCCGTCCCGAGGGTGCTCATAAAGGCAGCGTGTCTTTGCTGATTATTCTTAAGAATCAATCAGCACCATCATGAAAAAGAGTATAGCACAGCTGTTTTGCTTTAAGAAGCCTCGAAATATGGAAGTTTTAAAGCTTTCGCCCCTATGATTAGTGCTCTTTGACATTAGGGCGGAAAAAGCTTTAAGTCTTTGTTATGAAAAGCTAAAATAGTTTTTAGCTTCAGCTCTTAAACTACTTTAGGTTTGTGGAAAAAGCTTCTTTTTTAAATGCCTTAACTTGCCTAATAAAGTCTATTTAGGTATAATTAAATGAAGCTTATTTACTATGAAAAATGCTTAAAAAGTCTCAATTTGTAATGTTTTAATATAGTAATTTTAGTTGAGATTACTATTTTGACTGCGAGAGCAGTCAAGCACTTGCGTTGGCATAAGCAGGGCCGACGCGTCTAAATTTTTTTAATTTTTTCTTTGCAAGTAAAGTTTGAAACCTATCACAAGCAAGCGAAACCGAAGGGGAGCTTCTCCAAAAGATTCCGCAATTTTAATTCCGCCTTATGAGCGAAACGAAGGCGTCCGCCAAAGTGAAGCGAAGCTGACGGAATTAAAATAAGGAAGCTTTTGGAGAAGCTTCCCAAAGGTGAGCGACGAAAATTTAGACGCGTCAGCCCTGTTGGGATAAGTGCAATTAATTTGCACGCCCCGATGCCAAAGCAAAGTGTGCCTTTAATTAAGTTGACATTAGCGATGTCAACTTAAAATACTATAACAGAAAGAAAATTATGAAAATTTTATTACTGGGAGCCCAAGGGCAATTGGGGTGGGAATTGGGTGCCAGCTTGGCCACTTTGGGTAAAGTTATTCACCTTGGGCGCAGCCAAGCTGATTTAACTAAGCTTGATAATTTAACGAAAGTTGTGCGCCAAGTTGAGCCGCAAATCATAGTCAATGCTGCGGCCCACACTCAAGTTGACCAAGCCGAATCAGAGCCAGAGCTGGCCCATCTTATCAATGCTGAAGCCCCGATTCATCTGGCAAAATTGGCCAAAGATAGCGGTTCTTGGTTGGTTCACTACTCAACTGATTATGTTTTTGACGGAAAAAAAGATGGCCCTTATTTAGAAGATGATTCTCCAAACCCGTTAAATGTCTACGGGGCGAGTAAGTTGGCCGGTGATGAAGGTGTGATGAAAGTCAAGGGGCACCACTTGATTTTTCGCATCTCGTGGGTCTTTGCCGCCCACGGCCGCAACTTTGCGCGCACAATTTTAGACGTTGCCGCCCAAAAAGACGCCTTCCCCGTGGTTTCAGACCAATTCGGGAGCCCGACGAGCGTTGAACTAGTGGCCAGTGCCACCACTTTGGCCTTGCAGCAAGCCTTGAAAAATAAATCTGACCTTTCGGGGCTTTATAATCTTGTGAGCGGCGGCACTGTCAATTGGCATGGCTATGCCGTTTATGTGATTAAAAGGGCTTTAGAAATGGGCTGGGCTCTTAAAGCCAAACCTGAGAACATTGCTACTCGCAACACCGAAGCCAGCGAGAGACCGGCTTTGCGCCCGGCTAACTCGCGCCTTGACACAACTAAATTCCAAAAGATTTTTGCTCTGGAGCCGTCTCCGTGGCAGTATTATGTCGACCGCGTGCTCTGGGCGTGGACGAGGGAAGCGGCGAAACTTCATGAAGAGCATAAGGTGCCCCCGAAACTTCTTGGGGCTCGCTTTCTTACCCCGGGGAGTGAAACGCCCGGCAGTTACAAGCGCTGATGTGGGGTGAAATCATTTTTTAATCTTGCGTTTGGTTTCCATTTGTGGTATTATACGATTTCTTTTGTGGAGAGGTGTCCGAGCGGCTTAAGGAGCACGATTGGAAATCGTGTGTGGGGGGAACTCCACCGGGGGTTCAAATCCCCCCTTCTCCGCCATAGTTTTTAAAAACAAGTAGTTCCTTACAGGTAGTTCCTTGGGATTACTTGTTTTTTTATTGTCAATTCCTCTTAAGTCTTTTGCCAGGGCTTAGGTGCCTAATTTTTTCGGCAAGGAATTTGCTTGCTGATTAAATGGTTTTAATTATTCGTAATTTATGAATAACGTTTGAATTTATTTGCGAAATAAGCACCCCCCAGAGGCGAGCGACGAGAATTTATATGCGTAGGCCTTGTTTGAAGATTGACAAAACCTGTTTATATATGCTATACTTGATCATTAGTTTTATTATAGGTTTGTTTTGAGATATTGAAGAGTTTTGACGAAATAAGCAACAAAGGCAACTAGGAGACCTTATGAAGAAAATCGTGTTAAATCAGCAACTTCGCCCGCGCCCGCCGGCCCCGGGGGCCGGCGAGCCGTGTATTGAGAAGATGGGGCGGCCGGCCGGGGCCCGGGCCCGGGGGGCGCGGGCGCGG
>CAYJAF010000027.1:24625-31013 GCA_964368195.1 uncultured Thermodesulfobacteriota bacterium
TTTTTTTTATTTTTTTAATCGTTTTGCCCAAAAAATCAAAAACGGCAACTCGGCCCCCATATAATAAAAATCGTGTTAAAAACGCAACTTACCCCCCCCCCCCCCATACAAAATCTAACGCTTTAAAGTTTAAGCCTCGGGCCGCCGCCACTTATGGCATGGCTCTTGCCCTTCTGCTTCTGGGTGCCAATCCGGCTTCCGCCCAAACTCCCTCTTACACCCAAAATCATGATATTACCATTACTAATGGTCTAAGCGGTATCATTCATAATAGCCTGAACCCTACTGAGGGAGAATCCTCCGGGCCATCTGACATACCCGTTCAAACATTGGCCACTAACATTATTAACAACGCTAAAATAAATATCACCGGGACGCCACTAGCGCATCCTGGGAGCACCTCAAAGCCTTTCGCTGCCGGTATTAGCGGATTTACTACGACAGCTATAGACTTTTCTTATACAAACTCCGCTACCGGTAATATTAATGTTGATGTGTCTGGTAGCGATGTAAGTGGCTTTGGCTTATCAGTTGGCACCTCGGGAAAGGCTGCGCTTAACAACGAAGGCACTATAGTTGTAAAAACTGAAGAAACGGGAGGCGGCAAAGGTTGGAGCTCAGCTATTGGTATGCGTGCTGTGTCGCATGACCCCGGAGTCGCAGGCGTATTTGGTTCCGATTCTTATACGCTCAATAACAGCGGTTCAATAACTTCGGAAATAACCAGCAACTCAACTTCTCCAGTGGCATCAGCCTTTGGTATGCAAATTCAAAGTAACGGCGACCACAACATGACTAACAGCAGCGACATTTCCGTCAACGTTGCAAGTTCGGGCGATAATTTTTATGGAACTGCCATGAATTTGGACGGTGAAGGAGCAAGCACCCTTGCCAACAGCGGTAGCCTCAAAGTGACCGCCGTAAGTAGTAGCTTGAAAGGCGACGGCGGTATTGACGGTATGTTTGCTAGCAGCGATAAAGGTGGTACTTACACGGTCACAAATGCTGAAAGCGGCACTATTAATGTTAGCTTGAGTGGTGTCGGTGTAGAGTTGGATGCTTTCGGTATGGGGGTTGATGTGACAGAAGACAGCGGTTCCGGTTCCAAAGCAACCAACAATGGCCTTATTACCGGGGATCTGACCATAAGCAGCACGGCTACCGCAACATCACCAAATGATATTTTAGGAAACCATGGCATTGGCGGTATCGAAGTCTACACCGAAAAAGGCACCGGCAGTTATACTGTTGTGAACAACGGCGATATTAAATTAACAAGCACAATTACCGCAGAAGCCGGGGGAAGCTACTTCACCGATGGCGGGGCCATTGGTATTGTGGCCAGCGCAAATTCCGGAAACTCCACCGCCACCAGCGGCAATGCTCACAACATTACCAACAACGGCACCATTGACCTGAAAGCCGCCAGTGAAGGCGACGCTTATGCCTTTGGTATGCTTGTAGATGGCTACGGAAGCACGGTTAATAATACCGGCTATATTCATCTGGACGCCAAAGGTGGGAAAAGAAGTTTTGTCCATGAAGTCATTGGAAATACCCCTTATAACATTGGTACCTGGGCCACAACTTTGCAAGATTTCAGCAAATTTAAACCCTTTGCCATGGTTGAAGGAAACGCCATAACCTTTGATGACAGCAAGCTTATTTTGCGGGCCGGCACAGAGGAACAAGGGTTCGTGGCAAACCAAGAATATAACGTGATAGACATGGTTCAGAGCTATACTGACGAGGATTTTACGGCGACAGTTGCTCCCACCATTGATGGCAAAGTGGCCGAAGTCGAAAGTGCCGACCCCTTCTACACGGCCACGCTGAGCGGCTCAACAGCCGCCACCCAAACGGTTGCTTTGACTACCAATGTGCCGGTGGTGACCGCGGTTGCAAACGGCACCGCCGTGCAAACCATCAGTAATACCCAAGGCACCATGAACCACATTGGCCAGCAAGTTCAAATAATCGGGGCGCCTGCCAGTCGCGCCCAAAGCACCGATAATTCAAATTACGCCCCCTCAGGCGGTTCCTATTCCCCGGAAAACAGATTTCACCTGTTTTTCGCACCCCATGGTAGCATAACCGATAATAGTAATTTGAATTTTGACTCCACTAATTTGGGGATTTCCGCAGGGCTCACTTACGACGTCAGCGACCGCTTTTCCTTGGGAACTCACGTGGATTTTAGCCGCTCTAACTTTTCCGCCAACTATTTAGACCAAGACACCGACACCAACGCTTTCTCGTTTGGTCTCCATGCCATGTATGATTTCACTCCCCAATGGTATGGCCAAGCCCAAGTGACCGGGTCTTGGGGCGACAATGATAGCGAATATAAAACTGTTGGCTCATGGGCTGAAAACAGCTACGACAGCCAAGCGATTTATGCGGCTTTAAATACGGGTTATGTCTTTAACTTAGATAGGCAAAACACCTTAACCCCGGAAGTGGGCCTTTCTTACTTGCACCTCAAAAACGATGCTTACGACATAGCGTGGCAAGGTTTGAACGCCGGGTCTAACCCTCGCATAAATGAATTGACCTACGATGCCTTCTACTTGACGGCTAAACTTAATTATTTAGGTGATTTTATTTTAAGTGACGGTGAAACTTTCTTGCGCCCGAGCGCAAGTTTAGGTGTGCGCCAAAACTTAAGTGGAGGGGAAATCGACAGCACCGTTAACTTGGCGGGCACGGTACTTCCCACCCAATCCAGCGAAGATGAAACCGTGTTTTTAACCCAAGCCGGGTTGGAATTAGGCCAAGGCGGTTTTTCTGCTAATTTAGTTTATAACGGTGATTTTGGCTCCGACCAAACCACTCACGCTGGCACTTTGATGTTTAATTGGAAATTTTAAGCTGATCGTTTAAATTTTCCCACGACCTTATTCTAAAAAGACGCTTCTCACTGTTGGGAAGCGTCTTTTGTTTGCCCGCTCTAAAACCATCTGCAGCGGGGCCTGCGCATCTAAATTTTTGGGGTTGTAATTATTTTTCCCAGGGCAAACAGTTGTAATCAAACATGATTTCTGAATTAGGCATGAAGCCTAATGTGGAGTAAGCGGAGCCTCCGGGGGCTTCTCCAAAAGATACCGCAATTTTAACTCCGCCTTATGAGCGAAACGAAGGCGCTAGCCGAAGCGTGAGTGAAGCCGAAGGAGTTGAAATAAGGAATCTTTTGGAGAAGTCCCCCCGGAGGCGAGCAGCTAGAATTTAGATGCGTAGGCCCTGCCACCAACAGAGCAGGTGGTTTTAGAGCGGGCGCAAAAAAAGAGACGGCCCTTTTTAAGGGAGCCGTCTCTTTTACAACAAGGAGAAGAACATAAAACTTGGGCAATTTATTTTTTGCTTTTGGCGAGCAAGGCCGTCCTTTTAAGCGCCCAAGGCTAAAAGGTCACCTTTTGGCATTCGTTTTAGCTTAAAAACCTGAAAAGCGCAAACCAACACCAAATTCATGAGTCGTGTAGTCAACCTCGGGGTTGCCGTGATAAGTGTAGCCGCCGGCCGGAGTCACGCTGACGTTGCCAACTGAGCCCGTTCCTAAATCGACATAGCGATAGCCAAAATCAAGTGAAATATTTTCGCTCAAAGGGAAGGCCACGCCGCCGCCTACATTCCAGACAAAGTTCCAATCATCGCCGGAGCGAGAATTGTGGACAATGGTATTGTTGTTAGAAGCAGCCAAAGCATAGTTAGTCGATAAATAACCCAAACCAATGCCGCCACCGATGTAAGGGGTGAAGAAGGTATCCAGATTTATGTCGTAAAAGCCGTTAACCATGAAGGTGTGAGCTTTGACGTCGAAATTTTGGCTGGTGCTCAAACGTTCGCCGGCACCCCCGTTCACGGTGGCACTGCCGCCGCCAAAGTTTGCTTCCGTGCGATACATATATTCAAATTCTAAACGCATTGGCAAATCATAATAATAGCCGAGGTCTGTACCTATGGCGAGGCCCAAGGCCACGTTAGAGTCGTCGCCTGAGCCGCCCATAACGGGTGCGTTCCAAGCCCCGTCTTGCCAAGCGCCACCGGAGGTGTCACCTTTTTGGTAGCTATAGAAAATCTTCGGGGTGAAGTAGAGGGAACCTATTTCTTGAGCATGAGCTTTCAAGCTGGGGGTGGCCAGCGCAATAGCTAAGGCGAAGAGCCCGAGTTTAGTTTTGAGTCTCATATTGGTCTCCTTTTTGGTGAGAGCTAGAAAGCGTTCAGCTTAATTTTGTTGATTTATTCGCATTTATATACGGTTTCTCTGAACGATTTTAAAATATAACCAATAGCGATATTTGTCAAGTTCTTATTTTCAATTTAGCATCTTTTAATTTAATTATAGCAGATAGTTACATAAGGTATTCGCTGTTTTTATACTAGATGTGCTCTGGAAAATAAATAGAAATACAAAATATTGTTATAATGGAAAAAATAAATAATTTTTGAAAAAAGTAGAAAATCAGTTAAAAACGAAGAATTTAAACGATTTTAATTTAGGATACAAAACCTGAAGTAATTTGTCAAACAATATTAAAGTATTTTATAGATTGATATTTAGGAATCCCGAATGTTGTGTCTTGTTTTCCCCTATGATACTAGATTTTGTGGTGTTGTCGTAATTTCAAAATTACTATCTTGACTGCGCAAGCAGTCAAGCACTTGCCAGTGGCGAAATGCAATTCATTTGCACGTTTAAATGCAGGAGTAAGTGTGCCTTTAATTAGGGAACGCTGATTTGCCACTAGTGATGTCAACTTAAAATACTATATTGGCAATAAAAAAGACCCTTGTGATTAAACAAGGGCCTTAAGGCATCGAATAGTTACGTGGAAACACTAATTAATCAGCATTTCTTTAATGAAAGTAGTTTACGGCTTCAAAGCTTCATCAAGAGCCTCAATTAAATCATCAACATTTTCCAAACCCACCGAAAGGCGGATGAAATCGTCACTTAAGCCGCAAGCCTCCCGCTCTTTCGCCGAAAGTTGCTGGTGGGTGGTGGAAGCCGGGTGAATGACGAGGCTGCGGGCATCTAAAATATTCGCCAGATGCGACCAGAGCTGTACACGATCAATGAAGCGCACGGCAGCCTCATAGCCTCCCACCAGGCCCATGCCGAAAACGGCTCCCGGTTGGCCGCTGAAATATTTTTGGGCTAGGGCCTTGTGGGGGCTTTGGGATAAGCCTGAATATTTAACCCAAGCCACTTGGGGGTGCTTGGCTAAATGTTCTGCTATTTTAGCTGCTTGGGTGGCTTGGGTTCGGGCACGTAACGGAAGAGTTTCTAAGCCTTGTAAAAATTCATGGGCTCCGAAGGGTGACAAGGTGGGGCCGAAGTTGCGCATGGAATCCAAGCGGAGTTTAGCGCAGACCACCTGACTTTGGCCGTTTTTATAGTGCGGTTCACCGAATTCTGTCCAGAAGTTTAAATCGCCGTAAGTGGGGTCAGGGCCGGTTAGGTAGCTTTGGAAAGAAGGGTTGGCCCCCCAATTGAAATCGCCTTTTTCCACAATAGCTCCGCCCAAGTGGGTGCCGTGGCCGCCAATTAATTTAGTCAAAGAGTAGGTGAGTAAGTCAGCACCATAATCAAAGGGATTCAAAAGTGGTGGCGGAGTGGAGGTGTTGTCGATAATTAAAGGAAGCTTGAATTCATGGGCCAATTGGGCCACTTTTTCCAAGTCAATTATTTCGCCGCCGGGGTTGGCCACCGCCTCGCCAAAGAGGCAGGCCACTTTGGTGTCGCCTTGATTTTCTAAAGCGCGTCGCAAATTGTCTCCATCATTTAAGTCAATGAATTCAGTGACAATGCCCCAGCGTTTGAGGGTGTGTTCCAAAAGAGTTGAGGTGCCGCCGTAAAGGTAGGGGCTGGCAATTATTTTTTGCCCGGGGCTAGCTATGGTCATCAGTAAGAAAGAGTTGGCGGCCGAGCCGCTGGCCAGCGTAATGGCCCCGGCGGCCCCGTGATAAGCCGCTAGGCGTTTTTCCAAAACGTCCACCGTGGGGCTGGCCAGGCGTGAATATAGAAAGCCCTCTTTTTTAAGGGCGTAGAGGTCGCTGCCCTCTTGAGTGCTGCGGAAAACATAGCTGGTGGTGGCATAGATGGGCACAGCGCGGGCTTGCTGGTTTTTCTCCCAGTCGTAACCGGCGTGAAGGGCTATTGTTTCTGGATTTTTGAATTTTGTCATGGTAACCTTTCTCATATCTTATTCCCACTAGATGGTGTTGAAACTATTTAGTCGCCGCTGAAAAATGTAATAACAGCTCGTAATAATTGATGAAACAGCGAAAAATCAAGAAAAAAATATGCAAGGAAGTTACGCCCTTTTTAGCAAAACTCGGTATATTTTTTCCGCGAAAATGCCGGTAGCGGCGGCTAAGGCGACTGCCG
>CAYJAF010000028.1:0-29579 GCA_964368195.1 uncultured Thermodesulfobacteriota bacterium
TAATGGTGGGCGATGAGGGATTTGAACCCCCGACTCCCAGCTTGTAAGGCTGATACTCTAGCCGCTGAGTTAATCGCCCGTAATTTTTACTCTTTTGTAGTTTTAGTAGAAAGAGTTTATATTTCGGTCTGTTAAGTGTTTCTGTAATTTAGAGCCTGAAATCTCGGGTCCCATTTTCTATTTTGCTGAGATAATCTTCCACCAGCTGGCGAATATTCTCTTTGGGAACGTTCTGAAGTTCATTTTTAATTAATTCAGCACCTAAATTTTTAGTTGCTACCGGGGCATAGTCTAACAGATATTCCTGTAAAGTCAAGAGGGCATTGGGGTGGCAGCAATTTTGAATTTGGCCTGTTTTACTCAAAGCCATGAAACGGTCGCCCGTGCGGCCCTCTTTATAGCAAGCTGTGCAAAAGCTGGGGATATAGCCTAAGGTCATTAACCAATTGACAATTTCGTCTAAAGTTCTATTATCGCTGGTTTCAAATTGGGCTGAATTTTCTTGCGTTTTTTCCGGTTTGTGGTAGCCGCCAACCGAGGTGCGAGAGGCTCCGCTGATTTGCGAGACCCCCAAGGGCAAGACCAGCTCCCGGCAAGCTTGGGTCTCTCGGGTGCTGATTATAATGCCGGTATAGGGCACGGCCAGGCGTATGATGGCCACCAGCTTGGCAAAAGTCGCATCGTCAATTCCCCCGCCAAAAGAGGCCGGGTCAATGTTGGCTGCCTTCTTAACTCGGGGGACGCTAATGGTATGGGGGCCAACTCCGTGGGCGGCTTCAAGGTGTTCGGCGTGCATTAAAAGGGCCGTTAATTCGTAGGCATAATCGTGTGTTAAACCAAATAAAACGCCCAAGCCAACGTCGTCAATTCCCCCGGCCATGGCTCTGTCCATGGCTTCGGTGTGGTAGTTGTAATCGCTTTTAGGCCCCTTTGGGTGGAGCTTTATATAACTTTCGCGGTGGTAAGTCTCTTGGAATAGGATATAGGTGCCGATCGCCGCTTCGTGAAGACGACGGTAGTCCTCCACCGTGGTGGCTGCAATGTTGACATTGACGCGGCGAATGGCCCCATTTTTGTGCTTAAGCCCGTAAATGGTTTCAATGGATTTTAAAACGTAATCAAGGGGAGAATGGGAAGGGTCTTCCCCGGTTTCCAGGGCCAGGCGTTTGTGCCCCATGTCCTGCAAGGCCGTGACCTCTTGGGCTATTTCATCTTGCGACAGTTTCTTGCGGGTTATTTCTTTATTTTTTTGGTGGTAAGGGCAATAAAGGCAGCTGTTGATGCAGTAATTGGACAAATAGAGCGGTGCAAACAAAACAATGCGTCGCCCGTAAATATCTTCTTTTAGCTTGCTGGCTAAGGTGAGCATCTGGGCGTTCAAATCAGGGAGCGGAGAGGCCAGTAAAAGGGCGGCCTCTCGGTGAGTCAGCCCTTTGCCCAAGCGGGCTTTGGCTAAAACTTCGGCCACTAAAGGGGCGTTTCCCTTATTATTTTCAGCCCAAGCCAGAGACTCTAAAATCTCTTGGTGGTCAATGAATTCTGTCGCATTTAAAGATTGGGGTAAATACATCATAACACCTTTCTTTATATGCTATCCCTTGTGCGGTTGTTTGTCAATAAAATTAGGGAAACGCTGATTAATCAGCGTTTCCTTGCGAAGTTGGCAATTTGCCAACTTCGCCGCAGCCGAAATGAGAGGAAAACCCATGGTTTTCCGTCCCGAAGGGCTCATGAAAGGCGGCGTGCCTTGCTGATTTTATTCTGTTGAAGAATAAATCAGCGTTTACTTAATTGACGTGTCAGGGAAATCTAACTTGATAGTTTTCCGGGCTCCTACGGAAGAACTTTTCATCTCTTGCCTGCTAATTTAAGTCCACAACTCGCTTGCGCTCAAACAGTGGACTTAAATTTTAGCAGTCAAGTTCTGAAAAGTTTTCCTTGGGTCGCCACATAGTTTATGTTATTTTATCAAATGAGATTAATGTGTTGATGTTATTTCAGTTGGCTGTCTTTACTGCCGCGGCGGTTGTAAAGAGAGTGCTCGGCCCGCGCTTCGGCCTCTTTTTCCTTTTGGCAAGCCACGCATAATTGAACCCCGGGGAGGGCCAGACGGCGTCCTTCGGGGATTTCTTCTTCACATTCGGCGCAAAAGCGCAAGCTCTCCCCTTGGGGGAGCTGCTTGCGGGCTCGCTCGGCGGCATCTCTGATTGTTGCTGAAATTTGTTCGGCGACAGCACCATCGCCGGCCCAACCCACGGCCATAAAACACCTCTGGAAAATGCTTTAGGTAAACGCTGATTAATTCTGCAGGCAGAATTAATCAGCGTTTCCTTAGATTTCTGGGAGTGAGGGCGAAAGCCCTGCCAGGGGCTCCTTGGGTCGCCACAAAGTTTATGATGTTTTGTTAAATTAGATTGACTTAGGCACTTGCCATCACTTCCAAATGGTATTAAAATATTAACGTAGGTTAGAATAAAAGTAAAGACTTGTAACTTTAGTGCCAGGGAAATCAATTTTCAGAGATTTTGTGGAAAAGTTATTTTAAAATAAGATTTTACTTCCAAAGCTTCCATTTAAATAACATTTTCGGTGATGAGTTTTGGGCTTTTTACGAAGTAAAAAACCAAAACTCATCACCCGTAAAAGTTTTTTGAAGGGAGGTCTGGAGGGAAACTTTTTTGAAAAAAAGTTTCCCTCCAGAAAATTCTTGAAAATTGATTGCCGTGCTTTAGTGCCTGCGTCAATCTAATTTATAATTTTTCGGGCTCCTACGGAGTAACTTTTCATCGCTTGCCTTGGGGGTGCTTCTCCAAAAAATTCCTTATTTTAACTCCTTCGCCTTCACTCACGCTTCGGCTGGCGCCTTCGTTTCGTTCATTAGGCGGAATTAAAATTGCGGAATCTTTTGGAGAAGCCCCCCCTGCGGCTTCGCTTAGATAGGTTAGACTCTAAGTCAAGCTTGGAAATAATGTTTAATTACAAATGCTTATCCTGCGAAAGACAGTTGTAGTCAAAAAAAATTAGACGCATTGCCCCTGCCTTAGTGCCAGGGGTCAAGGAGTGCTTTTGTCGCCGGCTGAAGGGGCCGGAGAAATTTGTAGCGTGCTGGCCAGTTGCTTTGCTAAACTCATTTTTTGCCTAACTACAAGCTGTTTAGATTGCATTGGGAAGAGTAATTTGGCCAGCTGGCGCACTTGTTGGGCCTCATAGGCGGCGTTGAGTCGTTGGGCCTTTTCCGGGCTGACGGCTTTGAGATGAACTTTGGCCACGCCATCGTTGAGGAAACCCATTTCTTTGGCTGCCTGACGGCTGAGGTCGATGATGCGTCCTTTAACGAAGGGGCCGCGGTCGTTGATGCGCATGGCCATGACTTTTTTGTTGTCTAAGTTTCGAACTTCTACCCAAGTGTGCAAAGGGAGAGTTTTGTGGGCTGCGCTGATTTTGTTCATGTCGTAAACTTCGCCACTGGCTGTTTTGCGCCCGTGGAAAGGTTCGCCATACCAAGAGGCATAGCCGTTTTCCCGGTAGCCGGTGGCCGAGGCCATAATGTGATAACGCTTGCCGTTGATGACGTAAGATTTTCCGCTGCGGTTGCCCAGTTGGTTTAAAAAGCCGCAGCCCGTGACTACTAAAATAATGAGCAAAATAGGCGGCATTATTTTGGCGTATTTCTTAAACTGCCTAAATAGATTCTTCGCTTGAAAGGAAGACGGTTTGTGAGTCTTAAAATATTTCACCATTTAATTCACCTGTTCCTATGTTTAGGAATTTCAATTGCCCTTGCTAATTCAGCTTGGGCAAAACAAAAACAAAGCTGGCCCGATAATCTCTTAGCCATTGTTGGGGATGGGGCCGTGTTAGTGGTTGATCATCACGATCCTCAAGGGGCAAAAGAACTTTTTGCCCACAATGCCGATCGTCCATACGTGCCGGCCTCTATCTTAAAAATCATCACCACCGGGGTGGCACTTGAATTTTTAGGGCCTGACTACCGCTTTAAAACCGACTTTCTTTTGACCAAAAACAATGACTTGTGGATCATTGGCTATGGTGACCCATATCTTGTCTCGGAAGAATTGGCCACCATAGCCACGTCTTTGCAAAAATTGGGCCTAAAAGAGGTGCGAGACCTTTATATTGACAATTCTTACTTTGAAAAAGATATTATTTTAGATGGCAACACCCAAACGAGATCGCCTTATGATGCCTACAATTTAGCCTTTGGCGTCAATTTTAATACTTTTGTTTTTCGGAAAAATAAGAAGGGTCGTCTGTTTGATATGGCAGGTAGTGTGCCCTTGACTCCGCTGGCTAAAAAGGTGGCCGAAAGGACAAAAGGCAGCGGCACTTTCAGAGTGAGCATTTCCGAAAATCCCCAAACAGCGGCCCTCCATGCCGGGCAGTTGTTTAAGGCTCATTTGGCTAAAGTCAGTATTCCCGTGACGGGTGAGATTATCACTGATAAAGTGGCACCTAAAGAGCGGAAGGTTTTTTATCGGCATGAATCAACAAAGCCCCTGGAGGTGGCCTTGCGAGATTTGATGAAATATTCCAATAATTTCATGACGAATCAGATATTTTTAGTTCTGGGGGCTGAGATTTTTGGCCCGCCGGCCAACCATCAAAAAGCGCAATTGGCCATGGACGCTTATTTCGAACGGCATTCCCTTGACCGCATTGAAATGGGAGATGGAAGCGGCCTCAGCAGGCTCACGACTTTGACGGCTCGGCAAATGGCCGCTGTTTTAGCTGTGGTGGAAAAAGATCGTTTTCTCTTTACCAGCCAAGATGACAATACGGTTTATTACAAGACCGGCGGCATGAGTGATATTAAAACTTTGGCCGGGTATATGGAGCGCCCCAATGCTCCGGAACACCCCGTTTCTTTTGTTATTTTGCTAAATGGCCCCAAGGCAACGACTAAGGCGCGCGAGCAAATTTTAGACCTTTTGCAAAAGGAAGTTTTACCTAAAGCTGCGCCAATAAGTGAAGTGAATTCAGCTTTTTAAGGAATGTGATTGTTGTTTTCAATTCGCAAATAGGGCAAGAGTGTCTTGATTTTCGCCGCTCGCCTCCGGGGGGTGCTTCTCCAAAATATTCCTTATTTTAATTCCTTCGGCTTCGCTCCACTTCGGCTAAGCCTTCGTTTCGCTCATAAGGCGGAATTAAAATTGCGGAATCTTTTGGAGAAGCACCCCCTTCGGCTTCGCTTGCTTGTGATAGATTTTAAGCTTCATTTGTAAATCATGTTTAATTATAATTGCTTATCCTGTGAAAGATGACTGTTGTCAAAAAAATTTAGACGCTCTTGCCCTGGAACGGTTCCAAACCGTTCCGCTTTTTTCTCAATGTGATTTTGGACGTTTGGAAATTTTTCGGCTGATAAGTTCCCAAACTAAAGATAAGTGGGGGCGTTTAGTGAGGATTGAAAGCCCCAGATAGAGCAAGGCGCCGCCTGTCACTGCCAAAAGTGTTTTGGCCATTAATTCTCCGAAAGAGGTTGCGGCCAAAGCCCATTGGCTGAGGGGCCAGACGGCTAAACCCATGAGAGCGGCCAAGAGGAAATAGCTAACAATTTCTTTGGCCATTTCTTTTTGGGGGAAACCTTTTTCGTGCTTTAAAATGATGATGTAAAGCCAAAAGAAGTTGATGATGCTGGCCAAAGCACTGGCTAAAGCCAGCCCCACGTGTTGCCAGGGCCACATCATTATGAAGGCGGCCAAGGCGCCAATGGCCAGAGAAGTGCTCGAGGCGATCATCGGTGTTTTGGTGTTGGAGCGGCTGTAGAAGACTCGGGCTAAAATGCCGGCTCCGGAGAGAAAGGGGAGCCCAAGGGCATAACCTTGGAGGGCTTGGGCCGTCATGAGGGAATCATGGGCGTTAAAATCTCCTCGCTCAAAGAGGAAGGCTACTAAAGGTTGGGCCAGAGCAATTAAGCCCACCATGGCCGGGACGGTGATGAAAAAGGAAAGCCCCAAAGCAAAGCGGAAGCTGGCCAAAAAGCCTTCGTGGTCGCCGGAGGCAACTTGTCGGGAGAGGGCGGGTAGGGCCGCTACCCCAATGGCGACGGTGAAAATGCCCAAAGGGAATTGCATAAGTCGGTCGGCAAAGTAAAGCCAGGGGATGCTTCCGGCCGGTAAAAATGAGGCTAAAATGGTGTTGATGAAAACTGAAATTTGATAGCTGGCAGCCCCTAAGGCCGCCGGGCCCATGAGAAGCAAAACCTTTTTAACTTCCGGGGTGAAAAAGTGGAAATCGGGCCGCAGAGAAAGACTAAAAGAGCGCAAGGCCGGAAGCTGAATGGCCAGTTGGAGAAAGCCCCCCAACATGGCTCCGGCGGCGAGACCTAAAATGGGTTGGTCAAAGTGAGATGTTAGGAAGATGGCGCCAAGGGTAATGGTAACATTACCCACAAAGGGGCCCAAGGCCGGGGTGATGAAGTGTCCTTTGGCGTTGAGGGCTCCCATGAAGAGGGCGCCTAAGCCCATGAAGAATATATAGGGGAAGAGAATGCGGGTTAAATAGACGGTGAGTTGATATTTGGCCGGGTCTTGACGGAAACCGGGAGCCATGATCGTAACCAGTTCCGGAGCGAAAAAAACCCCTAAAATACTGACGGCCAAAAGCACCAGGAGCATAAGAGTAAAAATTTTACGGAAAAATACTTTGGTCGCCTCAGCTCCACCATTTTGCAAAGTTTGGCTGAAAACTGGAACAAAGGCAACCGTGAGAGCCCCTTCGCCCAAAAGGCGACGGAAGAGGTTGGGAATGCGGAAGGCCACCACAAAGGCCGCCGCAGCCATGGACGAACCGAAAAAATAGGCTGTCACCTGGTCACGCACCAATCCGCCTATTCGAGAGAGTAAGGTCGCACCCCCCACAATAGAGGCCGCCCGCGCGATCTTACGGTTTTCACGCACCACAAGACACCACCACTTGAAAAATATTCTTGACAAAAGACAAAATTTATAATACCTTTTTGTTTTTTAATTGCAAGGGCGAAAACTTTTGCCCTAAAAGTTTCAAGCCTTAATTATAGCAGAAGGAGGCCGCCATGGCCAATCATAAATCAGCTCTTAAACGGGCTCGCCAAAGTGAAACTCGTCACATGCGTAACCGCATTAACAAAACCAAGGTGAAAAACGCCGTTAAAAAATGTCGTTTAGCCGTGGGTGAAGCTCCGGAAGTTTCTGTGGAAGCGTTGAAAGGTGCCATGCGCGCCCTTGATCGCGCTGTGGCCAAAGGCACTTTGCATCGTCGCAATGCTGCCCGTCGCATTGCTCGTTTATCTAAGCAATTGCACGCTGCAAGTAACGCCGCTTAAATAGTCGCTAACTTTTTTGTTAAGCAAGGCCGTCTTTTTTAGAAGATGGCCTTGCTTTGTTTGTTGAAACAGGCGTTTAGAGCTTGCGCTATTATTTGAGAACGGAGTTGAATGTGAAAAAGATATTTAGAAAAATACATATTTACTTGGGATTCTTTACCTTGCCTTTGGGGCTTTTATTTGCCCTCACAGGTGTTTTCATTGTTTGCGGCTTAGATGGCCACTCGGGGGAAACTGCTGAAACATATATTGTTTCTGAAATTGTGACCCCCGGAGAAGAGGTGGAGTTTGTAAAATCTTGGGCTCTTGAAAATGGGTTGGAGCTCCCGGAACTCGTGTTGACAAAGGTCAGGGGCGTGCCCGCTGTGGGAACGTCAAAATATGCTGTTATAATCAACACCAAAGGGGATAAAACCCACCTTACAACATATAAACGCAATTTTTATTCGCTTTTGGTCTTATTGCACAAAGGCAAGGCCGCATGGTTTTTTAACGTGCTCATTGTTCTTTATGGTATTTCTCTTTTCAGTTTTTACCTTACGGGTTTATATATCACTGCTTACCATAAGACCAGCCAGGGGAAAAAAGTGTTGCGGCGAGGCTATATTTATGCTGTTATCATAGGGCTGGTGGTCACAGTTTGGGTTGGAATTATATCGGTGTAAGTTACCAAGGAGGTCGTCATGGTTACTGCTAAATTAAACGTAGCTCTTTTAATGGGGGGCACTTCAAAGGAGAGGGAAGTCTCTTTGGCCTCCGGGCGGGAGGTTTTGGCCCATATTGACCGCAATCGCTTTGAGGTGGAAGTTTACGACCCGGCCACAGATTTAGCCCGCCTTTTAAACGAAGCTCCCCGACTGGATGTGGCCTTCTTGGCTCTCCACGGTCACTTGGGGGAAGATGGGGCCGTGCAAGGCTTTTGTGAGCTTGTGGGCTTGCCTTATATTGGAAGCGACGTTTTAGCCAGCGCCGTGGCCATGGATAAAGAAGTTGCCAAGCGTCTTTATCGTTTGGCCGGCCTGCCGGTGGCCCCTGACCTCATGCTGACTCCCACCTCGCCTCAATATCAATCGGGGATGCTGAAGTCTGCTTTTGAAATTGGCTCGCAGTTAGTAGTGAAGCCGGTGCGTCAAGGCTCTTCGGTGGCAATTTTCATCGTGGAAAGTGAGCTTGAGCTCAAAAACGCCTTGGACGAGATTTTCGCCCTTGAGCCAATGGCCCTGGTGGAAAAATACCTCCCGGGTCGTGAGTTCACTTGCGGAGTCTTGGGTAATAACACTGTGACGGCTTTGCCTCCCATCGAAATTATCCCGGCTCCCGGGCATCATTTTTTCGATTATTCTGCAAAATATGAGGTGGGGGAGGCTAAAGAAGTGTGCCCGGCCCAAATCCCTCCAGAGCTTACCCATGAAATGCAAGAACTTGCCTTAGCCGCTCATCAGAGCCTCTCGTGTCGGGGCCTTTCTCGCACCGATTTCATGTTCTCCGGCGACAAGCTCTATATTCTAGAGACAAACACCCTGCCGGGACTCACCGCCACTAGTCTGCTTCCGCAAATGGCTGCAGCCCATGGTTTGTCATTTACCAATTTAATTTCCTATCTCATTGATTTGGCGGTGGGTGAGGTTTTGTTGGCTGATTATTTGTCGTGAGAAGATTTTGGGAGTTGCCCGGGGGGGCTCCGCCGGAAACGACTTTCATAAGTTGCCTTAATTTTGAGCCCCACAACTCGCTGGCGCTCAAACAGTGGGGCTTAAAATTTGCGGTCAACTTCTGAAAGTGTTCCCGGCTCCGCCCCTCAGTTGCGAAATTATTACGTAGTAAAGGGCAGAAGTCAGGGTAGCTGTAAAATTTAGGAAATGCTAATAAATTCTGTTGGCAGAATAAATCAACGTGTCTTTTATAAAAAATTACAGATAGGAAGCCAGCTCTGTAACTTCCTTGCGAGGTGGGGCCGCTTTACCGGTCTCTTGAGGGTAGCCAACGGCAACGAGGGCCGCTATGCGCTGATTGGCCGGGAGATTGACTAAAGAAGCGAGGTAGTTCTCGTCGAAAATCCCCAAAATAACACTGCCTAAACCTTTGGCATGGACAGCCAGACAAAAAGTTTGGGTGGCAATGCCGGCGTCAAAGGCCTCCCAGCGGTCGCCTTGGGCGGTGGTGAAGCTGCCGTCGTTTTCATATCCGCAGATTTCCTTAACTGTGGAAACAACCACCAAGGCTTTGCAGCGAGAAATGGTTTTGGCGTTGAATTCAAAGTTGTGAACTCCGTTTTGAGCTGCATCGGTCAGGCGTTCTGGGCTGGTGATAATGTGGTAGCGCACAACTTGGGAGTTCTTCCAAGAAGGGGCATAGCGAGCCAGATCAACAATTTCATTTAAGGTTTCAGTTGTAACCTCGGCTTCGGCAAATTTTCGCACACTTCTTCTCTCTTTGATGCAGGCCTCAACATTCATGATCTTTCCTCCTATTTCAAATTTAGTAAGGGTTTATGATAAAGCACTTTCGGCTTGATTGCCGAAAATATAATTATAGCATTAATGAGCTTTTGGCGTCAATTTTCGGAAAGTCGGCGCAAAGCTCGATTTTTTTATTCAAAAAATAGCTCCATTGTGTTAGTATAAAATAATTTCTTTTGTCCAAAGTTAGGCACTTTGGACTATTTTATTTGGCCAAATTTCTTTTGAATATCTGGCGGACTAAAGAAGAACTAAGTCTTAAAATACTGTATTAATTGGAACATCGAGGATAAATGATGAAAATTGCGCTGTCTTTCTTATTTGTTTTAATAAGTTCCGGGGCCCTTTGGGCCCAGAACACAGGAGTTTCGACCGAAACTTCAAGGGCAACGATAAAAGTTAAACCCCAAACCGAAGCACCGGTGGCAACGACAAAAGTTGGAGCTAAGGGCGAAACTTCAGTAGTTGCGACAGAAGCTGAAGTTGAAGCCGAAGCTTCGGCGGAAACTAAAGCATCAGCTGAAGCGGCAGCACCTGCGACCGCAGATTCAATTACGCCCCAAATAACTTCACCGCCTCCGGCGAAAACTGTAGTGGCGTCCGCTCCCACCGTTAGCTTTAAGCCTGTGGTGACTAAAACTTACCAACCTAAAAGGGCTCGTACTCGCGTTGCGAAGACAGAAGAGACTCCGCCACCACCTCCGCAAAAACGGATTTATCGTTCTGGTAGCGCAAGCCCCACTCAAACTCCTTACGCTGTTTACCGAGCAGACCAAGGCTATGTTGCGGAAGCTCCCCTTGAGCCGGAACAAAAAGAGGAGCCTCGTTCTGATTATAGGGCAAGCTCTTATGAAAAAGTTAAGCAAACAACACGTTATACTTACGAGCCCAATAAAAGACCGAAGGAAATACCTTCTGAAGATACGCAAAAGCTTTACGAATCGGGTGAAACTCCCACTCCCGGCTGGTCTCCCCCCGGTTCTGAAAGTGCCGCCAAGCGAGCAGCCTCGCCTGAAGTGAAGGAGCCTTTTGAGGACGAGGAAAAAATAGAATATGAATTCCGTTCCAGACGGGAGCAAAAACAGGCTGAGCGCCGCTCTCAACAAAGTGACGAATATGTCAGCCGCCAACTGTATAAACCCGGTGAAACTCCCACTCCCGGCTGGTCGCCTCCCGGTGGTTATGAGTCTGAAAAATCAGCAAGTGACGCTGCTCGCCAAGATAGAGAGTTAGCCCGCCAAACAAAACGGCAAGATCGGGAACCGTCTCGTCCAGCAAAAGAAGAGGCGGAAATTCCTGTTGTAAAACACGAAGATGACCGAGATTACGATGAAAAACGGTTTAACGTGGCCAATAAATTCAAAAGTGAAGAGTTGGCTCCCCCACCTTCAGCTCAGGATGCCGGTAGTGAAATGGCTCACGCTTATGCCGAGTTCGATCGCCGTTATAGCGGTAGTTTGGGCAAAAGCAAGCGTGAATTGAGCGAATTATGGGGCTTCCAATTGCGTTCCATGGGCCTCAGAGAAGGGGCAGATGGCCAGGAAGAAGTGCTGGGCTTTCGTCAAAAAGGCATGATCAACTTGCCAAAAGGTTCTTCTCGGAAAGGTAAATACCACTCTTCAACTACTAATGAACATGAGGGGCCGGGTGAAGCTTTCTCCTGCATGGTTGTGCTTTGGGTTGACAAAGCCGGTAAAGGTAAAGTCGTTGATGGAGACGCCTTGGGTGACTGTTTCATGCCTGAGCTCTTAAGTTCAGTGCCGGTTAATTTCGAGCGATGATTTTGGCCAAAGGGGAGAGCAAACGCTCTTCCCTTAAGGAAACGCTAATTACTCAACGTTTCCTTAAAAAATAAGAGAGGTTCGTCTTATTAGTTATGACTGCCAAAAGTAGATTTAATCGCCCCAACAGACGGCGTAGCATTTATATATTGCCAAATATTTTCACAACCTTAGGTTTGTTCTTTGGCTTTTACTCCGTTTTGGCCTCAGTAGATGGTCGCTTTGACCATGCTGCATGGTATATTTTATTTGCCGCCCTCTGTGACGGCCTTGACGGCACCGTAGCTCGTATAACCAACACCACCAGCCAGTTTGGGGTGGAATATGATTCCCTGTGTGATTTGGTGGCCTTTGGCCTTGCCCCGGCCATTATGGTTTATTTCTGGGCTTTGACGCCTGATAATTTAACGGCTTTAGCCCCTTACCACTTAAGGCTTGGGGCGGCTTTCGCTTTCATTTTTTTAGCTTGTGGGGCTTTGCGTTTAGCCAGATTTAATGTTTTTTCCGGCAGTAAAGACCCCGGTTTCTTTCAAGGTTTGCCTATTCCCGGTGGGGCTTTACTTTTGGCGGCCACTGTTTTGTGGCATTACCGCCTTGACGCCCCGATTTTACCCAACGGGCCGGTGATTTTGGCCTTAGTTTTAACTTTGGCTTTTTTAATGGTCTCCAATATTGATTATATGAGCCACAAAAACAAAACTATTTTCCGCAATCATCGTCCCTTTGAGACGCTATTTGTGGTGGTTTTGCTTTTGGGTTTTATTGTAATTAAACTGAAAAGTGCTCTTTTACCCATCGGTTTTATTTATCTTTTAAGTGGCCCTTTGGTGACCATTTATCGAGTTCGAGCTCGTAGTAAAAAAAATGAATCAATGAGTGACTTGCCACCTAAAGCGGATCAGAAAGTGGAAGAAAATCCGAATGAAGGCCCGGCGTCGCCACTTTGAGATAACTCAAAAAATGACACTGGGAAACAATAAAGCTTGCCGGCTTTTCAAACTAAGAGGTAAATTTTGACCTTGGTGGGAATTATCATAGCTTTAGTGCTGTTGGGAGCCCTTGCTTTCAGTTGGCGGCTACATCGCTCGGCTCAAGTTGCCAAGCGGCGGCAACGTCCTGTGCGGCCGGGCCTCAATAGAAATGCGTCTTCCCATCATCGTCGACCGAAAAGTGCGAAGGCCAAACCGTCTTTTTTGCTTTTAGGTTTAGGAATCTTTCTGGCTGTTTGGCTTATTTTTTCCTGGCTTGGAACAGAAGAAGGCGACACCCAAATGGCTGAAAACGCCGCTGAAATTCCTGAGCCCGTGGAGCAAACCCCAAGTTTGGCCGGGCGTCTCAACACGCAAACCATAGACCCTTTGGCGCCTTTAGTAGCCCCCGGTATTCCTCAAGAAGAGCCCCAAAAACAGGCTAGCTCGTCTGCCATTGCCGCCGGAGCAGAAGCCGCCATTTATGCCCCGCAATTGCCACCGCAAAAAGAGAGCTCTAAAGATTCCACGGCCGCTCAGGCAGCTTTGCAAATGAAGCCGGATGCGACTAACCCTTTGGCTCAAGTGGGACTGTTGCCCGGGCAAGAAGAGCGAAAAAAACCGGCCGTCAAGGCGTCCAAAACGACGCCTCCGCCTTCTATTGAACCCAAGGCCGCCAGTAGTACTGCTAACGCGCCCAGTGCTTCCGGAGTTGCGTCAGTTGTGGAAAGAAATCTGCCTCCGGCTTCAGCTCCTTCGGCCGGTCGTGGGGCTAGTTCCTCTTCATCTATGGTAGCGGCGGCGGCTTCAAGTTTGGCGGGGGCAAGTGAGGATGAGGGCGTAGAAGTGACTCCTCTCCCAGCAGTTGATTCGAGCTCCGGCTCGTTTCAATATGTCATTCACTTGGGGTCTTTCAATGAAAAAGCTAACGCCGATAGGTATTTAGCCCGTTTGGTCGAAGCTGGGGAAATGGCTTGGGCCACAGAGAGTTTAGTCGATGGTCAAAAGTGGCACCGGGTGATGTGTGGCCGGTTTAACAGCAAAAAGGCGGCTGAAAGTTATGCTCGCGGGTTGCAACAGCGTGGGCTCACGGCCAACGATGGGCGTTATTTGGTGCGGGTTTTAAATTAGTTTTCTAATCCTATTCGTATGGTTGGAAGTTGGCCGCCCCTAAAAAGGGAGACTATAGGTAGCTTGGTTTAAGTGATGTTTTAAAGTAAATTTAGCTATTTTTTACATAAAAATCACGTCAATCTAATTTGCTAGAACATCATAGAATGATATGGCGACGGAGGAAAACTTTTCAGAACTTGACTGCTAAATTTAAGCCCTACTGTCTGAGCTTAAGCGAGCCCGCGGGCTTAAATTGCAGGCAAGAGATGAAAAGTTAGTCCGTAGGAGCCCGGAAAATTACAAATTAGATTGACGCGGCATAAAAATGAGGTGTTACATGGCTGAGGGAATGATTTTGCGCGAGCAAAGAAATTTGCAACGGCGTGAGCTAATTTACTATCTTAAAATAACTGATCGTCGAACAGGCCAAGTTTTGGGGCACTTAGGCGATCTCCATGCTGAAGGTATGCTCATTATGAGCTCCAAACCATTGCCCGTGGGGGCAAAATATCAAGCTCAATTGGAATTGCCCAAGACTCAGCAGGATAAAGATTTCAAAAGCCTTGATTTGATTTTGGAAATTCTTTGGAGTCGCCCGGGGCCCAAAGCCAGCATCTACCACGAAAACGGGGCTCGTCTTTTGGAGCTGGATTCATCTTTGGCCAAACACATTGAAGATTTGGTTTTTATTTTTGCTATGCCCGGGCAGCAATAAGAGATTTTTTTTGGCATTGGGAATTTTATTATGTCCACAATTTTTTGGGTGAGCACAAATAGAGCTTTGGAACTATGGGACGGCTTTAAAGATAGCCTCAATACTCCCACGGGCTGGACGTCAAGTTATTTCGTTTGGTTTGCCATTGTCATTGGTTTTATTGTTGTTGTGGGGGGGCTTTATTCATGGTGGCGCAAAAAACAACGCCTCCTTAAGTTCCAATCTTGGACATCAATTGAAAACCCCACCAGGCGGGCCGACATTTTAAAAATGGCCCATGCGCGTAATGCCAGCTGTAGTGTTGAGATCATTGCGCCGGAATACGAGCGTATTTATAATGGCTATATCTTTGATATAAAAGTCGGCCAAGAGTTGATTTTGGAAATGACCCATCTGCCCAAAGGGCGGCCTGAAGATTTAGAAGGCCTTTTAGTGCAAGTGCATATCTATTTCCGTCCCAGCCCTAAAGCTCAGATGGATCGCTACCAATTTTCAAGTAACATTAAAAATCTCTTTTACCAAAAGGAAAAAAGTTGGCGAGTGGGCCGCTTATTACTCGCTTGGCCGCGGCGTTTAGTCAGTGCCCAAAGGCGGGATTTCCTGCGCTTGGAGCCGGGTGGTAACCACGCAATTACTGCTTTATGGCATGACTGGAGAGGGCCGGGACGAGGTGGAAGACCATCGTCACTTCGTCCTGTCATTGCTAAAGGCAGTGTGATAGATATAAGCGGGGGCGGCTTGCAACTTATTTTCCCAATGGCCCTTGAGCTTGAGGAACAAACAAAGGCTTTGATTACCATTGAACTCCCGATGACGGATTTAGACATCAGCTTAAAAGAGACCAAGATGCACTTGGTGCTCTCTATTTTACATTGGGATCTTATCTCTAATAATGAAACTCTTGCTTCTGATGGGGGTGAAGAGGCGAGCTCTCTTGTTGTTGGGGCTGAACCGGGTGAGGTTAAAACCATTATTCGGGCCGGCTTTGTTGGCCGCTTGCGCCCGGGGACAACGCCTGATGCTCCGGCGGAGGAGTTGGCTTTGAATCCCGATGCTTTCCAAGACATTACCCATTGGGTTAATGCCTATCAGCGCTTTTTATTGAAAAAGGAAAGTGGAATGGCGGCGGCTCCTCCGGTGCGAACCAACCGCTATCCATCCCAGCCACCGGACAAAGGGGCAGGTTCGTAAATCAAGCTCCCAAGCGCTGACGATAGGGGTAGTAGTCGCCGCGCCGCAAACGGTGAGTCTTCATCACCATGGTTTCGTTAGTTCCGGTGTGGTAAATTAAACGGCGCCCCTTAAAGCCGCCAACATCTTCGGAAACAACACGAATACCGTTCTTTTTTAAGAGCCTGCGGGCCATTTTAATGTTTTTTTCACCCAAGTTGGAATCGGCCAAGCCCATCAGTTGGCTTCCGCCGAAAATCTGCGCCTCAAGATCTTCTGTCCGGCATCCTTTTTTTTGCATCTGTTTAATTAAAGCCGGAATGGAAAATTCAGCATATTGGGGATCAGGGCGGCTGTTACTAAACATCTTTGTTCTAGGGTAGAGGAAGTGATTCATCCCACCGATTTTCAAACGCCGATCGTGCAGACAAACGGCGACGCAGGTGCCTAAAACTGCGGAAATAAGAGCCGGTTCTCCCAATGCAAAAACCTTGCCCGGCTCAAGGTGATAGCGATAAACTTCCAGAGCTTGTGTTCCCGACATTATTCTCCCCTCTCCAAGTTGGCCGCAAACAGTCGCCGCTTTAATAGGCGTTTAACTGTTTGAAAAGCCTTTGTTTTTAGTATTTTTCTTGTTGCTGGTTGGCAAGACAGTCTAAAGACGACCGATTGTTCGCTCTCTTGGGTGTAGCGTATTCCATACAATATATAACATACAAGACTACGTAAGACAAGTAGAAATTGTGCTTAATAATGCTTTTTTATGCAAAATAGTGTGAAATGGAGTGTTGTTTAATCTATTTATATGTAATTTAAGTTAATAGACCTTTTGTGATGCTAAAAGAGATGTCATAGGCGGCCCTCGTTTGCTGAAAATGCCCAGAGAGGAGTTTTCGCCAGTCTCCCAAATAGGATAAAATGATTTGATTTGTAATGCTTTTTCCAGTAAAATAAATATAAAGGCTCTACCCTAAACCTTTTCGGGCTAGGTTTTTTGCCTAAGCGCGCTTCGCTGGAAATGTGGAGGCTTGATTTTTAGCTATAGCGAAGCAAAGTAAGTGTGATAAATCTTAAAGGCCATACTCCTTATGAAACGAGCCCTTGGGAGAGGTCAGATGAGTTTTACCAAAAAGTTTTAGCCGCCTAAAACAGGGTGGCCGGAGGATGTGTATGCAGTATTCAATCACTTTTAGGCATATGGAACCGTCTGAGAATTTAAAGCAATATGGTTACGAGAAACTGCTTAGGCTGGAAAAATATATTGATGCAGTAATTGATGCTGAAGTCGTTTTAACAGTTGAGAAATTTCGTCACAAGGCCGAAGTTTTAGTGACTAGTGACGGCCTGAAAATAAAAGCTGAAGAAGAAACTGAAGATATGTATTCAGCCATTGACTTAGTTGTTGATAAAATTGAAAAGCAAGTGAAGCGTTTTAGGGAAAAACAAAAAGACCACAAGGGAGCCCAAGCAAGGCGCGGGCCGCGTTCGGGTGAGGAAGATTTTGGCGCGGTTGATTTTGGCGGCGAGTATGCTGCTCCTTTAGTTGATCGTGAGTGGTCATTGACTCCCCCGACTTTAGCTTTGAAAGAAGCTGTCCACCAATTGGGGGCCACGGCACAATCGCAGTTGATTTTCGTCAATGAAGCCACTGGGAAATTGTCGATTGTGCGGCAAAACAATCAGGGATTGTTAGAGCTTTTAACTATTGATATGTAAGGGAGCGCTGATTCTTTAACCTTTCCTTGCCTCAGAGAAATTTAACCCATGGCCTTAGCTGATTACTTAAGTGAAAAAAACATCTTGTTGGATTTTATGCCAAAAGATAAAAGGGAGGCCTTAGAGACGCTTTGCGCGGAGGCCTCCCACTTAAGTGCATGGTCATATTCGGAAATTCTGAAAGTGGTTTTGGAGCGTGAAGCTCGCTCCTCAACAGGTTTAGCAAATGGTGTGGCTTTACCTCATGGTAAAAGCCCCTTGTTCGTCCACCCGTTTTTGTTATTGGCTCGGTCGACAGCGGGAGTTGATTTCGAAAGTTTAGACGGTGAGCCGGCGAAGATTTTTGTTCTTTTGCTCACTCCTTCCGATAAAGAAGGGCGGGAGCATTTAAGCCTTTTGGCCAAACTCGGGGCCATTTTAAAATCAGAGGCCACGGTGGGTGAAATTTTAAGAGCTAAAACCCAAGGTGAGATTTTTCAAATTATGTTGCGCAGGGGTTAAACTTTGCCATTTGCGACTTGATTTTTGGTCTGTATCAGGGCAGTTTGGTTTTTTGTGAGGGAGTGCTGTCGTCTTTTAATTTCGTTTAGGCGGCGTGCGTTTGCTGATTTGTTCTCGTGGAGAATAAATCAGCGTTTCCTTGCAAAGTAGGCAAAATTGCCTACTTTGCCGCCGCCAAAATGAGAGGAAAACCCATGGTTTTCCGTCCCGAAGGGCTCATGTGAGGCGGGCGTGCGTTTGCTGATTTGTTCTCGTGGAGAATAAATCAGCGTTTCCTTGCAAAGTAGGCAAAATTGCCTACTTTGCCGCCGCCAAAATGAGAGGAAAACCCATGGTTTTCCGTCCCGAAGGGCTCATGTGAGGCGGGCGTGCCTTGCTGATTTGTTCTCGTGGAGAATAAATCAGCGTTTCCTTAAGTTTTTCAGCACCGACTATTTAATAAAGAGTGAAGCCTTATGTTAAAACGACCAAGCGGCCTTTTAGTGGTGGTCTCAGGCCTTTCCGGTTCCGGAAAATCTACGGTTCTCAAAGCCTTGGAAGATATGGGCTATTTGGCCATTGATAATCTGCCGGTGGTTTTATTGCCCAAATTTTTAGCCGTGCGCAAAGAGAGTGGCGGCTTTATTCGTCTGGCTGTGGGAATGGATGCTCGCGAGCCCGAGTTAGCCTCGAATTTAGATATTTTTGATAAAGCTCGCCAGTTGGGCTATGATTTAAGCGTCTTGTTCATTGAAGCCACTGATGGGGCTTTGGTGAAGCGTTTTTCTGAAACCAGGCGTCCGCACCATTTGGCTCCCCATGGCGACATCTTAGCGGCCATTGCCCAAGAGCGTGAGCAGCTGGAGCCTTTACGCCAAGCTGCCGACCAAATAATTGACACCAGTAACTTAAAATCATCCGCCTTAAGGAGCATGATCGAAGAACGATTTAAAGTCGATGGGGCTGAGCGCTCGATGAGTGTGGAGATTATGTCCTTTGGCTTTAAAAACGGTCTGCCGCCGGAAGCAGATTTGATGGTCGATGTCCGTTTTTTGGCGAACCCATTTTATTTAGACCATTTGCGGAACTTAGACGGACGCGATCAAGATGTTTATGATTATGTTCTAAATGCCCCGGAAACAAAGGGTTTTTTAGATAAATTCTTGGATTTAGTTATTTATTTACATCCCCTTTACCAAAAGGAAGGGAAATCTTATCTCACCATTGCCGTGGGTTGCACCGGCGGTCAGCACCGCAGTGTGGCGGTGGCTGTATTTCTCAGCCAAGCTTTGAAAGATGTTTTTAAATCCACAATTACTTTGCGGCACCGAGATTTAGCCTGAAAAATATAGAGTTTGTAAGCATAGAGCTTGTAAAGTATAGATATAGTAAAATATAGATATAGAAGAGAGCGAAATATATGTTAGGCATTGTAATAGTCACTCACGGTTCTTTAGCTCAAGAGCTCCTTAAAACCACAGAGTTTATTTTGGGGAGCCTTGACGGTTGGGCTACTGTTTCCATTGACGCCGGCCGAAGCCCTGAGGTGATGCATCAAAATATTAAGCAGGCCATCAAGGACGCTGACCGTGGAAACGGAGTTTTGATTTTGACAGATATGTTCGGGGGCACTCCTTCTAATATTAGCCTTTCCTTTTTAGAGGGGGGGAAAGTTGAAGTTTTAACCGGGGTTAATTTGCCGATGATGCTTAAAACAGCTCAGTTGCGGGAAAAATCAACTTTAGCTGAGGCCGCTCAGCAAATTGCCGAGCACGCCCAGAAAAATATTGTGGTGGCCGGAGAGATGCTGGGCACCGCTCGCTGATCTTCCGGGATGACGTTAATTTAAGGAGGCGCTAAGCATTTCCTTGCGGGTAGGCAAATTTACTTACGGCAAAATAGCCTTTCCTTATAAATAGCTAACTTTGAGGTTGGCAGATAGGGAGTCTTTGATGGCTTTCCTTTGGGTTAGAATAGATCAAAAGCTTATTCATGGCCAAGTTTCTGTGGGGTGGGTTCCCCATTTGCAAATAGATACTGTAATTGTTTCTGACCAAGATATGGTCGATGACTGTTGGTCTCAGCAAGTTATGAGTTTGGGTTTGCCTGATGAAATTAAGGCGACACACTTTACGACTCCACTGTTGTTGGGAAAACTTTTAGCACAAAAAGAAATTGCCGAGCGGCGGGTCTTGGTGCTCTTTAAAACTTTAGAGGATTTTTTAGAATCTATGGCTGCGGGGCATGAATTTAAATCTCTCAACCTGGGGAACCAAGCGGCCCCGCCGGATGGGGTAGCTGTGCAGTTATCAGATTCTTTTTTTGTTCGACCCGCAACTTTAGACGCATTGGGAAATTTTCAAAAAAAAGGCTTGGATGTTTCTATTCAAGCCACGCCTTCGGCCAAAGTCACTATTTGGCAGCCGTGATGACACTTAAACTTTTTGTTACAAGAGTTCATTTGAGGCGGCGGGTCTTTAGCTGATTTATTTTCAGGCAGAACAAATCAGCGTTTCTTTAAAGAAAGCTATAATTGTGTCATTGGAAGTGCTACCAAT
Organism: uncultured Thermodesulfobacteriota bacterium; assembly: GCA_964368195.1. Classification (GTDB taxonomy): domain Bacteria; phylum Desulfobacterota; class Desulfarculia; order Adiutricales; family Adiutricaceae; genus Adiutrix. Next base: position 20,285 of record CAYJAF010000028.1, read on the forward strand.
CATCATCGGAGCTTTTCTAAACCTTGATAAGCAAGCCTTCGGCCCTTTTATGGTGAGCCGCCCCCTCGTGGTGGGTGCCATCATGGGGCTTTTGTTAGGGGAGCTTGGTTATGGTCTGTGGCTTGGTTTGTCGGCAGAGCTTCTTTGGCTGGCAACCCTTTCTTTGGGAGGCCAATTGGTTCCTCAGGCGGGCTTGGCTGTTTGTGCTGTGTTCGTCGCTTGGGTGGGGAGCTCCTTTGCCACTGGTGAGGCCTTACCAAAGGCCGGGCTGGTGCTCTCTTTCTTAACTTTACCTTTTTGGGCTTGGGCTTTTACTTCTATTGACAAAGTTTGCCGCTATTTTGCCAAAAACTCTTTGGCGGAAGCTCGAGCGCGCATTTCAAATGGCCAAGAGCCGCATTTTTTTATGCTTAATTTACGGGGGCTTGGGCTGAATTTTTTCTTTTCGGCTTTGGCTTTGGTGTTGGCCATTGTCGTTAATACTGTTCTTTTGCAGCTTTTGGCTCACTTTGTGCCCGAAATGATTTTGCTCCATTTCGCCGCAATATATTACTTCATTCCTTTTTTGGGTTTATTGGGCATGGCGGCCTTTTTAGAGCGTTCCGTGTGGCCTTTTTTTCTCTATGGCCTTTTGGCTAGTTTATTGGCCTTAAGTGCCATTTGAGTAAGTGTAAGTTTATGAATTACGACGGAAGCTCTCAGGATGTATTTGATTTAGCTGTTTTATTTGCCGAAGATTTAGCTCAAGTTTTAGCCCTGGAGAACGCTTGCTATGATTACCCTTGGACAGCGGAAAATTTCTTGGGCGAATTCAGGCGGAATATTTCTTTGGCCTTGGGGCTGAAGCAAAACGGCCGCTTGGTTGCCCATTGTTTTTTTTGGCTTATGCCGCCGGAAATCCACTTGTTAAATTTGGCGGTTTCACCTGATTTTCGCGGACAAGGGCTGGCTCGTTGCTTATTAGCCAACTTGAAAAATGTGGCTCGCCGCAGTGACTCTGAGTGTATTTTTTTGGAAGTGCGTCCTAGTAATGAAGGCGCCATTTCGCTCTACACCAGTGAGGGTTTCGAGTTTACCGGCCGTCGTCCTGATTACTATGAAGACGGGGAAGATGCTTTTTTAATGACTTTGGATTTGAAAAATTCGCCGTCAGATTCTCCTTTACCTGATTTCCCTTGCCTCTGACCTTGAGGCTAGGGCAGAATGAAGCATGAGAATTTTTTGGGGGCACTTTGTGCTGAACTTGAAGGCGAATGAAGGGGGCAACTTTAGGAAGTCGTCCCCGAGTGTGCCAAAATAATTTTCATTTCTTATGCGTTATAGTATTTTAAGTTGACATCACTTCCCTAGTTTTGACTTTAGTCCGGAGATTAAATGCCCGAAACAATTCTAATAGTTGATGATGAAAAAGATATTCGCCTGACCTTGGGGGGCCTTTTGGGTGATGAGGGATATTTGGTGGCTCAAGCATCTTCAGCGACGGAAGCTTTGGAACGCATTGATGAATCTCTGCCGGAAGTAGTAATTTTAGATCTTTGGATGCAAAATGCCGAGCAAGGCTTTGATGTTTTAACTCGATTGAGTGAAGAATATCCCAGCTTGCCGGTGGTGGTCATTTCCGGGCACGGTAACATCGACACTGCCGTGCGAGCTGTGAAAATGGGGGCTTTTGACTATATCGAAAAGCCTTTGTCCGCCGATAAGCTCCTTTTGACAGTTTCGCGGGCCGTGGGCTTTCGGCGTTTATCTGCTGAAAACCAAATTTTAAAAAATAAATCAAGCGCGTCAGCCAGTGCCATGTTGGGTTCTTCGGCGGCTTTGAGCGATTTGTTGGCTAAAATTAGAGCTGTGGCCCCCACTCCGGCCTCTGTTTTGATTACCGGAGAAAACGGCGTGGGGAAGGAATTGGCCGCCCGGACTATCCATCAGCTTTCCAAAAGGGCAGAGCGACCAATGGTGGAGGTCAACTGCGCCGCTATCCCTGAAGAGCTGGTGGAAAGTGAGCTCTTTGGTCACGAAAAAGGAGCCTTCACCGGAGCTTCGGCCCGAAGACAGGGGCGTTTCGATTTAGCCCATAACTCCACATTGTTCTTAGATGAAATTGGCGATATGAGCCTTAAGACTCAAGCTAAACTCTTGCGTATTCTGCAAGAGCAAAAATTTGAGCGTGTGGGGGGCACCAAGACAATTGCGGTGGACGTGCGCATCATTGCCGCCAGTAATAAAGATTTAACAGCTGAAATAGCGGCGGGGCGTTTTCGGGAAGATTTGTATTACCGCTTAAATGTCGTTCCTTTGCGTGTCCCTTCTTTGCGTGAGCGTCCGGCCGATATTCCTCTTTTAGCTGAGGATTTTCTCACCACTTATGTTCGTCAGCACAATTTGGGCAATAAAACAATTAGCTCTGAATTAATGGCTGATTTAATCAACCGTCCTTGGCCGGGCAATGTGCGCGAGCTGAAAAATACCATTGAACGGTTAGCCATTATGACTCCGGGAGAAGTGATTGAGGGTGATTTGTCTGGCGGTTCTGTTGCCTCGTTTACTAAAGTGTCAGCCGAGCCGGATTACCTCAACTTGCCCTTTCGGCAAGCCCGGGCAGAGTTTGAGCGTCACTACTTACGCCATCAATTGAACGCCCACGATAACAATATTACCCAAACGGCTGAGGCCATTGATCTTGACCGCACCAGCCTTCATAAAAAGTTGAAAACTTTGGGGCTTTAAATGAAATATGTCGTTTAAAAAAATAAAAAATTTTTTCAAGCAAGATCGCCTCCTTGATATTTATGAGCACTTAGAGCAGGCCGGCGTCACCCATTGGACAATCTATGCTGCGGCCCTGTCGTATTACAGCATCATGGGAGTTGTGCCCTTTTTGGCCCTCTGCTTTGCGGTGGCTAAAAGTTTCGGTTTAGAGCAAGCCCTTGTTTTGGCTCTTAATAATTTTTTCACCTCATTTGATGGCCAAGAAGAAATTTTAAACGAATTGAAAACTTTTGCCGAAAATCTTATTAGTAATTATTCCGGGGGCTTGATGGCCTTTGTGGCTTTGGGCCTCATTTTTTGGTCGGGCTATCGTCTGCTTACGGTGCTGGAAAAAGTCATGGGCACTATTTTCGGTTACCACCCCCCACGGCGTCTTTTGCACCGCTTTATGGACTACTTCACCGTCATGATCATCATTCCCATGATTTTAGTCCTGACTGCCGCCATTAATATTTTCCTCACCGGTTTGGCCACCTCCAGTTGGTCTATTCCTTTGGGCATTAATCCAAGTGGTTTTTTATCGCTTTTAGTGGTGATTTCCCCCTACATTATGTGGTGGCTTGTTTTGGCGTGGGCTTATGCTTATTTTAGTCGTTCCTTGGCCCGCTGGCCCGAACGCCTTGTTGGCGGGTTGTTAACCGGTTTGTGCTTTCAAGTTTTCCAGACTTTTTATATTAAGGTGATGATCAACTTAACCAGTTATAACGCCATTTACGGCAGTTTTGCCGCCATTCCACTTTTCATGGTTTGGCTTTACGTCAGCTGGCTAATTGTTTTGAGTGGTGGGGAACTGACTCGCCGCTTGAGTGATTATTTTGTCTTTAAAAGTGGGTTTTTCGCTCTGGTGCCGCCGGCCACTTGGGAAAACACCACCGCCCTTTCTCAGGAGGTGTTGGTGGAAATTGTGCGTAATTACAGTGCCGAACCCCAAGGGAGGGCTACGACTATCACCGAATTGGCCTTGAGCACTAAAGCTCCGTTGCCGCGCTTGGGGAGCGTAATCACCAGATTGTTGTTTGTGGATCTCATTGTGCGCGTCTCAAACCCCCACGGTGGTCGGGGGCCGGCTTTCTTGCCCGCTCGCAGCCCTCAGCAACTGACCCCGGAATATGTGTGCCGGGCTTTAGATAGTGGTGTTATTGAAATTATCGATTAGAGCGTGTTTACATAAACGGTTTTTTGGTTTTATCATCTTGCTTGATATGACTCGAAATTTAAGGGTGCGATGATTAATTTTGTAAGTAAAATAAGTGTTTAGGAAGCTTCTTGGAAACTGAAAACAGCAAAAAAAATGGCCGAGCCTTTATATTTTTAAATGGAGAATTCGTGCCGCCCACTGTCGATTGGCCAAAAGCCCCTTCGCCGGATGATTTTGTGGTCGCCGCCGACGGAGGGGCAAAGTTTGTGCGGGCCCTTGCTTGGCCGCTTAATTATTTGGTTGGCGATTTTGATTCCCTTCCGCCAAAAGAGCTGGAGTTTTACCAAAGCCAAAACACCACCATTGAACGTCACCCAGTGGAAAAAGATGAAATTGATTTTGAGCTTGCTTTAATGGCCGCACGCAAGCGAGGCTTTCATCATTTTGAAGTGTTGGGAGCCTTGGGGGGGCGCTGGGACATGACTTTGGGCAATATTTTTCTGCCCCAAGCTGATCTCTTTAAAAATGAATTAATATTGTTTCGCCATGGAGCCTGGACTCTTCAACTCCTCACGGGGCCGGGCCAGAGGGTGGTGCGGGGCTCCTTGGGCGATGGGCTTTCCCTTCTGCCTTTGGGGGCTGATGCTTTGGGTGTAACTTTGGAAAATTGTAAATATCCCCTTATGAAGGGGTGCTTAAAGCTTGGTTTGTCTCGCGGTTTGAGTAATGAGTTAAGTGCTTCTGAGGCTAAAATAAGTCTAGAAAGCGGTGCTTTAATCATCACGCATCAAGCTCGCTAAAGGTGTGTTCAGGATTGATGCGCCTTGATTTTCGTCACTCGCCTCTGGAGAAGTCCCCCTTCGGCTCCGTTTGCATATTTTAGATGCCATCAATCTAATTTGATAAAATATCATGAACTGCGGCGACCCAAGGAAAACTTTTCAGAACTTGACTGCAAAATTTAAGCCCTATTGTTTGAGCTTTAGCGAGTTTTAGGGCTTAAATTTCAGGCAAGAGATGAAAAGTTCTTCCGTAGGAGCCCGAAAAAGTATAAATTAGATTGACGTGGTGCTATTTCCAGTTGTTTTGCGCTATTGATAATGGTATTATAAAAATTTAGGTTTCTAAAACTAAGGAAACGCTGATTTAAACTCTAAGTCAAGTGGGAAATAGTTATGGTTGAAAACAAAGCGTTCTCTTTCCAAAAAGCTGACCCCGATCTTCAAAGCGAGCTGGAAGCTTTCCGTGGCTTCTTGAAAGAGAAAGGTTACCGCATTACCCGCGAAAGGGAAGCCATTGCTGAGGCTGTGCTTCAGAACCACGGCCACTTTGACGTCGACGAGCTCTTTTTTCATCTGAAATCTGTTGCCGGGGTTTCTAAGGCTTCTATTTACCGCACCATTCCAATTTTAATTGAATCGGGATTATTGGTGGCGGTTTACCTTGAAGATGGGCACATGCACTATGAGCGCACTTCTGAAAGCGACCAGCACAGCCATTTGCGTTGCATTCGTTGCGGACGCATTTTTGAATTTACAGTGCCGGAATTATCGGTTTTAGAACAGAGCATCGCAGCGGAAAAAGGTTTTAAAAGTGAGGGTCACAAATTTGAAATTTGGGGCCGTTGTTTAAATTGTCTTGAGTGATTATTTTTTAGGAAACGCTGATTTATTCTGCAAGCAGAATAAATCAGCGTATACTTAAAATTCTAATTAATCAACGCTTCCTTAGTTAAAGGCGGCGTGTCTTAATACGGAGGATTCATGCCTAAATTCATAAAGGCAGACGCAATGAGCTTGCGGTGGTTTAAGGCCGCTGTGTTGGCGTTTTTATTACTCTTGAGCCCGCAGACTCTTCGGGCTGATACTGAAGCTGATTTTTTTGAGAAACTGAAAATATTTTCTTTGGTTGTCCATGAAATTCAAAATAAATTTGTGGAAGAACCTGATGGCAGTGAAATGGTCTATGGTGCCATTGGTGGAATGCTCTCAACTTTAGACCCGCACTCCTCCTTTCTAACGCCTGATGAAATGAAGGAATTTCAACAGGAAACCCAAGGTAGCTTCTTTGGGGTCGGCATTGAAATTTCGACTAAAGACGGAATCTTAACCGTTGTTTCGCCCATTGAGGGAACTCCTGCTTATCGGGCGGGGCTTCAATCTGGCGATCAAATCTTGGAAATTGATGGCGAAACCACTAAGGATATGTCTTTGACTGAAGCGGTGAAGCTCATTCGAGGCCCTAAAGGCACGAAAGTTCAATTCACCATCAACCGTGAGGGAGCAAAGTCCTTAAAGGAATTCGATGTCGTTCGAGACCTCATTCCCATTCACAGTGTGCGGTCTGAAGTTTTAGAACCAGGTTACGGCTACTTGCGGATTATGAGCTTTCAAGCCGACACCGCTGAAGAGGCTTTGGAAGCCTTAGAAGAATTCCCGCCACTTAAAGGCTTGATTCTGGATGTCAGAAATGATCCCGGTGGTTTGTTGGATCAGTCCATTGCCGTCAGCAGCCTCTTTTTGGGGGAAAAGCTGGTGGTGGAAACAAAGGGCCGCCTGCCGGATCAAAACGTCAGTTATTACGCTGACGATGAAATGGTCTTGCCCGTAGATTGTCCGATAGTCGTTTTGATTAACGAAGGCTCAGCTAGCGCTAGCGAAATTGTGGCCGGAGCTCTTCAAGACCACAAACGGGCTCTTTTAGTTGGTGCTAAAAGCTTTGGTAAAGGCTCGGTGCAAACGGTTTTCCCCTTGCCTGATGGTTCCGGCTTGCGCCTGACTACTGCCCGTTTCTATACTCCCTCCGGTCGCTCGATTCAGGCCGACGGCATAACTCCGGATGTGGAAGTCCCCAGCCGCTTGCCGCCCAAGGTTGAAATTGTGCGCGAAAAAGATCTTGAAGGTCATTTGGCCGGGGTAAACGAAGAACAAGAATCTGCCGAAGCTAAAGAAGTGGCGGATAAAGATGACAAAAAGGCTGATGTCGACACTGAGGAAGAGTTTGAAATGCCTGATAAACCTCTGTCGGAATTGCCTTTGCCGGAACGTTTGAAGTTTGATCCGCAACTGGATCGTGCTTTGACTTTGTTAAAAGATAATAAAGTGCCCAACGAATTTGCCGCCAAGTGAGCGGGGCGGGTGCTTTAGGAAATGCTGATTAATCGGCGTATTCTATATTAGATTTGAAAATGGCGAAGCTCTATAGATGGGTTTCGCCTTAAGGAGTTTATATGTCTTCTGCCCAAAGTGATGACTTTCAGGGTCACGCCCCGGATTACGCAACCCCGGAAGCCGAGTTGGAAGTTGGCCCTCGCGCCGAGCGGCCAAACTTTTTAACTGCCACCCGCTTTGTGGATTTTGATTTGCCGGGGGAAATTTTGGCCGGTTTAGATAATGCCGGTTTTGAATATTGCACCCCCATTCAGGCTCAAGCTATCCCCGCTACTTTGAAGGGCTTTGATATTGCCGGTCAAGCTCAGACGGGCACAGGCAAAACAACGGCCTTTTTGGTGCCGCTTTTAACGCGTCTTTTGCAAAATAAGCCCCTGGCCCCGGAAGTGCCGCGAGCCCTCATTGTCACTCCCACTCGCGAGTTGGCTTTGCAAATTTACGAAGATGCCCAAGTTTTGACCTCAGCAACTGAGCTGCGCCAGGCGCTGGTCATCGGTGGTATGGAATATAAGGGCCAAACAGATGTTCTGGCCACTTTTCCTGAGCTTGTCATTGGCACTCCCGGGCGCATCATTGACTATTTAGAGCAAGGTGTTTTGAAGACCGCCGGCATTGAAGCCGTTGTCATCGATGAAGCCGACCGCCTTTTAGATATGGGTTTTATTAAGGATTTAAAAACTATTTTCCGTAAACTGCCCTCCTATGATAAACGTCAGACCATGCTCTTTTCGGCAACTTTAGACGATCGCGTTTTGGAGTTGACTTATCACTATATGAATCCGCCGCAATATATTACTGCCGAGCCGGACAAAGTGACCAAGGTCAGTATTGAGCAAGAGCTTTACCACATTGGGCGTGATGAAAAGTTGAGCTTGCTTCTGGGCCTCTTGCGCCGTGAAGACCATCGACGGATTATCATTTTTGCCAACACTAAAAGTGGGGTGGAGTGGTTGGCTAAAAAGCTGACGAATAACGGTTTCCAAGCCGAAGGCATCACTGGTGATTTAGCTCAGCCTAAACGCCTTAAGTTGATGGAATCATTTAAGGAAAATCGTTTGCAAATATTGGTGGCCACTGATGTGGCCAGTCGAGGGCTTCATGTTGACGACATCAGCCACGTCTATAACTACGATTTGCCGCAAGATGCTGAAAACTATGTCCACCGCATTGGCCGCACGGCTCGGGCCGGACACACCGGCAAGGCCATTTCCTTTGGTTGCGAAGATTACGTCTTTCATTTGGAGGCCATTGAAAATCTCTTAGGCGAGAAGTTGGCTGTCTTTTGGCCGTCTCAGGATCTCTTTCAGAAAGATGAAGGCGGTGATGTGGCCGTGCGGGAACGCCGTGGTGGTGGCGACCGCAAGCGAGGTGAGCGCCGTGGTGGTGGTCGTGAGCAAGGTTCTCGTCCGCCCAGAGGTGCGGCTCGTAGCCAACGGCCCGGCGGTATATTTGGTTTTTCTCCTTTAAGCACCAGCCAAGAGGAAGATGTGCGTCAAGTTTTGAGTTGGACGCTGGCCTCCTTTGGCATTGATGATGGATCGGCTGCGCCCGAAGGTGCGGCAGAGGCTTCTTCTGAGGCTGTCCCCGGTGGTGAGCGTGAAGGGCGTCGGCGTAAAAGAAGAAGAGGGCGCCGCCGTGATGAGGCAGAGCGCGGAGCCAGAGTTGAGGGCGGAGTGGTCACTACCGCTTCGAAAGAAGCTGAGTCAGTTGCGACGTCGGAGTCTGCGTCAGCAAGTGGCGAACTTAAGCTTACTGAAACCGGTGATGAACAAAAAGCAACCGGCAGAGGAGCAAAATCCACTCGTTCTTCAAGGGGCCGCAAGCCTAAATCCGCTGAGGGCAAAGAAACTCCTCAAACTGCGGAAGCCGGGGAAGCTCCCAAGAGAACGCCCCGTGGCCGTAAGCCCAAAGCCGCTGAGAGCGAAGCTCCTCAAACTGTTGCGGAAGCCGGGGAAGCTCCCAAGAGAACGCCCCGTGGCCGTAAGCCCAAAGCCGCTGAGAGCGAAGCTCCTCAAACTGTTGCGGAAGCCGGGGAAGCTCCCAAGAGAACGCCCCGTGGCCGTAAGCCCAAAGCCGCTGAGAGCGAAGCTCCTCAAACTGTTGCGGAAGCCGGGGAAGCTCCCAAGAGAACGCCCCGTGGCCGTAAGCCCAAAGCCGCTGAGAGCGAAGCTCCTCAAACTGTTGCGGAAGCCGGGGAAGCTCCCAAGAGAACGCCCCG